>NZ_AUHY01000053.1:0-17500 GCF_000423425.1 Meiothermus rufus DSM 22234 | reverse complement strand
TGCGGATCGATGCTCGGGGCGCGGTGCATATGGCGGGGGGGGTGGCTATTCAAGTGCTGCCCGGCTGCCCTGAGGTAGTTATCGAGCGCCTCGAGCAAAACCTACAGGGCCGTCCTGCCATTACCGAGTTGCTGCTCGAGCGCGGGCTGGAGGGCACGGTAGAGACCCTGATGGCCGGTCTGGGCTACGACCCCACCGACCTGCGCGCAGTAGGTTTCCGCGAGGGCTATATCCCCCTACGGTTTAGCTGCCGTTGTAGCCGGGAGCGGGCTTTGAATGCGTTGGTGTACTTTTCTCCCGAGGAGCGTGAAGAGATGATTGCTCAGGACGGGGGCGCCGAGGTGTGCTGCCACTGGTGTGGTGAAAAATACCAGCTTACCCCGGAGGAAATCCGCTCTTTGCCTATAGGTGAGGCCTGGGCAAGAGAGGTGCCCAAAGCTTGAGGGGTCTCTTGCTACAACCCATCAAAAAGGTCCCGCAGGGGCCAGCGGGGAAGGGGGCCGCGGGTTCCGCCTAGAGCGAAAGCCTCGAGGCCCAGCATCGCAAATGGGCCTTGTGAGGCAGTGCTCAAGGCCTGGAGGTGCGGGGCGAACTGGGAGCGGTGGGCGGCGATGGCCGCCCGTTTTCGCTCCAGATAGGCTTGTACATTCATCCAGACCGCCACAGTATTTTCCGCCACGCCAAAGACCTGGGCCTCGAGGCCGCCTAGGATGCTATCGGCCTGTCCGCTTCGCTGCAGGGTTTGAACCTGTGTGGTGGTGAAAACGCTGTAAAAAAGGCGCAGCGGGGGGTTGGGCAGGTGGCCCGAGGAAAAGAAGGCGGCGGTAGCGGCATGGTGCACCACCAGGTGGTCGGGATGGCCATAGCCGCCGTGAGGGTCGAAGGTGAGGATGACCTGGGGCTCGAGCTGAGCAATCAGGGCACGAATCTTGGCTTCCACTTCCCACAAATCAGCGTTGTGGAGGGCCAGGGGATCGTCTTGGCGCAGCCGCTCGTGGCGGCCTGAGTCGTGGTAGCCCAGGAAGAAAGGAGGGTGGATACCCAAAGCGACACAGGCTGCCTCGAGTTCACGGGTGCGCCAGGCACCTAGGTCTTCGACGGGTAGACTGGGGTCCTTGAGCTGTCCGGCCTCGCCTCGGGTGGCGCAGGCGAGGTAGACCGGGTGGCCCTGGGCAGCGTAGTGGGCTAAGGTGCCCCCAGTGGGGAAGGCTTCGTCGTCGGGGTGGGCAAAGATGGCCAGCAGGGGAGGGCGGGGCAGCATAGACAGAGCTTACAGAAAACGGGCCTGAGGATAGTCTTGTAGCACGCCCTCTTTAAATCGCTGGAACGCTCCCTCCGGCACTAAGGCCACCGTGGCCCCACCAAAGCCAGCCCCGGTCAGGCGGGCGCCCACCGCCCCGTGGCGTAGCTCGGCCTCTACCAGCTGGTCAAGCTCAGGAGTGGAGACCTGGTAGTCGTCGCGCAGCGAGCGGTGGGAGGCCACCATAAGCTGACCGAAGCGGGCTACCTGGCCAGCCTCGAGGGCCTCCACCCCCTCCAATACCCGTTGGTTTTCCCTCAGGACGTGCCGGGCCCGCCGGTTGAGGGGCTCGGGCAGGGCTTCGATACGGGGGGCATCGGCAGGAGAAAGGGCGCGCAAGGAGGGAACCCCCAGCAGGGCACAGGCCGCCTCACATTCGCTGCGGCGGGTATTGTAGCCCGACTCGGCCAGGCGCCGAGGTACCCCGGAGTCCACCACCACCACCCGGTAGCCTTCCGGTAGGGGCACCAGCCGGCTTTCGAGGCTCTGGGTATCCAGAAAAAGGGCGTACCCCAGCCGGCCCAGCGAGGAAGCCATCTGATCCATGATGCCGCAGCGCACTCCCACGTAGGCCACCTCGGCTTCCTGAGCCAGCCGGGCAATGGTCTGGTCGTCGAGGGGGAGCTGATACAAGGCTCGCAAGGCCCGCAGGGTAGCTACCTCGAGGGCCGCCGAGCTGGAAAGCCCCCCACCCATGGGTACCTGGCTACGTACATAGGCCCGCAGGCCCGGCACCCTATACCCATGCTGGTGCAGTACCCAGATACAGCCCGCGATATAGTCCAACCAGTCGCCTTGGCGGGGCTGGCCCAAGGCCCGGCGCTTGTGTTCCCGGAAGTTTTCCGCGTAGACCTCGAGGCTCTCTGTGGGGGCGGCCTCGAGCTCGGTCTGGTAGGGCAGGGGGGTGGGCAGGACATACCCTTGGTTGTAGTCGGTATGCTCGCCCAGCAGGTTGACCCGGCCAGGGGCCGAGGCCACCACGCTGGGGGGAAAACCAAAGATGCGTTCGAACATAGGGCTTACTCCTCGTAGACCAAGGGCCGGAGGCGGCCCTCCAGGGCAAAGCTGGGCCAGTGGGGGTCGAAGGTCAGGTTTTCTAGTCCCTGGGGGGTAAGCAGGAAGGTGTCCTCGAGCTTGGCCCCTGGCAGGCTGGGGTTCCAGGCCAGGGCCATGCCCACCTCCAGCCGCTGGGGGCTATGGGGGCGGGCCAACACCTCGCGGGGCCGGTAGCCGGTTAGCCCCCCCTGGTGGTGCTCCTCGAAGGCGCCCGCCTGGCCGATGGCCTGGTAACCTGCCCGGATGGCCTCGAGCACCTCACCCAGACTGGCTCCCGCTCGGGAAGCGGCCAAGGCCGCGGCCTCTACCTGGGCCACCTGCTGGTTGAGTAGCTGGGCCATAGGGTGCCCAAAGCTGCGCAACCGGCTCACACTGGCCACCAGCCCGTGCCGCCGGCCACAGACCACCCCCAGACACAGCCGCCCCAGGGGGGCTGGCTGGGGCAAGGGGTGGCGGTAGCGGAAAACCCGGGCCTCGCCCGCCACCAACAAAACCAGCGGCTGGATGCCCCTGCTGTGGAGTTCCTCGGCGATGGCCCCGGCCAATTGCCGTTCGCTCCACTCGGGTCGGGCGGCCCGCAGGGCTTGGCCCAAGGCCGTAGCCGTTTCTTGGCCCAGGGCTCGGTAGCGGGTGGCTTCCTCTGGTGAGAGGATCAGGCGCAAGGGGGTAAGGTCGTGCTCGAGGTCGCTGGGCCCCTGGGGGGTAGGGGGCTGGAACCAGGGGTAGCGCACCAGCTCGAGGCCAGGGGCTTCTTCTTCCAGCAACCGCTCAGCCTCAATCTGCGAGGCGTGCAGCCGCACGGCCTGGGGGGTTACTTCCAGCCAGGCTGCGGCGGGGCGGAAGGCCACCACGGTGTTGTCGCCCCCGCCGGTCAGCCAGGCGAAGTTCTCTGGCTGCTGGAGGAAGAAATGCTTTAGGCCCTGGGCATACATCCAGGTGCGCAGGCGGTGGAGGGCGGTGGGGTTCATGGGGTTTTTCCTTCCACCGCAACGGCCCGCAGGGCCTGCGCGGTCTCCTCGGGCAGGGCGTCCATGGCGAAGGTGCCGGCGGCCAGCTCGGTGCCCGCCAGGTACTTAAGCTTGTCAGCAGCACGTAAGGCCGGATAGAACTCCAGGTGAAAGTGGAAGAAGGCCTCGGCCCCCTTGGGCGCGGCATGCAAAGCCATCACATAGGGCATGGGTCGCTGGAAGAGGCGGTCGAGCTTCTCCACCAAAACGCCCAGCATGTAGGCTAGGCTTTTCCGCTCGGCAGGGGTGTAGGCCCACAGGCCTGGGCGGAAGGTTTTGGGGAAGACCAAAAGCTCGTAGGGATAGCGGGCAAAGGGGGGAATGCAGGCCAAGGTGTGTTCGTCCTCGAGGACGGTGTAGGGCTTCAGGTGAGGCAGCAGCTCCAGCAAGACAGGGCTTTTCTGAAAAGCCTCCAACTCTTTTTGCAGAATGGGGGGTACCCAGGGGTAAGCGTAAATCTGCCCGTGGGGGTGGTGCAGGGTCACCCCCATCTGTTCGCCGCGATTTTCAAAGGGCAGCACATACTGGATGTGCTCGCGGGCATAGAGGTCATGGTAGCGGTCGGCCCAGACCTCCAGCAAGAGTTCCCGCCGGGCCTGGCTAAGGGTGGCCAGGCTGCCGCTGTGCTCAGGGGTATAGACCACCACCTCGCACTCCCCCTGGGCGTCGCGGGTGGGGATGGGCAGGCCTGCGGGGGGGTCGCCGGCCTGGGGCGAAAGGGAGGGCCAGCGGTTCTGGAAGACGGCGATCTCGAAGTCCTGGAAGGGAATCTCGGTGGGGAAGCCACCGGGCTGGCTGGGGGCGAGCGGGTCGTACTCCCTGGGTGGGAGGAAGGTGCGCCCCTGCCGGCTGGCCGCAAAGACCACCCATTCTTGGCGCAGGGGGTGCCAGCGGGCATGGGAGTTGGCTTGGGCGGTATTCTCCCCCTCTTCCAAAGGGGGGAGGGTGTGGGGTTTTAGGCCGTAGAGGTAGAGCATACGACCGTCTTTCTTGCGATAGACCCGTTTATACATGCAAACCTCAACAACCAGTGGTTTCACAGCCAGAGGGAGAAATCCACCTGGCGTGAGCCGATCCTGAAGCGATAGGGGCCGAGGGGTTCGATGGGAGGGTCGGCCTCGAGCCAGGCCTTTAGCTGTTCCCGTTCCTCCCCATCGAGCCACTCCGGTGGGTCGGAGGTGGCTTTGAACCCGGCCACTAGGGCTAAATCCTGGAGCATGCCCCGCTGCTCGGGGGAAAGCAGGTTGTAGCGGGTACGGAAGTAGGCTACATCGGGGTCGGTGTGCACCAGGGGCCGGAGCCACAGCCGGTGCAGGCTGGTGCGCAGGGCGTTGTAGGCCGCAGGGCCGGTGGGGTCGTGTAGGAAGAGCCGGCGGTCTTCGTTGTCCCAGTAGGGGGCCACGTCCGGCCCGATGCGCAGTCCGTCTACCAGGCCCAACGAAGCCAGGATGGGGGCACCGCAGGCCAGAAGATAAACCTCTTCGCCGGCGGCCTCGCGGATCAGGCGCAGGGCCTCGCGGTAGGCCTCCTCGCGGGCTGCCCCGCTGTGCCGCTGGCCGGGCAGGGCGGTGGCGTAGAGGAAATCCAGCTTCAAATAGCGGAAGCCCCAGCCCCGCACGGTTCGGATAAGGGATTGCAGCCAGTTCTGTACGGCCGGTAGGGTGACATCCAGGGCATAAAAGCCCCCCCAGTTGATGCCTGCAGAGACTAAATTGCCCTCTTCATCGCGCAAAAACCAGTCGGGATGTTCCTGAAAGAGCCTCGAGCTGGGCCGGGCGATGAACGGGGCCAGCCACAACCCGGGGGTTAGGCCCTGGCTTTGGGCCCGCAGGGCTAAGGTTTGCAGGCCCGAGGGAAACCTGTGGTTGGGTTCCCAGTCGCCGATATTTTGTTGCCAGCCATCGTCGATTTGGAAGACCTCAAAAGGCAGGCCTTGCAAGCCAGCGATGGTGTGGAGCAGACGGGCCTCGGAGATCTCGTTGTAGTAGCCATACCAGCTACACCAGACCCGGGGCGCAGGCCGGGCTGGTCGAACTCCCAGGGTATTGGCCAAAAGCTCGGCGTAGCGGCCCAACACTGCCTGGGGGGGCCCATAGGCCAAAAACCAGGAGATCTCGTGAGGGCTACTTCCCCTGAGGCTTTGCCGGTCGGCCTCCACCCGGGCCCCTGGGCGCAAAGCGCCCAGGAAGAGCATCCGCCCATCATAGCCTTCCAGCCCGCCCAGTCCACTACCCCCGTGTACCGGGGCTAGGGCGTAGGCTGGGTCGTCGCACTGGGGTCGGCGCTCAGGGGGCAGGATAGGTTTGGGGCTCTCCTTGAGGCTTACCCAGGCGGCCTCGCTCCAGCTTTGCCAGCCGTGCTTGAAGTAGAAACTGCGCCCAAAAGGGTGGCCGATTTGCACGCTTTGGCCGCTAAGCAGATAGCCGCCCAGGGTTTCCTCGAGCCTTTTGGCCTGAATGTTGAACGCGTAGCCTTCTATCCGCACGGTTTACTCCTGCACCCAGATGCTGAGAGTATAGGGGGCCACCACGGGGCCTCCCAGCAGGTAACGAGCCCCGGAAGGCGCAGGGGCGGGCTGGGGAGTGGAGCCGTAGTTGAAGGCGAAGGTCCAAGGGCCCCGCCGACGCAGGCGCAGGCCCTCGGGCAACCGTTGGACGGGCAGTCCCAGGGTAGCGGCCAGGTAGCCCAGGTAGGCTTGCAGGAAGTCTAGGCTGGGCCAGAAGGCCAGGTAGTGCAGGTGCCGCTGCTGAAAGAGGGCTCCTTTGCCGTCGGGGAAGTAGCCTTTAGGGGCTAGTCCGGTTTCCACCCATTCCCGCCAGAGAGCGCAGGGGTAACGCTGGCCATTCCAGGCCACCTCGAGCTCTACCCCAGGCCGCAGCGACTCCACCCGTACCACCTTGAGGGGTAGCAAGGCTTGGAGCGCCCCGGGGGGCAGTTCGGGGGGGATGCCCAGGGCCTCGGTTTTGGAACCGGTGCGAGGCCCCAGCACCACCGCTGCGGGCGTGGTGTCCAGGGCTTCCAGCATGGGCCGACGCAGAATAGGGCTGCTGGGCACCACCACCAGGCGGTAGCCCTCGAGGCTCCCCCCCGGCCGCACGAAGTCCACGTCCAAGCCCAAGCGGCGCAGGGCCTGGTAGAATAGCCAAACCAGGTCGCGATAGCGGAATTCCTCTCCCTGGGGCTGAATCTGGTAGACCCAGTCGGCCTCGTAATCGAAGACTAGGGCCACCGGGGCGGGCTGGGTGGGGGGGAGGGCCAAAGCAGCCAGCTCCTGGGCCACCTGTTCAGCCTCGAAAAAGGCTACATCGGGTTGGAAGTCGGGTCGGTTGAGCCCGGCGTGAAACTGCTCTTGGGCCTGGGGGAACTGCCGCCAGCGGAAGTAGGAGACCACCTCGGCCCCGTGGGCCAGGGCCTCCCAGGTCCAAAGCCGCACCATGCCTGGGGCTGGGGAGGGGTTGTGGTGGGCCCAGTTGACCGGCCCTGGCTGCTGCTCCATCACCCACCAGCGCGGCTTAACCCCCCGGTAGAGGTCGTGGTGGAAGGCGGCCATGTCGGGGTGGCCGCTGTGAGCGTAGCGGATTTTGTCCGAGCTCGAGACCGGCAGCACATCCATATCGGTGAAGCCCAGAGGGTAGCTGTCCCAACCTGCAATATCGAGGTCCTCGGCCAGCTTGAAGTGGTCGAAGTCGGGGGTGTACCCCATGAAGTTGTGCACGATGAAGCGCCCGGGCGAGTGAGCCCGCAGAATCTCCACCTGCATCCGGTTAAAGGCCACCACCTGGTCGGAGCTGAAGCGGTAGAAGTCTAGCCAGTGGGAGGGGTTGGCCTCGGTAACGCTTTGGTTGGGCAGGTCTATCTCCTCAAAGGAGCGGTATTCCATGCTCCAGAAGACGTTGCCCCAGGCTTGGTTCAGGGCCTCGATGGTGCCATAGCGGGCCGAAAGCCAGGTGCGGAAAGCCCGTAGGTCTTCTGGGCCGTAGCTGCGGGTGGTGTCGTGGCAGCCGTATTCGTTATCGGTCTGCCAGCCCGCCACGTAGGGGTTTTGCCCATAGCGTTGGGCCAGCAGGGTTACGATCCGGCGGGCCTCGCGCTGGTAAACCCGGCTGCTGAAGCTGTAGTGGCGGCGGGAGCCGAAGCCGCGCACCCGGCCCTCTTTGTCCACAGCCAGCACCTCGGGGTGCTGGTCAACCAACCACTTGGGGGGGGTGGCGGTGGGGGTGCCCAGCACCACCTTTAGCCCGGCGCGGCCTAAAGTCTCGATGGCCTGGTCGAGCCATCCCCAATCCAAGCGCCCCGGATCGGGCTCTAGGCGGCTCCAGGCAAACTCACCGATGCGCACGTAGCTTAGCCCCAGCGCACGCATGCGCTCGGCATCCTCGGCCCAGCGTTCAGGGGGCCAGTGTTCGGGGTAGTAGCAGACGCCTAGCATGAGCGTAGTTCACCTCGAGGGCTACTCCTTAACCCCGCCGGTGGTGATGCCGGCGATGAAGTAGCGTTGCAAGAAGAGAAACAGAACCAAGAAGGGTAGCGTGGTCATCACTGCGCCGACCATAATCCCACCCCAGGAGACCCGGGTGAGCCCAATGAGTGAGCCCAGGGCCACCGGGGCGGTCTGCATGTTGCGGTCGGAGAGCACTAGCAAGGGCCAGAGGTAGTCGTTCCAGGAGGTTAGGAAGAGGATGATGGCCAGAGCGGCCATAGCCGGAAGCACCAGGGGCAAGGCCACGCGGAAGAAGATACGGAACTCGCCGGCTCCGTCGATGCGGGCGGCCTCGAGCAGGCTTTGCGGCAGGCTCAAAAAGTTCTGCCTCATGAAAAACACCCCCAGGCTGTTGGCCAGTGCGGGGAGAATGACCGCCCACCAGGTGTTGGTAAGGCGCACATCAAAGGTCATGGCCTCGCGCAAGGCCGGTACCCCTAAAAACAGGTAGGCCAGCCCAGCCAGAGCGTAGCCCAGCCATAGAACCCGCCCCAGTGCTGGTGAGAACCTAAGCCAGGCCAAAAGAAACGCTACCCCCCCAAACACCCCCATGCCGATGAGGATGGCCAGGAGGGTTTTGGCCTCGCGGGCTACCAGGATGAACTGCGGGATCACCACGGCGAAGTAGGGGATGGTGAGGGTGGCGATCACCAATGAGAACAAAAGGCCCTTGCCCCAAAAGTTGAAACGGGCAAAGGCATAGCCGGCCAGGCTGGTTAGGAAAAGCGAGAGCAGGGTGTAGATGCTGGCGATCACCACGCTGTTGAAGAGGGTGCGCAAGAAGTTGGTGTCGGCCTGGAGATTTTGCAGGTTGGCAATAAACTGGTTGCCCGGTAGGAGGGGGGTGGGGGTGCGGAAGATGGCCACCTCGGGATGGGTGGAAAAAACGAACATCAGCCACAGCGGGGCCAGCCACGACAGGGCCAAAGGGGTTAGGAACAGATGCAGCCACAGGCTGCGCCACCAGAGCCGCCGCTTCACGACTCCCTCCCAAAAAGCCGAAGCTGAATCAGCGAGAAAACCAGGGCCAAAAGGGTTATGGCGTAGGCGATGGTGGAGGCGTAGCCGAAGTTGATGTTCTGAAAACCCTGGCGGTAGAGGTAGACCCCCAAGGTGGTGGTGGCGGTGCCGGGGCCCCCGTTGGTGATGAGCCAGGGCTCGGTGAAAAGCTGCAAGGTGCCGATGATGGAAAGCACCAGACAGAATAGGAGCACCGGGCGCAGGCTGGGGACGGTAATTTTCCAAAACTGCTGCCAGGGGCTGGCCCCGTCGATCTCGGCGGCCTCGTAAAGCTCTTTGGGGATGCTCTGCAACCCGGCCAGGAGGATGATAGCGTTGTAGCCGGTCCAGCGCCAGGTTAGGGTGATGATGATGACCGCCATGGCTCCGGTGGGGTGAAAAAGCCAGTTGAACTCGAGGCCTAAGGCGTTGTTTACGGCTCCGTTTGGGTTAAAGAGCAGGCGGAAGACCGCCGAGTAGGCCACGGCTCCCACCACCACCGGGGCGAAGAAGGCGAAGCGGAAGAAGCCCCTAGCCCGTAGCAACTGCGAGTTAAGGGCCACGGCCAGCGCGGTAGCCAGGGCCAGCATCAGGGGTACTTGAACCACCAGGATCAGCACCGTATTGCGCAGCGCATCCCAGAAGGCGGCGTCGCGCAGCAGCCGGCTCCAGTTGAGGCTAGGGGCCCAGACCGGAGGGTAGACCCGGGTGTTTTGGAAGGAGAGCAGGAGCGAGTCGAGGATGGGCCAGGCCCAGAACAGGGCGAAAATCGCCAGGTAGGGCAGCAGAAAAAGATAAGGGGTCGCACTACGGTTCACGCGTCCTCCCAGGAAATATAGAGCTTTGCATCTGGCGGGGTGCTCCAAAAAAGGCTCTGGTGTTGTAAGAGTCGGGGGTGAGGCTGCCCTCACCCCCATGAACAAGCCTTAGCGTGCGATGGGTAGACCGGTGGCCTGCGCGATTTGCTGGGCTGCGGCGTCCAGGGCCGCCTTGGCGTTGGGGAAGCGCCCGGCTACGTAGTCGGCCTGGGTCTTGACCATGATGGCCCGGGCCTCCTGGAAGAACTGGGTGCCACGGGCAGCCGGCACGTTACCCAGGGTGCCCAGGATAACCTGCCAGATGCGCTGGTTGCCCCAGTAGGGCTGGGGTTGGGCCACGTAGGGGTCGCGGGTAGCGGCCAGCAGCGAGGGCACCAGACCGTACTCTTTGAGCATGGTCACCTGCCCCTCGGTGGTGGCCAGGGCGTAGCGCACAAAGGCCCAGGCTGCCTCTTTGTTGCGCGACGAGGCCGGAATGGCCAGGGCTGAGCCACCCAGGTTGGCGGCCCGCACCCCACCTTCCCTCGAGGCCGGCACGGGGTAAATCCCCCACTTACCGCTTTGCTCGGGAGCGTTGGAACGGATGGTGCCTTCGTACCAGGCCCCGAACATGCTGGTGGCGATCTGACCGGCCTTGAAGGCCTGGATTTGCTCGTTCCAGCCACCCTGCAGCACGATGCCAGCGTCAATCAGCTTCTTGACCGTCTCCAGCGCGGTTACACAGCCGGGCTGGTTGACGGTGATAGCCGTGCCCTGGTTGTTGAAGTAGAAGCAGCCGTTCTGGTTGGCCAGCATGCGGAACCACTCGTCGTCCTGGCCATTGGCAATCACCCCCATCTTGACCCGGTTGTTGGTGGCCTGGGCGATGCGGCGGCCTGCTGCGATGAAGTCGTCCCAGGTGCGGATGGTGGCAGGGTTAACCCCGGATTGGCTGTAGATGTCGCGCCGGTAGAACATCACCACCGGGCCGGAGTCCCAGGGGATGGCGTAGATGCGGTTGCCCACGGTAAGCTCGGTCCATTTGAAAGCCGGGAAGAGGTTGCGCAGGGTGGAGGCTGCCGGTTGCAGGGTGTTCAAGTCGGTGAAGCAGTTGGGGAAGCGAGCCCAGAACACCTCGGCCTCGTTGTTTTCCACCGAGTACACATCGGGTAGGTCGGCTCCGCCAGCGGCGCAGCCGGCCAGGCCGCGGTCGTAGGTGGCCTGGTTGCCGATGTCTAGTACCGTGACCTTGACGTTGGGGAAGAGCTTATTGAAGCCGGGGATGTTGGCCTCGAGGGCCTTGGCGGCGATGTTCCAGCTCCACACGGTGATCTCCCCGCGCAGGTTGGGGTTGCCCTGTAGCTGCTGGGCCGAGGCCAGGGTAAAGGCCAGGGCCGCACCTAAAACCGCTAGACGTTTCATGTATCCCTCCTTAGATGCTGGCCTTTTCTGGGGAAGCGTGCGGATAGACACATAACGAGACCGCCGGTAGCAGCCGGTTGGTTTCCCCATCGAAGGTTCGGGTGAAGTCTATAGGGGCTGGCCCGACTTGTCAATAGTTGTGAACACTTTCGTATGCTTTCATTTGCGGGCCGCCACGGTTACCTCGAGCCCCTGTTGACGCAGGCGCTCCAAGTCCTCGCTTTTGGCCTTGTGATCGGTAATCAAAAGGTCGGCCACCTCCAATGGCCCGATGCGGGCGGTGGCGACCTGCATAATCTTGCTGTGGTCGGCCAGCACGATGGTCTGGCGGGCAGCCTCAATCATAGCCCGCTTGATCTCGGCTTCTTGCAGGTTGGTGTTGGTGAAGCCCTTTTCTGGATGCACCCCGTTGCAGCCGATGAAGGCCTTGTCGGCGTTGATCTCCCGCAACAAAAGCGTGCCGTAGGGGTTCACCAGGGAGTGCTGCAAGGGCCTTAGGGTGCCGCCGGTGACGATGACCGTAAGGCCGGGGTGGGACTCCAGCAGCAGCGCAATGTTGAGGGCGCTGGTGATGACCACTACGTTTTTGAGCGAAGGGGGAAGGGCCCGGGCCAGCTCGGTGGTGGTGCTGCCCACATCCACGATGATGGTCTCGCCGTCGCGCACCAGGCTGGCGGCGTGTTGTCCGATGCGCTCTTTTTCCCGGGCATGGAGCTGGCGGGTTTCCTCCAGGGGTAGCTCGAAGCGCTTGGCCTCGGCGGGTACGGCTCCACCCCGGGTGCGCCGCAAGAGGCCCTGGCGCTCCAAGTACTCCAGGTCGGCGCGGATGGTGACGGCAGAAACCCCGAACTGCTCGGCCAGCCGTCCTACGTGGGCCTGGCCCTCGCGCCGCAGTACCTCCAGGATTTCCCGATGGCGGAAGGTGGCCTCGAGAGAGGGCATAGCGAAAGCATACGAAAGTTTGCGTAGCCAGGCAAATGGGCTACTTATTCCTCCTCCACTAGCAGAGGCAAAAACACCGTGAAGCGGGTCTCGCCGGGCCGGCTGGCCACGCGAATTTCGCCGCCGTGGGCCTCGGCGATTTGCTTGGCGATGGCCAAGCCCAGCCCGGTGCCCCCCTCGGGGCCACGGGCAAAGCGGGTGAATAGCCGGGGCAGCACCTCGGGGGCGATACCCGGCCCCCAGTCCACCACCGCAAAGGCGGCCCAGGGCTGTTTGGGCGGCTTCATCTCAGGGGTGGAGGTGGTGCGGGCCTCGTCGGCGGACTCGTAGGGATCGGGGGGGTTATCGGTGGGTTCTTTGACCATCCAGACCCGCACCTGCACTTTTTCGGGCGTTCCGGCGGCCCGCACCGCGTTGGCAATCAGGTTGCGGGCCAGTTGGAGCAAGCGGTCGGGGTCGCCCAGCACCTCGGGGAACTCGGCGGGCATCTTGAGTACCACCCCGGGATATTCGCCCACCGCCTGGCGCAGCAGGTCGCCCAGGTTGACGATGTGGGCGTTGACGCTGCGCTCAGCCTCGCCCCGGGCCAAGGCCAGCAGGTCTTGCACCATACGTGCGGTGTGGGCCGCGATTTTACGGGCACGCTCGAGCATCTCGCTATCGGTAGGGTTGCGGCTCAGGCGCTCCAGGTAGCCGTTGAGCGAGGTCAGGGGGGTGCGCAGCTCGTGGGAGACCTCGGCCAGGAAGGCCCGCTCGCGGGCCTGGGCCTCGCGCAGCTCACGCAGTAGGTCGTTGACCTTTTCCACCATCAGCCCCAGGTCGTCCTTGGGGCCGGTGTAGTGGATGGGCTCGAGGTTACGGGGGCCGCGCTTGTCCACCTCGGAAGCGGCCCGGTGCAGTGGGATAAGCGACAGGCGGGCGGCTAGCGCGATCAAGAGGGCCCCCACCGGCAGCAACAGGGCCATCCCCTGGATTAGGGCGTTGCGCACGGTGGCCGAGATGCCCTCGATGAAGCGGGTGTCCTGGCTGACCGCCACCACCGCTCCGGGGATTTGCTGGTAGGCCGCCATGAAGCCGGGAGCGTAGTAAGGCTTGGGGGTGCTGCTGGCGGCTTGGATGTAGTTTTTGGGTACTCGGTGTTTGAAATCAGGCGTGGGGGCCACCAAAAGCTGGCCCTCGTTGCTGTAGAAGCTCACCAGCACCGGACTAAAGCGGGGCAGGCTGATCTCCCCAGCCTGTCCGGAAGCGTAGAGCTGGGCCACCTCGCCCACATAGCGCAGCAGGGTGCGCTCGACCTGGGCGTAGAGGCCGATGTTGACGCTATATAGCGCCACAGCCAGAGTAAGGGCCAGGATGAGCACCCATAGAACCGCATAGGCGGCGATTAGGCGGGTGCGGAAGGACATACACACCCCAGGGGCTTAGGCCCAGCGCTTGCGCTATGCTGGATTTTTCCTGAGCCCAGCTTTGCTTTCATACCTTTAGGGCCCAAAAGCGGCACCTATTCCGCCTCGCGCTGGCGCAGCGCGTAGCCCACCCCGCGCACGGTGCGCAAATAGCCGTAGGCCCCGGCCTCGCGCAGCTTGGCACGCAGGTTGGCGATGTGCACGTCTACTACGTTGGAATCGCGCTCGAGCTGCCGTCCCCACAGGTGTTCTTCGATCTCCTGGCGGCTGAAGACCTTGCCTGGTCGGCTGGCCAGAAGGGACAAAAGCTCGAACTCCTTGGGGGAAAGCCGCAGCTCCTGCCCATCGAAGAGCACCTGGCGCCGGGCCAGGTGCACCTCCAGCCCACCTACACTGACCTGGTCACCCCCCTCGCGGTGGCGTAGCTGTACCTGGATGCGGGCTAGAAGCTCGGCAGGGTGGAAGGGTTTGACCATATAGTCGTCGGCCCCATCCGAGAGCAGACTGACCTTGCGCTCGACCGCGTCGGCGGCGGTGAGGACGATGATAGGCACCTCGTAGCTAGCCCGGATGCGGCGGGCCACCTCGCCGCCGTCTAGGTCGGGTAGGCCCAGGTCCAGGATGACCAGGTCGGGCGTGGCCTCGCGCAGCCGTACCAGCCCAGCCATCCCACCCGAGGCCCAGTCCACGCTGTAGCCCGCCTCCTTGAGCTCGAGCTGCAAGAGGTGGGCGATTTCTGGGTCGTCTTCAATTAGCAAAATACGTTTCATCGAACCTCCGGCAAGACGCGCCCGTTGGGTAGGTTCAAACGATAGGTGCTCGTTAGAAGTTCATTCAGGCTAACCCGCTCCCCTTGGACGAGTAGGGCCACATCCCCCCGGGGGGTGGTGATCCCATTGTACGGGGGGCGGTAGTGGCCCTCTACCCGAAACAGCACCCGCACCTCCCGGTTGGCCGGGGCCGGCAGCTTGCTTTGCAGCACCAGGTTGCGCCCTTCGACCTGCCAAACCACGTACACCGTGAGCAGATCGGCGGAGACCACCCGAATCTCGCTCCCGTGCGGAATGTAGGGTAGGTTGGGCAGGGGGGCCAGCGCCAGGGCCAGGGCCAAGAGCAGAGCATGCATCGTCACACCACTATGCAGGCTTGGGCAACGGTGCGTGTGGGATTGGGATAAAGGGCCGCTTAACCTGCTGGGTTGGGGGGCTTAGGGGAGGCTCCATAAGGCGGGCGTGGGTAATATGCTAGAGCATCGGGCAACCCCTAGAGTTTAGCATTTCTTTAGCTGGGGGGTAATGCGGGGTTACGCGGGGGATTACGCCGGTTCAGCGTGGCTTCAGAAAGCTGCCTTAAGCTAGGGCGATGAAGAGTTGGCTTAAGGGGTGCTTTCTGATGGCGTTGTTGGGAACGGCTTTTGCCCAGCGCCCTACCGAGGTGTTGTTTTGGCATACCCTGGATTCCCCTGCGCGGGAGGCGTTGGAAAAAATCGTGGCTGATTTCAACGCCCAAAGGCGGGAGTATCGGATTAACCCGCAGTACGTGGGTGACCTGCGCGAGGGGGCTCTCAAGCTCACCGCCGCTTTGCGCGCAGGCACGGCCCCTCCGCTGTACTATGGTGAGCTTTCGTTTGTCAGCCGGGCCGTACAGGAGAACCTGGCGCTGCCGTTGGACGAGTATTTGGGCAACCTACCGGGGGACTTTTACCATGGTCTGCTCGAGACCGGGCGCTTTCGAGGCCGCACCTACGCCCTGCCGGTAGAACTGCACCTGCCGGTGCTTTTTTTCAATGCCGACCAGATGGCGGCCCGCCGCCTGAACCCACCCCAGACCTGGGATGACCTAGCCAAGGTAGCCCAGGCCCTGACCACCCGTGCGGCCAAAGGCTTCACTGTGATCAGCGATGTCTACTCCTTCAACGCCGTGGTGATGAGCCGGGGTGGGCAGCTTTTGCGGGAGGGGCGTCCCAACTTTACCGATGCCCGGGTGGTGCAAAGCCTCGAGTATCTGCAAAACCTGGTGCGCTCGGGGCACGCCCAGAGCCGCAACATTGCCGAGGCCCAGTTTGCCCTGGTGGACTTTGTGCGCACCAAGACCTTTATGGGTATTGCCCCCATTACGGTCTGGCCGGTGCTGGAAAAGCGCACCCCCATCCCCTTCCGCCTGGGGGTAGCCCCCGTACCCCGCACGCCCGATGGCAGGCTGCCCCTGGCTGGGGGTACGCTTTTGGTGTTGCGCGGCGCCAGCGAGGCCCAGGCCAAAGCAGCGGTGGCGCTTTGGCGGCATTGGATGGAGCCGGCCAGCCTGGCCGAGTGGGTGCGGGCTACCTATGCCCTTCCCTTGCGCCGTGCCGCCCAGCCCCTATTGGAGGATTTCTATCGCGAGGACCCCCGCCGCCGGGTGGCTTTCGCTGGCCTCGAGCAGGCAGCCCCTTGGGTGCAAGACCCCGAGGTGACCCTTTGGTATAGCTTTCTGGAGGAGGCCCTCGAGCGCGCCCTCAAGGGCAATGCCAACCCGCGCCAGGTTTTGGAGGAGGCCCAGCGCAAGGCTTTGGCGGTGGAGCGCCGTTGAAAGCCTAGCTGCGCCAGAATAAGCGGTTGCTCAGCTCGGCTAGCCCCCAGGCCAGCAGGGCTGTGCCCAGTAGAACGCCCCACAGCAGCATGGGCAGCGGGACGAGGTTGAGCCCGGCTATGCTGGCAGGCCATAGCCCCACCAATACCTGGATGGCGATGCCCAGGAGTACAGCCCCGTGCAGCCAGGGATTGGGTAGGGGGAAAAGGTGAGTATGGCGGGCGGGGTAGGCAAAGAAAAGCTGGCCAATAGCCATGAAGTGGAAGACCACGCTGCGGGTGGCCTCGAGGCTGTAGCCAAAGCGGGGCAGCAAACCCAAAAGCCCCAGGGCGCACAGGGCCTTGATGCTGCCGCTGATCAGCACAAAGCGCAGCGAAAGCCTATCGAGCAAAGGGGCTTTGGAAGGCCGGGGCGGGTGCTGCATGACACTAGGATTCCTGTCCAGGGTGAGCGAGATGGCCGGCAGGCCGTCGGTAATCAGGTTTATCCACAGAATCTGCACTGCGGTAAGGGGCAAGAGTAGCCCACCGGCAGCGTCGCGCAGATTCAGGAGGGCCGCCGCCATGGCTCCGATGGCTATGACCAGCACCTCGGAGAGGTTGGTGGAGAAGAGGAAGCGGATGAATTTCTGGATGTTCTCGTAGATGTTGCGCCCTTCCTCTACAGCGGCCACGATGGTGGCGAAATTATCGTCCAGCAGAACCAGGTCGGCCACTTCTCGGCTTACATCCGAGCCGCGTTGCCCCATGGCCACCCCCACATCGGCCCGTTTGAGCGCGGGGGCATCGTTGACCCCGTCGCCGGTCATGGCCACCCCCTCGCCCCTTCTTTGCAGTAGCTCCACCAGTTTGAGCTTATGCTCGGGAGAGACCCGGGCAAATACGTTTACCTCCCGCACGGCCTGGGCCAGGGCCTCCGGGGTGTACTCGTCTAAATCGCTGCCGGTGAGCACCCGCTCGCCAGGAATGCCGATTTGGTGTGCGATGGAAAGGGCGGTAGCAGGGTGGTCGCCGGTGACCATTAGCACCCGGATGCCGGCTGCCCGGGCTGTGCGGATGGCCTCCGGCACCTCGGGCCGGGGAGGGTCCCAGAACAGCACGAGCCCCAGAAAATGCAGCTCTTCTTCCCGCTCCCCTTGGCCCCAGGCCACCCCCAGTACCCGGTAGCCCTCGGCAGCATAGGCTAGGCTCGGGTTTGACAGTTGACGGCCCTTCTCGGTGCCACGCCGCCCCAGGAACCCGCATGAATCAAGGGGTTTCCATGGGGCGGCGGTTCTTTGGGGTCAAAAGTGTAGTGCCACGTTTTTCAGATAAGATCTTGAAGGCGAATAGTTTTGATGCTACGTTAGTTGTGCCATGTTCATCCGCCAGAAGGCCTTCAAGAACAAAGACGGCTCCACCCGCACCTACCTCCAGCTCGTCGAGAGCGTGCGCCAGGGCGGCCGCGTCCGCCAGCGGGTGGTCGCTACCCTGGGCCGGCTGGAGGATCTCCAGGACGGCCGGCTCGATGCCCTCATCGAGAAT
>NZ_AUHY01000052.1 GCF_000423425.1 Meiothermus rufus DSM 22234 | reverse complement strand
AAAGGCATCATGGGCGGGAGGGCTCTTCTCCTTTGGACTACAGCGAGCGGCCTCGGTACAGGTGAAGACCCGCTGAGCGGCGATGAGAAAGTGGATGTAGTCCAGGTCATCGCACTTCGGTGGGTTCATGGGCATCACCCCCTTTGGAGAAGCTTGGCTAAGCACTCTCCTCCTAGCACACAGAAGAATGTCCAGTCAACTGCAACTGCGTAACTCCTATTTGGCCAAGTATTCCGATACCTCGAGCGTGAAATGGCCAAGTATTCCGATAGGGGGTGGGGCAAACTAGCCAAGTATTCCGATACCGAGTCACCGAAGCGTAGCGCTAACCCGGGAATTCAGCTGCTCGAGGAAAAAGCTGGGCTCGCCCCAGTATCCCACCCAAAGCCGCTCCCTGGCTCGCGAAAGGGCCACGTAGAGGAGGTTGCGCTCCTGGTTCAGGAGGGCTTCTCGGTCTAGCTCGGAGGGCGCCTGGCGCAGTTGGGACTCCAGGGGGAAAAGATTCCGGTTGGCTCCAAAGACCGCCACTGCCCTGAACTCCAGGCCTTTTACGCCGTGAACCGCCCCCAGGCGAAGCCCTTCGCGGGTGTCTTCTGCCTCTTGAAGTAGGGTGACCGGGATAGAGGCTTGCTTAAGAGCCTCCCTGAGCGCATTGGCTAAATTTTTCATTCGGGTCAGAACACAGATTTCCTCAGCGCGAAGCCCTTGATCTAAAAGCCAGCGCGTCCAGCGAATCAGCTCTGCCGTGCAGGCATTCTGGTCGGCGAAGCCCCGCACCTCGGGGTCGGGGCCTTTAAGAATGGATAGTACTTCGCGAACCTCGCCTTCCACGGTGGGAGGTAGAACCTTTTCCGCGACCCCGGCCACTTCCCGGGTGGTGCGGTAGTTTACCTTGAGCCGGATCGATCGCCCCCGGATCTCGAGGCCTAAAGCTTGCCAGGAAAGGGGCGCTGTGTAAATGCGCTGGGCTGGATCCAAGGCGAAGAAGAGATTATCCGGCGCTTCGTCGGCAAGGGATCGAATAAGCAGGATCTCGGCGGGCCCCAGGTCCTGAGCTTCGTCCACCACTACCGCCCGGAAGCGGGGCAACTCCCCGGCCGCAGCCTTGGCGCGCAGACGATGGGCCAAGCCGTTGAAGGTCAGGAAGCCCTCGGCCTCCATACGGGCCCACACCTTCTGGAAGACCTCAAAGAGCTTGAGGCGCTCGCGGGCGGTTAGGGGTACGCCCCGGCCGGTGCGGGGGAAGGCCCGGTAAGCCTCCCAGGTGTAAAGGCCCCAGGCGTCCACGAAGGCAAACTCAGAAAGGAGGAAGGCTGCGTCCTGGCCGAGACCCTGCCCGGCCTCCAGGAGCCAGGGTTTATAGCGTTTCTCGGTGATGATCCGCGCCTGGCCTGGATGGTGGTTGTGGAGGCGCCATGCCAGGCTATGCAGGTTTTCCACGGTGAGGTTGGGCGGTATCTCTCCCATCAGGAGGCGCAAGCCAGCTTGTAGGCGGGAAGATAGAAAGCGGTTAAAGGAGGTGAGGAGAATGGGTGCCTCCGGGTAGCGGCGGGCCAGGGTGGCTGCCCGGTGGAGGGCCACCACCGTCTTCCCGGTTCCCGCTGGCCCGGTGACCCGTGCGGGGCCTTGAAAGGTGCGCTCAACCGCTTCCTGCTGGGCCGGATGCAGGAAGACCATCCACCGCTCCCAGGGGTAGGACAAAGCCCGGCGCAGCTCGTCCAGGTTCTGGATGAACTGGAGATGTTGCCGCGTGAGGGGATGCTGGGCCAGATCCTCGAGGGTGCTCACCTTGGGAGGGGGCACCACCGTTTTACCTGTATAGAGGTCTAGAAGCCTCTCCTGCACGTCCTGGGGAAGGCCGGAGATGAGATCCGAAAACTGGTCCTCGGTCTCCACAAGAAGCAGGGGCTTGATGTAGGAGGGGGGCACGCCCAGGTCCAGGAGGTAGTCCTCGGGGTAGTTGAAAAGGGGGCGGACCTCCCGGAGCACCACCCTCTTTTCTTCCACCACGCGGAAAATCTGGAGCACACCCGTCCTGGGGTGGACCTCCAACTGGTGGGTTTCGGCCCAGCGATAGGCGTCGTCGTGGTGGCCTGTGTAGGCGAGGATCCAGCCCCCCTCGGCCTGTTCGTAGAGGATAATGCGCAAATCCATGTTGACGTAGGCGGACCAGAACCCTTTGGTCTTAAGCTTTCCCAGCTTGTGCGTCTTGAGGCTTGGATGTTTAGGGTTCTGCAGGAAGAGGAAGACGCTTTCCCGCACCCGGTTCTGCTCCTCACTGGTGAGCTTGGAAAGACTTTTATAAAAAGAGTCCGCGATGGCGGCGTTCATAGGCACCTCCTCACGCTTTCAAGTATGCTGCTACCGCCTCCAAGGGCGCGTCGGGTTTGACCGGGTACCCGAGGGCCTCAAGGCCCTCGGGTACCAGGCGCTTTTCGCCCCAGCGGGCGATGCTCTGGCCCACGATGCGCCCCTCCGCCACCAGGTCCTCCCCCACCTCGGTAGGCGGCGTGAGCCCCATGGCTTTAAGTCCCTCGAGGAGAGGGCGGTAGGCTGGATCCACCAGCGCCAGGGCTTCCGCCCACAGGTCGGGGCTGGTATCTTTGCGCGTCAGCAGCCCGGCCAGCTCTCGGAAGGGCTCGTCCCAAGCCTCTCCCTCCTGGAAAACCACGAAGGGCATCCCCAGAAGGGTAAGCTGGGTGCGAAGTTGCCGGTCTTTTTGGCGACGCTCATCCTCCTGATGGGGTGGCCCATCTACGTAGATCCCCAAGCCCTGATCGTAATAAAAATCAAAGCGAGTGAAGGTCTCCCTCAGGGGAAAGGTGTACTGCGCTCTTTGTGGCAGGGGCACACCCCGGCGGTGGGCTTCTAACAGCCAACGCCGCTCGAGATCGCTCTCGCACTGGGCCAGAAGCCCATCCAGATGGGTTGGGTCCTTTTCTGCAGGCTTGAACTCGAGGCCTTTTAGCTTGTGGAAAAAAGGCAGCACCAGGGTGCGGTCCAGCAAAGGGTGATCCCACTGGTTGCTATAGTCCATGAGGCAGTCGTAGCAAGCCTTTTCGCAGCCTTCCTCCTCAGCGTGCATCAGGCGCAGGGCCACCTCCACCAGCTCGTGGAAGGGGTGCGTTTCCTCTGCCCCGGGCCAGTTGGCCAAAGCCGCCAAGGCTCCCAAGCCCCCTTCCTGCCCTTCCACCAGCACCACCCGGTAGGGAAGCCTGGGCTCAGGGGTAGGCTGAAGAAAGCCGATAAGCTCGTCGTCCGCCAGTTCCAGGGTAATTAGGGCTGCTTTGCGGAAGGCGGACAGCACGCTCTTGTAGAAAGCGTCCACGGCGGGTCCATCCAGATCTAAGGGCCTGGGTATCTCCAGCGCCAGCACATCGCTTTCGGCCCTGGCCTGGATCAGCAGGTTGGGTAAAAGGTCGCTCGCGGTACCCCCCATGGTGCAGCGCCCTTCCTTGCTGTCTTGCCAGGGGTGCTCCTCCAGCTCTTTTTCGGTGAGAAGAAAGCGGCGGCACCGCTTACAAAGAACAAAGCCCCCCCGCAAGGGGTTGTCTTCCTCTTCGTCCAAGAACCAAGAACGCGGCCCCTTATTGAGGGCCACCACCTCGGCGTTGTGCTCGTAGAAAAGCCGTAGCGAATCGGCCTGGAGCGTCTGGGGGTCTTTGGGTCGCCAGTCCCATTCCACCTCGTAACCGAGACGCGAGCGCTCCTCCTCCTCGCTGGAGATGCGCCTTTTGGGTAGACCCAGCACCACCGGCGGCGGTATGAGCCGCACCTCAGTCACTTCTTGGCTTAGATCCCGGCCACAGGCCCGACAGCGCAGGCCCTGGGTTTCGATATGACCGCAAGTGCACCGCTTGCCTTTCTCCAGGGAAGATTCCTTGGGTAAAAAACCCGCCCGCTCGAGGCTATAACGTCGCGAGCCGTAGTAGAGGGTATTGCCGGGAGCCAACTCGGTGAGGGCCGTAAAGGGCGGGCGCTCGATCCGCCGAACCTCCTTGGGCGTAAGGATCTCGGCCCAGGTTCCAGCTCGGGCAAAGGCGTAGTTGGGCAGGAAGCCCCGGCTGCCCAGGTAGCCCCTGAGGTCCAGGTCTATCAGGTGAGTGCGTTGCTCGTCGGCCTTCTGCACCTCCTTTTGGATCTCTTCTCTTTGGTGGTGCTTGGGGGGCATGTGCTTGAGGCGGGTAGCGTACTCCCCATAGCGGGCTTGCGCATCGTGGTACTCCTCGCGCCAGGGAACCATCTCCTGATCGAGTTCTTCCAGGAAGCCCCGCACGGTTTGGCTGATGGTGGCCGGGCTTAGCCAGGGGTAGCGTTTGATCTCCTGGTTGAAGGCCTCCTGTACCGCCGCTTCTATATCGGTCTGGCAGGCCCGAAGCTCTTCGGCGAGCCCCTGGCGGAAAGCGGCTCTGAGCGGGTAGAACTGGGCTTGATCCTCGTAGTCCACGGCCTGACCTACCTTGGCGGGTAGGGAAAAACCCGCTTTCTGGGCCAGTACCTCCAGCACCAAAGCCCGGATGTGGGCCCGGATCAAGCGGGGGTTGTCCAGCAGAAAGCGCGGTGCCTGGATGCTGCCCCGGACCATCTTCTCCGGATAGCGGTAGAAGTACTGGTCGTGCCCGAAGGCGCCCGAGAAGGCCTGGATGAGGGCCGGCTGCCCCTTGCGCCCAGCCCGGCCTGAGCGCTGGGCATAGCTGGCGGGGGAGGGGGGAATGTTGCGCAAGAAGACCGACGAAAGGGCCCCGATGTCGATCCCCATTTCCAGGGTAGGGGTGGCCACCAGGGCGCTCAGGGGGTCTTTGGGGTCGCGGAAACGCTCTTCCAGCTTGCGCCGCTCCTCCCCCGGCACCTGACCCGAATGGGCGCGGGCCTCGAGGGGTACGGGGAAAACCCGCACCCGGTAAAGGGCTTGGTAGAAGGGGTGTACCTCCCGCTCCTCTAGCAGTTGGGTGGGGTACTCCGGGGAGCGATACAGGTGATAGAGAAAGCCCGTGTAGGTGCTGCGAGGGCAGATCAAGTAGCGGCCTTCGGTTTTTTTGATCAAGATAGCGTTGGGGTTCAGCACCAGGCCTGCCACCTCTCCCTTGCCCCAGGCTGGTAGGCTGGCGGTTTGGAGCACCCTATGCTCCTTCAGGGCCTGCACTACCCGCTTGAGCAGGGCTTGGGCCCCTTCGCGGGCCAGGTCGAGGGCCCCCATAGTCCAGCTTTCGAACAGGCTTGGGCGCCGCTCCCCCACCAGGCGGAAAGTGTGGCCAGAGCGCGGGGTCTGAGGGGTGCGGGTTTCCAGCACCACCGCCGAACCCACCGCTTCCACAAAGATCTCCTGGGGGTAGGCGGCCAGTTTTTCCTCGATCTCGAAGCGGAAACGCCAGGGGTTGAAGAACTCGTGGGCAATGGCCCCCCGGCGGCGCATCAGGTCTAGAAGCCCTTGCAGGTAGTCCCGGCGGGCTTCCGGGGCGCCCCCCAGCCCCCCCCAGACCCGCGGGTCCTCGCACACCTCGTCTAGGTGCCGGTAGGTGTATTGCACCAGGCCCGCGGCCTCGAGGTTCTTCAGGTTGGGCTGGGTGTTGCGGGCGGCCTCCTGGATGGCCGCCAGGGCGAGCAGCCGGCGGAAGGCCTGGCCCTCGGGCGCGCCGATATCGTAGAGTTCGCTTAGCTCCTGCCGCGGATCGCTCTTTTTCCAGACCTCAAAGACCCGATCCCCCAGCACGCTCAGGTGAATAGGGCCCTCCCGCAGGATTTCTATCGTGGTCTGGCGGAAGAGCACCTTGCGGAAGAGGTCCTGGAAGTGCCCGGCCTGGAACTCGGCGTCCTGGCGGTTGTCGGTAAAGACGATCATCTTGCGTTCCTGGTTGGGGAGGCTGGCCAGGGTGGAAAGGGTGAGGATATCGGTGGCGGTGGAACGGCCCACCAGGCCAAAGGCCGCCAGCTTGCGGATCTCCCCTCCCCTACGGGTGTGGGCTACCTGGCAGGTGGGGCAGAAACTGAAAGGATACGGCACCACCGCCACCGGCACCCCCCTGCCCTCATCCTGCTGGCCTGTGAAGGGGTCGAGGCGCAGGTTGCTGGGCAGCAGGGCCTGTTTTGCTGGCTTAACCCGGCCATTTTCCAGCCAGTCCTCGGGCAGGGGTTCTTTCTCCATATCCCAAAACCCGGGGCGCAGGTAGCGCACCTGGGCATCGAAGGGGCTCAAAAGCGACGGGCCAGGCAGAAAGGCTTTATCCAGGCGCGCCACCAGGTACTCCTGCCCACAGTTGCGGCAGAACACCAAGGGGTAAGCCGGTTTGCCCTCCAAGAAGCGCTCCCCTTTGAGGGAGAGGCTTTGCAGGTCTAAGGTGGCGGTGAGGTCGGGGGCCTGGGCGTAGAAGGCATGGATGCGGGGGACCAGGTACCCCGTGGCCGCCCCCACCCGGAGGGCCAGGGCCACCTCGTCCCGGGCCTGGTCCTGGGGGACGCCTTCGGCCTCGACGAGCCCCTGGGCCAGCTCGCTTAGGGTCTTGGGCTGGGCCAGGGCCTGTTCCAGGAAGAGGACCACCCGGCGCACCCGCTCCTCGCGCCCGGCCACCGCCTCCTGGAGGTCTTCCGGAAGCTGGGAAAGGTTCAGGGGAGGGGGATCCTCGAGGGTCTCCCCGATGACCCGGGCCACCGATGCGCCAAAGAGGTTTTCCGCGAAGCGGCGGATGGCCTCCTCTCCCCGGTCCACGGTGGCCGAGGTGCCGATGACCTGGAGGCTTTGGGTGGTGCCGGTATGCTGCCGTAGGCGGCGGATGAGCAGGGCCACATCCGCCCCCCGTAGGCCCGCGTAGGTGTGCACCTCGTCCAAGACCAGGTAGCGCAGCAGCCCCCGGTGCTCTGGGGGGAAGAGGTAGCGATCCTCCCCCCGGGTGAGCAAAAGCTCGAGCTGCACGTAGTTGGTCATGAGGATGTCGGGAGGGTGGGCGCGGATTTCCTGGCGGCTCATCACCTCCGCGTCGCTTACGGGGCGCTCGAGGGCGATGCGCTCCCGTAGGGCCTGGCCCTCTTCCTGGGTGAAGGGGGTCTCGCCGTTGTAGAGGGCGATGCGCAGGCCCGAGCCATGGAGCCGCAGGGCGAAGTCCCGGTACTGGGAGTTGGCCAGGGCGTTCATGGGGTAGACGATGACCGCCTTGATCCCAGGCCGCCTCTCCTGTAGGGCGTAGGCCAGGATGGGCATGCCGAAGGCCAGGCTCTTGCCCGAGCCCGTGCCTGTGGCCACCACAAAGCTTTCCCCGGCTAGGGCCGCCCGCAGGGCCTCTTCCTGGTGGAGGTAGGGGTGGAAGGGGGTGCGGTCCTGGAAGTCCTCCGGGCTGCGCCGCAAAAGGGGCCGGATCTCCTCGGGCAGAAGGCCCTCGCGGATGAGCCCGTCCACGCTTTTGCCCAGCCGGTAGCGCCTTTTTTGGGCGATAAAAGGCTCGCGCCAGAGGAGGTCGGCTTCCTCAATGCCTTTTTGGAGGTACTCGGCAATCCGGGGGTTGCGGGGTGCCACAAAGCTCTCGGCATACCCCCGGAAACTCTCCCGGATGCTGTGCAGCTGGCCGAAGGGGTCGCGAGGGGTAGGCCCTCCGGAAAGCGCGGGGGATTCAAGCCCCATCAGGGCGGCCACCGTATGGTGCAGCGCCGCTGGCATGGTGGGGAAACCCAGGCGCACCCTCAGCTCCTCGGGGGGAAGGTTCAGGGCTTTGATGGGGGCTAGAAGTGGCTCCAGGGTCTTGGGATCGGCCTCGGTCTCGCTCCAGTCGAGGCTCTCGCCCCCCACCACACGGGGTAGGACCTGGGTAAACCAGACCTGGGGCTCGAGCCAGCGGGGCAGTTCCTTCAAGCAAACGGGCATATGTCTATGCTAGCCAGGGATCTGAACATAGCCCCAGGTTTTTGACCCACTCCGCAAGAATCAAAAAGGTAGCTCATCCCGCTCGTCCGGGGAATGCCCACCCTGGTTTCCTGTATCGTAGATCCGCCGAATTCCGTGGCGATTCTGCTGGCAAGGCTTCCCACGTGCTTCGGCCAGTTGAATGCACCTATCGGCCTCCTCATCCTGGTCCAAAGCCCTGTAAATGCTTTGAAGCGCACAGTAGGTATACGGGTTTTTCTCTATCCTTAGCGCTTCTTTGCCAAACTCCAGGGCCTCCTGGAGCAACCCTTTATCGTCGGAATGGTAACCATTCCAAATATCGGATATAGCTCCTATTCCAACGTTGAGAAGGGCCGGGCGGCATGTTTCACCTATCCTGTCTTTCCAAGTACGGACAAATGAAAGGGCACCGAAGGGATCTTTCAGATCTTTTCTTTTGGTCCTTGCTATTATGGCAGCCGACCCACAGTTACCCTGCTCAAGCCTGTGCATGTGGTACTCTATGCGGTATTCGGGAGGTACTCGAGAGTCCGGCTCAGGGGCATCTGCCGGGGACTCCTTGAAGGCCACCAGCCACTTGGCCGTCTCGAGGTCGATTATTCCTTGCACCTGTACACCCAAAGACTGGAGTTTTGCCTGCAATCTAAGGGCTTTCTGGAGGTTCACGGCGGCTACTTCGGGTCCAAAAATACGCATGGCATCCCAGAGGGTTGGGCTGTTTTCAATCCAAGGGCCTGCCGGTAGCTGATAGGCAAGAAGCTGGTAGTGCACCTCGCCTCTTGGGGTGCTTACGCGGATGTCCGCAGAGGGGTTACGCAGCCAGCCTTCAAGGGCCTTCCCTAAAGGCGACTGGTCTGTAAAGCTTTGTACTCCATCCGCGGATTCCCCAACAACGACCTCAATCTCCTTATCTTTGTGCTGTAGACGGAACCGAGTCCCCAAAGGCCATTTAGTTTCCATGATTTGCCGACTACTCTACCAAAGCCTCTCCCAGGCCTGCAGCACCAGCCTGCGGGTGCGGTACTCCCCGTAGCGCCGGATGTCCTTGTCCTTGAGCACCCGGAAGGTCTCCCCAGGGAAGCGGCTTGCCTGCACCCGCTTGCGGTAGGCCCGCTCGTCCAGGGGGTCTTCCACCTCCTCGTGGTCGGAGAGGATGTCCGAAAGCTCCTTCTCGGTGAGGTCCTTGGGGTCTAGGATGTAGCGGAGCTGCTTGCGGTTTAGGCCATAAAGCCGGGCGTAGTAGGCGTCCAGCTCGGCCCGCAGCAGGGCGCGGCGCTCCTCGTCCCAGCGGAAGGGCGGGAAGGGGTAGGCGGACTCTAACCAGGAGGGCCGGTTAGGCGGGTGACCGCCGTTGGCTTCCCACTGCCGCTGGAGCAGCTCGCGCAGCTCTTCATCGGCCTCCTCCCAGAGGTCCTGGGCGAAGGGGGCCAGGTCCCAGGCGGTGTAGGTGAGCTCGAGCACACGGGGGACGATGAACCGCAGGTCCCCCGCTTGGTAGGCCGAGGGGGGGAGGACGGGGAGCTGCTTTGTGACGTGGTACTTGAGGTGTGTTCCTCCGGCTTTCTGACGAACCGAATAGTCGAAGACCAGGCTGCTGAGGTTGCCAAGCAGCAAGGCGACCTCATCGGCAGGCCTTGCGGGCAGCATTTGAAGGTAGGTATCCCCTGCACCCACCCTTGGAAAGACGGAGGCGATGAAGGTGCGTTCATCGGTAGACCGTGCGATGTCCCTCCACCCCATCAGCCAGTCCCGCTCCCATCTCCAGATGACCTCACCCTTGCGATCGCGCAGCACCAGGCGCTCCTCCACCTCCTTCTGCGGCACCCAGTAGCGCGGCAGCGGCAGCGCCTCAGGGCTGGCGTGCTCGGCGGGGGTCATATCCCTGATGTCGGCCCCGTTGTAGGTGGCGAAGCGGTGGTCAAAGTGCCAGATGAGCTTGGCCTCGTAGAGGGGCAGGTAGACTTCCTTCCCCCTTATGAAGCGGTTTCCTTCCAATTGGAAGCCCTGGACCTCTAGTTCTTTCTGGGTGCGGAAGAGATTAGAGTCGGTATTCATCATGAACATGAGGAGAAACCGCACCCCCCAGGGGTTCTCCTCCGGCTCCTCTTTCCACAAAACCGGCACCCGCTGGTAGATCTGCTTGGTCAACTCGGCGTCGCTGCGGGTGCGGAAGACCGGACAGGTCTTGGTGTTGGGGTTGAGCAGGGCGAAGTCCTTGGGGGCCAGGCTGAAGACCCGGCTGGGGTCCTCGAGGTGCTCGGTTCGGGTGGCGAAGAAGCTGAACCAGGCGGGTTCGGGCGACCCCTGGCCCCGCAGGACCAGGATGCTGAACTTGTAGGAGCGATGCACCCCAGGAAAGATCCCCTCGCGGTTCTCGAAGTCGTAGAGGGCGGCGAGTTCCCCCTTTGCCACCACATCTGCGAAGAAATGCTGGTTGAAGGCCCCTGTAGCAATTTCCGTAGGGACAATAAGTCCAGCGCGTCCCTTCACATTTAAGAGTTGGCGGGACAGCTCGGCGAAAAGGGGTGCAAGGTTTATCCGCCCATAACTGGTCAGAGGGAAGCGGTTGCTGTAGTGAATGTATGCCTGAGACGACTTAACATCCGCCTGTGCTTCAGCGTAAGCCTGCCAAAGAGTGGGATCCTCTAGGCGAAGCCGCTCAATCATCGCTTTTCGTTTGGCCATGTTGGGGGCTTCGGCAATGTCGGGACGTGTGATGAAAAACTCCCTGTCATCAAACTGCAGCTGTTCCCACGGCGGGTTCCCCAGGACCACATCAAACCCGCCTTGCCCCATCACCTCCGGGAACTCCAGCCACCAGTGGAAGAAGCGGTGGCGGCGCTGGGCGGTTTGGATGGCGGCCAGGGTAGGGGGGGAGAGGTAGGTGGAGTTTTCCCACTGGGCCAGGCTGGCGTGGGCCTGCTGGGCCAGCCAGTTGAGGCCCTGGGCGTCGGGGAGGCGCACGGCGGGGGTGGGGCGCAGGAAAAAAGCGGCCACCCAGTAGTCGGCCAGGCGCTCCCACTTCTGCACGGCTTCGCTCTGGCGCCACTGGGTGTACAGGCGGCGCTTTTTCTCTACGTCCTGCACACTTTTTTCTTCGTAGTCGAGGGGCGGGGGTGGGGGTGGGTTGTCCAGGGCCAGGGGGGTTTTGCCGGGCTTCTTGGTAAAGCTCAGGCCTTTCACCACCTCGGCTGGCACGCCCTCGCGCTTGTAGGCCTCCTTGGGAATGCCCATTTCCAGAAAGTCGCGGGGAGCCCCCACCAGAGAGTTGCCCACCTTGAGGTGGTGGTCCAGGAAAGAGAGGGGGCGGCCCCGGGCCGCGGCGGCAATCCACAGAGAAAGCTTGGCCAGCTCTACCGCCATGGGGTTGAGGTCTACGCCGTATATGCAGCGGGCGGCCACCTCGTGCCGGGCTTCCTCGTAGAGCCGGGCAAACTCGGACTGGGGGTTGGCCTTTTGTCGCAGCTCGGCCAGCCGCTGGGCCAGGTACTCCAAAGCCGAGATCAGGAAGGCCCCCGAGCCCATGGCGGGGTCAATGACCCGCAGGGAGAGCAAGGCACTGACCTGGGCCTCGAGATCCTCACCGGCGGCTTTCAATCGCTCTTCCAGCACCGGGGCCAGCGCTTCTTGCACCACTAGCTGCACCAGCTCGCGGGGGGTGTAGTAGCTGCCCGAGGACTTGCGCTCCAGCAGATGGCTCTCCAGGCTGTAGCGGCCCTCCACCAGGCGGGGCGAAAGGGCCAGGATTTCTTCGTATACATGGCCTATCTCTTCGACCTCGAGGTCTCGGTAGTTCACCCGCTCCAACGCCCCTTCCCGCTCCACAAAAGCTAGGTAGCGTATGGCCTCCAGCAGCTCGCTGTTTTTGGGTGAACGGCCCCGCTGGGTGAGGGTGGCGATGGCCTCGGGGGCAAAGAGCTCCCCGTTCAGGGCGGGCACCCCCAGGGCCTCGTCCCCTTCGTGCACCAGCCGGAAGGTGAGCAGCAGCTTGGCCCACAAATCGGTCTGGTCATCGCGCTGGAAGCGCAGCCGGGCCGCCCGCTCCCGCAGGGCCAGCAGGCTATACTCCCGCTCGTAGACCCAGGATAGCTGCCCTTCGTGCGGTATCAGCGCGCGCTGCTCGGCGTAGAACAAAAAGAGCAGGCGGTAGACCAGGCGCAAAACCTCCTGGTGGTAGGCCTGCAGGCGCTCGGGACTCTGGCACAAAGCCCGCAGCTCCTCGCTCAAGAAGGCGTTGCCCAGGACCTCGAGGGCCCGCACCACGCCTTTTTTCAGGGCATCCTTGGCCCGCACCCCCACCTCGCGGGCCAGGCGGCGGTAGCGGTCCAGGGGGGCTTCGCCCTGGGTCTGCTGAAAGCGGCTCTGCGAAAGCAACAGATAGAGGACCTGAAACTCCCTCAGGGCCGCCTGGCGGGGAGCCTCAAAGAGCTCGCCTGGGTAGAAGGCCACGTAGCCGGGGGTGGAAACATGGTAGTACCTGCCCAACAAACGCACCTCACGGGGGTTGGCCACCACCCCCCAGGCCTGCTCCGGGTGCAGGTTCAGGTAGGCCTGGAGCAGTCCGTGGGGGCTTTTGCCCCGGTGGGTGGGCTTCTCATCCAGGTCCTGCAACACCAGGTGCAACGGGGGGGCCTCCTCCTGGTTCCAGCCTAGGTGGCTTATGGGAAAAGTCTGCTCCTCCACCTGGAGGTGGGCCCGGTTGTACACCGGATCAAAGCCCAAGACCCGGAAAAAAGGGATCAGCCATGACTCCCGGGCCTGGGAGACATCGGGGAACTCGAGCGGGCGCACCCGTTCGTACAGGCTGAAGAGGGCCAGGAACTTTTCCTCCAGCTCCTCTAGCGAAAGGCCCACTTCCTTCAGGGCTTCGGGGCGGGTTAGACTGGAGAGAAATTCCTCGGTCAGAAGACCGCCGGAGATGCGGACGCTGTAGAACATGTGCTGCTCCTATCGGTTGCGGCCTACCAACACCGTTACTGCCAGCAATTCTTGCCCCAAAAATTCCAGCCTGTCCAGCTCCTGGAAAGCCTCCGGCAAGCTTCCGTAGGCCCGCTCCAGGTCGCCCCGCAAAGCTGTACGCTCCTGCCTGAGCTTTTCCAGCGCCTCCAGGGCGCCTTTTTCCCCCATCGCCTCCAGGGGGGCCTGGAGGGCCGTGCGGGCCAGGTCGCGCATCTGCTCCTTGCTGAGGAATGGGGCTGTTTTTTCCCGCCGCCTCCACAAGTCTTCGGCCTCCTGCGGGGAAAGCTCCTTTCCATCCAGCAGGCGAAGGGCTTTGCGGAACTGATGCTCCATCGCCTCCCCCTGGGGGCCCAGAAACCGGGCCCGGTAGTGGTAGAAGGCCACCGGTGGGGTGGCCGCCGCCACCGTCAGGAAGGCGGTGCGGGCCCCATCCAGATCCCGGTAGGCCCGGAAGCGCAGGTGGGCCACCAGGTGCTCGACCACCGGGTGGGCCAGGTCCAGTACCTCCACCCCCAAAGGGGCCTCGGGGTCGAAGCTGAAGGGGCCGAAGGTGGGCTCGAGTCCCGGTATCGCCTCCCCCGCCCCCTGATGGGCGGTGTAGGGGCCCTGCCCCTGGATCTGCCAGCCCAGGTAGCGAAGCCCATCCAGCACAAAGCTTTCCAGCGATTGATGACCCCCTATTCTGTCCACGGCCTCTTGCAAGCGCCGTTCCACATCGGGCAGGCTGAACTCGCTGTGGCCGTAGAAGCCTTCCTGCACCACCCGCTGGGCCATAGAGGCTTCCTCGGCCTCTTGGAAAAGACCCGCCTGGCCCAGCCGTTCCCCCCGCCAGTCCTGGGTCCAGAGGGCCTCGAGGCTCTGCCGCAGGTACCCTTCGTCCCCGAAGAAAGCCGGCACCACCCCCATCTCCCGGCGGATCCGCTCGGCCTTCTCCAGCAGAAGCTTGAACACCGCCACATCAAAAGAGCGCTGGTAGTACAAGGTGCGCAGGCGGACCGTGGGTTCGGGCTGGCCGAAGCGGTCTATGCGCCCATTGCGCTGCTCTAGGCGGTTGGGGTTCCAGGGCAGGTCGTAGTGCACCAGCCGGGCGGCGTAATGCTGGAGGTTGAGCCCCTCTGAAAACACATCGGTGGCCACCAGCACCGCCTGCTTCTGCTGGGCAAAGGCCAGAAGCACCTCCTCCCGGTTGCGCTCGCTCATCTCGCCATGCACCCCAAAAACCGGCTGTGCAAGGGCTTCCGGCAAGCTCTGCACAAGGTGTTCTAAGGTGTCTTTGTAGCGGGTGAAGACCAGGACCCGCCCCTCCCCCATGCGCAAAGGGTCCTTTAGCAGCTCGATCAGGGTCTCGAATTTGCTATCCCGGCGGCTTCGTTTGAGGTGTTGCAGCAGGGTCTCCAGGTAGGCTTTCTCGGCCTGGACCCGGGCCGCATCGGCTAAGGAGAGCTCGAGGCTCACCTCCGCTTCCTCGGGCAGAAGGCGCTCGGGAGCGGTATCCAAGAGGGCGGCCAGGCCTTCCTGGGTAGGAGGCCCCGCCACCAGGGTCTCCAGGGCCGCGATCCGCCGCTTGAGGCTCTTCTCGAGGGCTTTGGGGGAGCTGGTGGCCCGGCGCATCAGGTGCAGGGCCAGCCACCGCCCAAGCTGGGGCACCTTGGCCGGATCGGGGTCAAACACCTCGGCCTGGTAACGGCGCACCGCCTCAAAGAGCTCCACCTCGGCGCGGCTCGGCTCCACTGCTACCTCTTTGGCTTCCCGCTGGGGAAAGGGGCTTCTTTTTCCCTCGCGGCGGAACCAGTCCTCCACATCCCGACGCCGCCGCTGCACCACGTGTTTTTTGGCGGCTTCCCGGTCCAGGGCCCCCTCCTTGAAGAGGCCCAGGCCCGCCTGGTCCAGGTGCTCGAGCAGGCTGTAAAAACTCTCGGTGTAGCCGTTATGGGGGGTGGCCGTGGCCAGGAGGAGGTGGGGGACCCGCCTCGCCAGCTCCCGCACCAGGCGGAACCGCTCCATCTGGCTGCCCTTCTCGGTAGGCGGGCGGGCGGCCATATGGGCCTCATCCACCAGAACCAGATCCCAGTCCTGGAAGAGCACCTGGGGACGGATCCCATCCTGTTTCGCGTAGTCTATGCTGGCCACCACCAGGTCGTGCATGCTCCAGGGGTTGGCCCCTGGGGGCAGGGTGCGGGCCAGACGCTTGAGGTGGCTCCCGGAGAGCACCACAAAATCCAGATGAAAGAAGCGGCGCAAAGCCTCCTGCCACTGGGCCAGCAGGTGCGCCGGGGCCAGGACCAGCACCCGGCGGGCCTTGCTGCGCACCAGCAGCTCCTTGACGATCAGGCCCGCCTCGATGGTCTTGCCCAGGCCCACATCATCGGCGATAAGCAGCCGCACCTTGGGCTGCCGCAAAGCCATCAGCAAAGGAACTAGCTGGTAGTTGGCCGGGACCACCCGGGAACGCTGCAAGGCTAAAAAGGGGGCGTCGGCGTGCAGGGCGCTCAGGGTAAGGGCTCGCAGGAGCAGGTCGTGGAGGGCGGGGTCCCCGGGGGATTCGGGCGGGTAGCCCAGGGTGGTCAGTTTTAGGCTGGACCCTTCCAAAGGCAGATAGAAGAGGGCTTCTTCCTCGCTGTCCACCGTGCGGGCAAAGAGAAGCTCCCCCTCTTTGCGCTCCAAACGGTAATCCCGGCCTCGAGCCCGAAACAAGGCCCCCGGTTTGAGAAGTTCGACCACCTCCATAGGCGTCATTGTAGGCCCAAGAAGCGCAGCACCTCATCGGGCAGGGTGTGGGGCGCTACCGACAGCCCCTGGCCCGTTACACCCTGGGGTAGAAGACGTTTGTCTCCCCAGCGGGCCAGGCTTTGGCTCATCTCGCCGTTGGTGCCGGGCAGATCTTCGGGGCCTTCGCTAGGCGGAGGTGCTCCGCGTTGCTGGAGGGCCCGAAAAAGAGGGTGATAGGCCTCGTCCAGCAGGGTAAAAAGCTCTTCCCAACCCAGGCCGGGTTCCCCCCGCCTGCGCGGGGGGAATTCCAGGGGGTTATAGTGGCTCATCTCCTGGTAGACCCGTTCGCGGAGCTCGAGGGCGAAGTCAGCCAGGTCCTGCACCCGGCTTTCTGGCCAGTCGCGGCCGGGGTAGAGGAGCTTCAAAAGCCCCGATACCCACTTGCGCACCGCCCGGGCATCCCGCTGGGTAAGCCCCTTGGGAAGCGCCAGGGGGGGGTCAAAGGCGAGGGGGCGAAGTTTCTTGAAGGCCGCGCTCAGGTAGTCCACCACCAGCCCCGGCCCCTGGTAGAGCAGCTCGGGGGAGATCTTGGGGAACTCGTGGCCCGGCAGAAGCCCATGGATGCGGTCCAAGAGGGCGGTATCCCCCCGCAGGCCCTGGGGGAGCACCTGGGTGAGGGGTACCTCAGGCCGGTCGGTGTTGCCCAGGAAGACCAAGGAGGCCTCGGCGGTCAGGGTTCTGCCCCCGCGGCTGAACTGGCCCGACTCCATGTAGTCCTTGAGAATGGACAGAATGGAAGGGTCTTCCCAGGCGGTGTGGGCCACCTCGTCAAAGATCAGCACCTGGTAGGTGGGGATGAGGCCCGGCTTGCGGGTGAGCTGGTTATAGTAAAGAACCGCAGGCGTGACCTTGCCCCCAGAGATAACGAAGGCTTCTGGGGATAGGTTGCGCAGCAGGTAGGTCTTCCCCGTCTGTCGGGGGCCCAGCTCCATCAGGTGCAGGTTGGGTTCTACCAGGGGGGCCAGGCGGGCCAGGTATAAAAGCTTCTGTCTGGGAGTTAGCCCCTCGGGGTTGAGCCCCACGCTGGCCAGAAGAAAATCGGTCCACTCCGCCTCGGTAAAGGCCTGGCGGCCCTTCAGGAAAGGCTCCAGGGAGTTCAGGCTGGTCTGGAAGGGGACAAACTGCTTGACCCTTACCGGGCTTCTCCCCCCTTCGTATTCCAGCTCCAAGGTGCCCCAAAGGCCGTAGAGGACGCCGGGGTGCTGCTCCGGCAGGTGGTAGTCTACCTCCGCCGGGTACTCGCCCAGGCTGGGGAGCTGGGCCCGGTGGCTCCCCGTGTTGAGGTCCACCCGAACCTCGAGGCGGTCGATGAGCACCTTGCGTTTGTGGCGCAGGAGCTGGTCTTTGAGCCACTCCTGGTGTCCGGGGCCCAGGTAGAGTTCCTCCAGTTTCTGGCGCACCTTGTCCACCGCCTCGAGCGTGCCGCCCGCCTTGGCTAGCAAGTACTCCACCACAAACCGGGGTAGGCGGTGGAACGAGGTTTCCTGCAACAGCCTTTTTTCCAGCACATAACCTGCGAACGCTTCCAGGGCTTTTTCCTTAAACACAGGGCCTCCTTCACTTGAATATCTCGTCCAGCAGAGGGTTATGCCGGATCAACACCTCCTCCCCAAGAGGGGCGGGGGATGTGGGGGGGTTCTCCTCCCCGTACGATTCAGGGGTCAGTGGGGTAGTTCCCTCCAAAAACTGCTCTGGCACTAAAGGGAAAACCATCCGAAACAGGATCCCCTCCCCAGGAAGCCAGCTTTCCTGGTCGTAGGCCTCCCCCCACCGCGCCTTGGGGTTCGGGCCCAGCACGTAGGCGTACTGGCGGTGCTCCGGCCAGTTGTGCACCAGCACCCGGGGTGCTCCAGCGACCACCAGCGTAGACCAGAGCACCTCGTCCGGGGTGGAAAGCTGCACCGGGCCCAGGCGCTTTGCCAACCACTGGGCCACTTCCCGCAGGCGGTTTTCAAAGCCCTTCAGATCGTTGTCCCAGAAAGCCTCGAGGACCCCCTCCTTAACCAGGTAGTGGGCCGCAGCCCGCACCTTGGGGTGGGTGGAGGGGACGTGTTGAGGGATACGCACGACCAGGGGGTTGTCCTCGGGATGAACGCGGGAGGGAACAAACCCCTTAGCCAGGGTAAGGGCCCGCTTAGCCCGCTCTTGCTCCCGCTTTAGGGCCTCGAGATACCTGTTGACCAAAGCGAAGCGGTCGAGCACCTCCCCGAAGAAGAGGTGGCGCTGGGTGAGGCGCTCTTGCTGGGGATGGGCCTCCTGGAGCAGGTGCCAGGCATTGCCGCAGAGCCGCTTGCGAATCGAGGCCGTCTCCGACCCGGACTCGGGTGGGGTCGCCGGGCCCAGACGGTTTGTGAACCACTGCGTCCACCGTTTGGGGCGGTTGGATGGAGGCGGTGGGTTATCCACCTCCTTTTCCCAGCGCTCCCGGTTGGTCTGGAACCGCTCTTCCAAGGTAGCCAGCTCCCTGCTGGCTTGCTGGGCCTCAGGGTCGTGCTGTAGGAAAAAGGCGACATTGCCCTCCTCCAGGGCCTGATCCACCGGCTCCAGCGCTTTTTCCAGCGTCCGGATTTCCTGCTGAAGATCCTCACGCCCCCCCAGGCCTCCCCGCTGTATTCGCACCCGAAGGCGGTTAAGGCGGGCCCGCTTCTCGGCCACCCCGGCGGTTTTGTCCAGGGTTTCTAAAAGCGCCGTGCGCTCGTCCTCCGCGCGCTGGAGGGCTTTTTTTAGGCGGGCCAGGCTTTTGGGTAAAGCAGGCAGGCCCAACAGCAAAGCCTGGCGTCCGAGTTCGTAGGGAGCGGGGCTCTCGAGGGGTAATAGGGCTTGCTCCACGGCCAGGCTGGCCGCAGCCCGCTGCTCCTGGCGGTACCTATCCCAGTTGGGGTTACTCCAATTGGGGTGGGCATCGCAGCTTGTCCGTTCCGGGCGGGCCGGAGGGGGGGTCGGCTGGAAGGCCCATGAGGGAGGAGGCGGCACCTCGGGAGGTACACCCAGCTCCATCTGCCGAATCGCCTCCCACAGGATGGGCACCAGGGTTTGGGGGTTTGGCTGCTCCATTTCCAGCCGGGCTATGCCAAGCCCCACCCAGTCCCGTCCCTTTTCCGGTTGGAGCGGGGCCTGGGAGGCTACTAGGGCCTCCACGAAGTGCTGCACCCAGACGGCCAGGTGCTCTTCTTTGGGCAAATAGAGGCCGTTTCTGGCCCAGCGGGAGACCGGCCAGACCCGCGTGGGAGGGTGGTGGTCGGGATTCGGCGGGAAGTGTGCCAGGTTCTCGGGTTCCCGCAGGAAGAGCACCAGGTGCAACCGCAGCTCCATCCCGGCCCAGGGCCCATTGCCTATCTTCTGTTCTAGTCTATCTACGAAGCCCGGTAGGCCCGCTGCATCCCCGGAAGCGAGGACCGCCAGCGTCAGGGCGGGGTCGGGTTCATAGCCTTTGCGGCGGAGTTCCAGTTGGCGGGACTGGGCCAGCAGGGAGACCAGGGCCCCATCCAGCGAATCCGGGCGCGCGACCTCGAGGGCCAGCGCTTTGGGCCCCAGTCGCTCCAGCCACAGGGGTTCGGCTACCCGCACCAGGGCCTCAGCGAGCCCCGGAAAGGCGACCAACACAGTGGGGTGCAGCATGACGCTAGAGGGTGGGGAAGTCATCCTGACCAGCGTTGGGGCGCAGGGCGACCAGCTCTTCCCGCCACCGCTGCAAAACCGCTAGCTCTTGCTGGAATACCTCCCTATCCTCGTCGCTGAAGGAGGCGTCTTCCAGCTTTTGCTCCCTCGAGCTGATGACCTCGGGAAGCCTGAGCTTAAGTCCTTCCAGTGCCTGTGGATCGCGCCGGCGTCCACCTTCTTCCTTCTTCACCTGGGCTTCCAGCTCCTTGAAGGCGAAGAAGTCTTTCCGGAGAGCCGCTAAGGCATCCGCCGGGGTAGTGCCCAGCACGTGTCTTCTTGCAGTCCCCTGCCTACGATCGGTGAAGCCGTAACCCGCCTCATGGGTGAGCAGGCCCAGTGCCCGGGCCTTGGTCCAGACCTCGGCCACCTCCTCCTTGCTCGGGGTGGGAAAGAGGTCTTCGAGGCCCTCCTCCCAGTCCCGGTGGACGTGGAAACTCCTTTCCCTTGCCAGGGCCTCGTACTTTTCCCGGTAAATCTGGATGAAGTGCTGCCCCAAATTTGGACCACCCCAAGAGAGAGACCGAGGGGTGTAGCCTGAAGGGGTAGCGAGATGCGCAGGTGGTCAGCGAAGGAAAAGGTAAAAATTGTGTTGGAGGTCTTGTCGGGTCAAAGGACCGTGGCCGAAGCCTGCCGAGCTCACGAGGTCGCAGAGTCCGTGCTCTACAGGTGGCAACGGGCGTTCTTGGATAACGCCCATGCCGCCTTCTCCCATAGCTGCGCAGAACAAGAGGCCCGCGTCCGCGAACTGGAACGCTTGGTCGGCCAGATGGCCCTGGAGCTGGAGGTCCTA
>NZ_AUHY01000051.1 GCF_000423425.1 Meiothermus rufus DSM 22234 | reverse complement strand
GAGCTGGTACGAGGCCAAGGCGTCCATTGTTCGCGAGGCAATACGAAGTTATCTCGCCCATCCCCTCCACATCCTTCAGCCAACTGCGTAAATCCTAAACAGTTTCTTACAGCCAGGGAGAGGTGGGGGAAAAGGAGGTCTTGGCGCTCGCCCTTCGGGCCATGGGCGTAGGGGAGGAGGAAGCCCGCCCTAAAGGCCTCACCGCCCTGGCCCTCCTCCGGGCCATGGAGGCTTTGGGCCTTCCGGCCCGGGGCTTCCGGGTGGGCCTAGGGGGGCTTAGGGACTATTTCGCCCGGGGCGGCCTCCCCCTCATCCTCCACACCACCCGGCCCGAGCCCCACTACGTGGTGGGGGTGGGGGTGGTGGGGGATCAGGTGGTCCTAGATGACCCAAGCTGGGGCCGGCGGCTCCTGCCCCTCCAGGGGCTCATCCCCCGCAAGGGGTTCGGCGGGGCGGTTCTGGTGCCCATCCCTTCGCCAGAACTCATCCCCCGGGTGCGGGCCCGGCAGGGGGCGGTGTTGGCCTGGGCGGGGGGAAGACTGGAGCGGCTTGAGGGGCTTAGGAGGTGGCCGTGAGGTTTTGGGTCCTCCTGTTCCTGGCCTTGGGCCTGGCCCAGGCCCAGATTGACCCCTTGAGACGCCCCGAGGAGCCCCCGGGCCAGGTGCGCTGGAGCCTAAGCCTGGCCTATACCCCCACGGGGGGACGGGGCTTGGAGTGGATGAGCTAGGCCCTTTCGCCCGGGTCTGGGTGGAGCATGGGGTAGATCTGGGGATGGGGCTGAACTACGCTCTGGATCGAGCCTGGTCTGCGAGGCTGGACCTCAGGCTGGGACTAGTATGGCGGGTGGAGGAGCGAAACTACGGCGATGGCCTCCTACGCTTGGGGGAGAGCCAGGCCAATGGAAATGGAAGCTTCCGTCTGGGCTACCGACTAGACCCGGAATCTCCCCTGGACCCCAGGCTCTCCTTCAGCCTCACCTACCCCTGGGGGGTGGGCCTGGGGCTGGGTTTAGGTCTCCTGCGGGACCCGGTGGTTCTGGAGGTGGGAGGCCGGGTGGAACTCCTGGGTGGTGCTGGGGTCCAGGTGGGGCTGGAAGGAGGCCTTGGGTTTGTAGCCAACGACTGGGTGAGCCTGGTCTTTTCTGGAGGGCTGTTCTGGCCGGTGGGGACGGTGGCGCCGCCTTTGGGAGGGCTTGGGGTGCGGGTGCTTTACCGCCTGGAGGAAAGTCCTCCCCTGGAGCTTGGGGTTGAGGGGAGGCTTTGGGTCCAGGGCCAGGCGGTGCGGCTGGGACTTGAGCTTAGCCTGCAGGGGGCGCAAGGGCCTTAGGGTTCACCAGTACCCACTGCTTCGATAAACTTTGTACATGTTCCAGGGCAAGGTGGTACTGGTTACCGGTGCCGCGCGGGGCATTGGCCGGGCCATCGCCGAGGCCTTCGCCCAGGAAGGGGCCTTGCTGGTGCTGTGCGATGTGCGCCCCGAGGGCCTCGAGGTGGCCAAGCGGCTAGGTGGGCTGTTCGTTTACGCCGATATCGCCCAAGCGGCCCATCGCGAGCGACTGGTAGAACAGGCCCTAAAGCAGTGGGGCGCGGTACATGTGCTGGTCAACAACGCGGCCATCGCCGCGCCAGGCTCGGTGCTGAAGGTGGGTTTAGCGGAGTGGCAGCAGGTGCTGGAGGTCAACCTGACCGCCCCTATGCACCTCTCGGCCCTGGCCGCACGGGAGATGGCCAAGGCAGGGGGTGGGGCCATCGTGAACGTCGCCAGCGTGCAGGGTCTTTTCGCCGAGCAAAACAACGCTGCCTACAACGCCTCTAAGGGCGGGCTGGTCAACCTGACCCGTTCGATGGCCCTTGATCTAGCCCCCCTTCACATCCGGGTCAACGCCGTAGCCCCCGGCGCCATTGCCACCGAGGCGGTTCTCGAGGCTATCCAGATGACCGAAGACCCCGAACTCACCCGCCAGGACTGGGAAGACCTGCACGCCCTACGCCGCCTGGGGAAGCCTGAGGAAGTGGCGCAGGCGGTGGTCTTTCTGGCCTCCGAGAAGGCTAGCTTCATCACTGGGGCCATCCTGCCGGTAGATGGAGGCATGACCGCCAGCTTCATGATGGCGGGAAGACCTGTATAGGCGGCTAGCGGGGCTATTCCTGGTGCAACAGCAGCTCCCGGCTGGTTTTTTCCCCATCGGTTCCCTTAGCCTGGGCCCAGTGCCGCAGGAGCTGATCCCGCACCTCCAGGATGGCCTGCTGGATGCGCCCCAGCTCGGCCCGGGAAAAACCATTGTTGACCTGCAAGGCCAACGGCTGCAAGGTGAACTTGGCAAAGTGGCCCTGGTGCCCCACGCAGATGTAAGGCGGCTCGAGGGTATAGCCCGAGTTAACGTAGAAGCGATACTGGCCCAAACGGCGAAGCGTAATCATACCCTATCAATCCCCCTGGCTTGTGATACATAACCGTAAATCGTTGGGCTTACGTAACGCCAGGGTAGCACAACCCCAGACTGCTGAGATGAGATGGTGTTAATTTCAACGGCTAAACGACCAGGAAACCGGCTGCCCGTTGGCGTAGGGCATCACCCCGTGAAAAGGGCGCGGATCTGCGTCGAAAACCAGCGGCAGAAAGTAGCGATCCCCCGGCCACAAGGGCAGTTCCAGGCGCAAAAGCTTAGAGAGGGGCACCCATTCCAAATGGCCCTCGGAGTTGGTCAAAAGAGGGGTGCCCGACCAGGCTGGAATCAGGAAGATGAAGGCAAACCAGTCCTCACCCCCAGGGCCAAAACCGGGCCAGGAAAGGGTTCCCCGCAGGATAAGCTCCAGGGCCTCGAGGCCAGCTTCCTCGCGAATCTCCCGCCGCATCCCCGTGGCCACGTCTTCGCCGGGCTCGAGCTTCCCCCCCAGCCCGTTGTACTTGCCAAAAGCCGGGTCATCGGGCCGGGCGTTGCGGTGGATCAGCAAGACCTCCTGACCGTCGGGCGAGAGCACATAGCCCAGGGTGGCCAGAATCGGGGTGTATGGCACCGAGTCTCTACTCCCCCTTCCAGAGGATGCGCCCGCAGGAAGGGCAACGCACCACCTTCTGGGCCTGGTGAACCTGCTGGGCTACGTGCATGGGAAGCTGCACGTTGCAAGCGGTACAGCGGTAGCCCTGGTTAGTCCTGGCCATCCGGGCCAGGCCGGTGCCCTTGCGGGCCCGGCGGATGGACTCGTACTCCCGCACGATGGCGGCAGGAATGGTGGCGGCCATCTGATCGCGATCGGCCTTCTTGGCTTGGTAGACAGCCTCGAGGTCGTCTACCCGCTGCTGGTTAGCCGCCTCTAGCTCGGCCAGGCGAACCCGGGCCTCCTCCAGGCTGGCCTGCACCGCTTCGATCTCTTTTTCCAACCTGTCTATTCTCTCCATTAGGGGAAAAATCTCCCCTACGATGTTTTTCTTGTCGTTGCCCTCGATTTCCTCGATGCGATCCTCGAGCTGGCGCATCTGCTCGGCGTACTGGGTCTGCTCTTTGGCACTGCTGGCCTGGGCCTGGGCCTGTTTGGCCTTGGTATACTTACCCTTCAGGTCCTGCAGTTCTAGATCAGCCTTGTGGTAGGCCAGGCGCACCTCCCGCAGCTCGTCCTGCAGGTCACCAAGTCGATTTTCCAGCTCCTTGAAGCGCACGCGGGCCTGGCTCAGTTCCTCGGGAATGCAAGACTGATCGGCGCGAATCTGGTCAAGCTCGAGGTCTCGTTCCTGTAGGCGGTTTAGATCGGCCAGCGGGTCACTCACACCCACAGTCTAACACCCTTCCCTAGGCCTGGCCCTCCATAGCCGAAGGCTTCAGGTAAAAGGGTATCCGTCCATCACCCCCACTAGGTAGGGGTTGTCGGCCTTTTCCTGGGCTAAAGTGGTGATGGGCCCGTGACCGGGGTAGACCATCGTCTGCGGCGGAAGCTGAACCAGCTTTTGCAGGGAAGCCCACAGGGCCTTGGGGTCGCTTCCCGGCAGGTCGTAGCGGCCAATCCCTCCACGGAACAGCACATCCCCACTGAACAGGTGCCCCGGGCAGTAGAAGCCCACGTGCCCCGGGGCATGGCCGGGCAGGAACAGTACCTCCAGCCCCAGGCCAAAGTCTAACCGCTGCCCCTCAGTCAAAAACACCACCGGCTCGGGAGGGTTTGGAATGGAAAGCCCCCAGCGGGCCGCACTCTGGGCCGCGCTTCGGTAGAGGGGCAGCTCTGCTGGATGCAAATAAACCGGCAAACCCAAGGCCTCCACCAGGGAAGCCACCGCCCCTACGTGGTCGAAATGGGCATGGGTTAGCAGAATGGCCTCAGGCTTCAGGCCCACCCGCCGGGCCTCGGCCAGGATGCGCTCTGCCTCATCACCGGGGTCCACGACGACCCCCCGTCCCGCCGGCCCTAGTAGAAGGTAGGTGTTTTCCTGCAGGGGGCCTACGCTCAGAGTATAAACTTCCATCCCTCGTAGCATATCGCTTCTTCCCGAGTGGCAATAAACTTAGGGCGATGAGCCCGCTGGCCCTCCTCTTTCTAACCCTGTTCAACAGCATCTTAGGGTTGTCGGTTCTGTTTCCCATTCTGGGCCCACTCTCGCGCGAGCTGGGCCTGAGCGAGGTACAGGTAGGGCTATTTTCCACCGGCTACGCCCTGATGCAGTTTCTCCTTTCAGCCTACTGGGGCAGGCAAAGCGAGACCAAAGGGCGAAAGCCCATTCTGCTGCTGGGCATTGGAGGGTTTGCCTCGAGCTTTTACCTCTTTGCTCTTGTAGCCTGGCTGGGCTACCAGGGGGTGCTTTCGGGGGTGGGGTTGTTCGCGCTATTGCTGGCAAGCCGGCTTCTAGGGGGGGCTTTTTCCTCGGCCACCCTCCCCACCGCCCAGGCCTACCTGGCCGACATCACCCCTCGCGAAGCACGCACCCAGAGCTTTGCCCTTCTGGGAGCGGCCTTTGGCCTGGGCATCATCTTCGGCCCAGCCATCGGGGCGGGGCTGGCCCATTTTGGCCTGCTCGCCCCGGTGCTCTTCTCGGCTAGCCTGGCAGTGCTGAACGGTTTGTTTGTGGCCTGGGTGCTGCCGGAGTCGCGCCGGGCGGGCCGTTCGGAGGCCCCACCTCGGCTGGCCTGGAACGACCCCCGCATCCTGCCCCTGCTGGGGGTGGGGCTGGCGGTCAACCTGGCCTCCGTGGCCATGGAGCAGACCGTGGCCTTCCTTTACCAGGATCGCCTCGAGCTCAGCCCGGCCCAGACCGCCCAGGCGGTGGGGCTGGCCCTGGTGGTCTTCGGGGTGGTGGGGGTCTTGGTGCAGGGGGTCTGGGTGCGCAGCGTGCGCTGGCCGCCTCGGGTGCTTTTGGGCCTGGGGCTGCCCCTGCTGTTTTTGGGCTACCTGGGGTTGGCCCTGGCCCACAGCTTTTTGGCCCTGACCGCCTCGCTGGTGCTCCTGGGCCTGGGCAGCCTGGCCTCCCCAGGCCTTACCGCGGCTTTATCACTGGCGGTCTCGGACGACGAGCAGGGCGCGGTGGCCGGCCTGTCCAGCGCAGCGCAGGCCCTGGGTCGGATGCTGGGGCCGGTGGTGGGCACCTCGCTTTATAGCCTGTCCCCGGCCTACCCCTACCTGTTTTCGGCCCTGCTGGTGGGGCTGGTATTGCTTTTGCTGCTCGCCCGCCCGCGGCTGGCTAGGGGGTAAGGACTACCGGCTCATGGCAAACCCTCGACGAAGCGCGCGCTGAAGGCAGCCTTGAAAAACCAGAAATCCGATTAGAAGAAGGCCGAGCGATTGCAATCCAAGCCAGAACAAGAGCAGGGTGGCGTCCTCACCCGCCTCAATCTGGCGCATGGCCTGGATGCCAAGGGTGAGGGGCAGCCATACGGCCACCGATTGGAGAAAATGGGGAAGCTGAGACAGGGGAACCACCGCCCCACTTACAAAGAGCAAAAGGTACTCTAAAGCGCTGGTGTAGCTGATGGCGTTGCGAAAGATTAGCAGAATACCTCCCATGGCCAGACCCAAGCCGGCCAACCCCAACAGGGTCAGGAGTAAACAGAAGAATAGCAAGCCCCAGTTAAGCCCCCAAAGCAGGTACATAGGGAAGCCGAAGGCGACAATAAGGGCCAGGAAGGCCGGAACCGATACCAAAGTTTGCTGGAGCAAATAATAGGTCAGCCGAACAAGAATGAGCAAGACGGGAGTGGTGGCATGCAAGTAGGTCTGCTCGAAGGCCCCGCTGGTGGATTCCTCCCAGATATCGGCGGAAATGCGGGAAAGTGGGATACTGGCGTACTGCCAGAAAAATAGCCCGATAAGCCCAGCTAAAGAACGCTCACTCAAAAGCGAAACAATCCAGTAAATCCCCCCCCATGACCAGGAGCTGGTTGAGCAGGTTGCCAAACAGGAGCTGGCGATAGAAGCGCAATTCAGCCCAGTATCGAACCCACTCAGCCCTCCACATGTACATCCTCTTGCAAAAGTCGTTCCAAGGGCGACTGCTGCAGCCGTAGGTGGCGCACAGAGCCCCAGTTCAGGTGGCCCGCTTGACCAAGACTGACCTTGGTTCTGAACAGGCCGGCCTCCACGCTCAAAACCTCCCCCACCGCTGGCTGGTCTTCGCACCAGACCTCGAGGTAAGGCTGCAAACCTAATCGCTGCACCAACTCAGCCAGTCTCCCCTCAACCACAATTCGCCCCGCATGAAGCACAGCAATACAGTCGCAAACCGCCTCCAGAAACCCCATCTCGTGCCCGGTAAGCAAAACTGCACGACCAAGGCTCGCGTAACGGCGTATGGTGTTTCGCATCTCGGCCACGCTCCTCACATCCAAACCCGCACTGGCCTCATCCATCAAGAGCACAGGTGCTTCCTTTAGGTATGCTAGGGCCAGACCCACACGCCGTTTGGTGCCAAAAGAAAGCTGCAGAACAGGCTTATCGGCTTGCACTTGAAGCCCAGTGAGCTCGAGGGCCTCCTCTACTCGCTCTTTCAGGTTGGAAATACCCAGTAAGTGACCAAAGTAGCGCAAGTTTTGCCGAGGGGTCATGAACTCGTAAAGGCTGGGCTGGCCTTCCTTCATCAAGGCTACCGCTTTTCGGATCAGGGCCCTACTCGTAGGCTGGCCCAGCAGACGGATGCTTCCTCCATCTGGAGTAAGAAGGCCAGCCAAAAGCTTTATCAAGGTGGTCTTACCCGCCCCATTCAATCCTAGAAGACCCAGTACCTCACCTGGCTTCAGCCGCAAATTCAAGCCTCGCAGTACCTCGCGGGGAGGGAAGGATTTCCTGAGGTCTTCCACTAAGACCAGCGCGTCTTGAGCCGCAACGTCTCGCTGTAGAGGGCCTGGCCGTCCTTGGTCGGATTCTCCCACGAAAACGCCTCCTGGGAAAAGATTAGCGCACACTCCGCTGGCAAATAACCGTCTTCTATGACCAAGAGGCCGTTCCAGGTAGCCTCCACCAGCGTGCCTTCTGCCTTGAACTGGCGGTGGCAGGTAACCTGGTAACGATTACCGGAAATGGTTTTGTAAGAGACTTCCCACGGAAATACTTCCTCAACCTCGGTAGGACCTTCGTAGTGGCCCTCGAACACGTTGAAACAGAGGGAAACCGTGTTGTCAAGGCGCTTCACCACCCCTTTGGTGTAAATAACTCCTTTCGCTCCTTTCTTATAGGCTATAGTGGCTTCTTCCGTATAGGCGCTCATGACATGCACTGGGGTTTCTGGTCTAAAACCAGGATCGGGGCCTGGTTTGTGGTTTTTGCATTCTCATCAGAAGCTCTTCCAGGGGGTTTTGCCTAGTTACCAGGTGAAAGCCCCGCTTCTTGCAAAAGCCGCTCCAGCATCTCCAGGTTCGCCAGGGCGTGCCCTTTGGTGGTGTTGTTAAAGATGAACCAAACCTGGGTGATGTCCTCCTGCTCGAGGGCCGCCTGGAGCGAACGCACCCAGAAGGCCAGCTCCTCCGGGCTGTAGCGGTAGTCGTGCCGCTCAGACTGATCCTTGCCCTCGTACCACTTCTCCTTGTTGCGCCCGGAGAGCCTTATGTAGGCGGTCTTTCCGGTAATGTGGAGCTGGTTTTTAGGCAGACCAGGAAGGGGCGGATAATCGGGGCTGACCCAGACCAGGCCGGCCTGGCGGAAGGCCCGGCGCACTTCCTCGTTGTCCCAGGAGGCGTGGCGAAACTCCACCGCCAGGCCCCCTGGGGCCAGGGTCTGGTCGGCAAAGCGCTGGGCTAAGGCGGCCAGATAGCGGCGGTTCTCCGGGGTGCGGTGGAAGCTCTGGGGAAACTGGGCCAGAAAAGGCCCTAACACCCCTGCCTCCCGCAGCGGGGCCACCGAGTCGAATAGCCGTCGGTAATCCTCGTCACTGGCGTCGCGGGTGTGGGTCATGCGCTGGTGAATTTTCACCGCCCAGTGCACCCGCCCCCCGCTGCGCCGCAGCATCCCGGCAAAAGCCTTCTGGCCGGGAATGTTGTAGAAAGAAGAGTTCAGCTCGACCGCATTGAAGCGCTGGGCATAGAGGGAGAGCCAAGCCTCTCTTTTGGCCTCGGGCGGGTACAAGAGGCCCACCCAGTCCTCGTTGGTGTAGCCGCCGGTGCCCATATAAATTTCCATAGGGTTCCATTGTGACAGAGCGGAGTTATCCGATGCAGCGCAAGGCTTCAAAAGTACGGATTAGAGTCTTTTAATCTTGGCCTAAGGCTGACACAAACCATCTTCCCATACTGACCCCAAGGGAGGCGAGCATGGACTGGCTCAAGTTTGCCCAGGCGGCCATGGGTTGTATAGGCATTGCGCTGCTGGCCGGATGCGGCAGCGCGTCGTTGGGGATTGAGAGAGAAGCTGTAGGCAGCCGGGCTCTGCGAGTAGAGATTGCCCCTGGCGACAGCCCACAGACCCTCGAGCATCGCTACGGCGGCAGGATGGTGGTCTGGAACCCCCAGGCTGGCTTCGCCCTTTTACAGGTAGATGCCTCCAATCAAAGCGGCGAGCCCAACCGGCGGATTTTTCTAGCCAGTGGTCAGATAGCCTGGATGAACGGCCAGTCTAGCCTGTGGGCGGAAGGGCAATCCAGCTTGTGGGCGGAAGGGCAATCCAGCTTGTGGGCGGAAGGAACCTACCGTCTTTTCCCGCAAAATACCCCTCCTTGGCGGCAGATCGGCTTAGACAAAGCCCACGCCATCGCTACCCGTATGGGGCGTGGAGTTAAGGTAGCGGTGATCGATACAGGGATAGACCTGAACCACCCCATGATCCGCACCTCGCTGGTTCCCCCCAACGAGTGGTGGGATTTCGTAGACAACGATCCCCTGCCTCAAGAGGAAGGGGTTTTGGGAGAAGGGGGCTTTGGCCATGGAACCAACGTGGCCGGCATTATTTTGCAGGTCGCTCCAGCCGCCCGGATTATGCCCCTGCGGGTGCTGGGCCCAGATGGGCGGGGAGATGTACTGGCCTTGGCCGCGGCCATTGACTGGGCCATGCGGCATGGAGCCCAGATTATCAACCTAAGCCTAGGCAGCGACGATATCTCGCCTGCGGTGGAAACCACCCTGCAAGCTGCGGCAGCCCAAGGCATATTGATCGTTGCCTCGGTAGGCAACCGGGGCAACAACCATGTAAGCTACCCGGCCTCCTTGGCCCACCTCGAGGACAGAGGCGGCTACCAGCGCCTGAGCGTAACCAGCGTGCGGGTCGACCTGGAAAAATCCCGCTTCGCCAGCTACGGCCCCAGCGTAGAACTAGCTGCTTTAGGGGAGAATATCTATGGCCCCGCACCCGATGGCCGGATAGCCGCCTGGAGCGGCACCTCGATGGCCGCACCCATGGCCTCGGGTGCCCTAGCCCTAGCCTTGGGTGAGCCCCTTTCGGTACCTGCCCATATGCTGGCCGATGCCCTCTACCAAAGCAGCAACGGTGTAATCTACAACAACGACACCAACCGATCCTTCAAAGATCAGGTGGGCAAGGGGCTAATCGACCTGGAATCTTTCCTAAACAACGTGGTTAACCGCTAGGGCAGCGCTTTGGCCATGCTGAACCCCCCTTTTCGCCGTACCCAACCTCTGCCCACCCGAGCCCGTCTAGAAGAACTGCTGGCCCAGGCCGAACGCTCGGTGGAGCAAAAGACAGCCGAGTCAGTGAAGCTGGCTCAGCAAGCCCTGCACATGGCCCAACAGCTTGGCCTCGAGGCGGCCTGGCAGCGGGCCTGCCTACTGCTGGGCCGGGCCCACTACCAAAACGGCAACTCCCGCCAGGCCTTGACCTGCCTGACTTCCCTCGAGCAAGCCCGTCTGGGCCCACGTCTGTCGGCGGAGTGGCACCTGATAATGGGCCGGTGTTACAACGACCTAGGCGAGACGCCGCTAGCCACCACTCACCTGACCAAAGCTGTGGAGCAGGCCCAGGCTATCGGCCATAGCGACCTAACCACCGCTGCTCTAAACGCCCTGGCGGGGGTCTACTACACCCAGGGCAACTATGTGGAGGCCCTTACCGCACTGAACCAGGCGGTGCAGTTAGCACGGGTGTTGGGCCAGACCCACCAGGAGGCCAAGTTCCTCAACAACATCGGGCAGATTTTTACTCGCATGGGCAACTATGCGGCTGCCTTGGAAAATCTACTACAGGCCTACTCACTCATCCGAACAATTCCTGATAACGCCCAGAACGAGGCCACCTACCTGCTCAGCATTGGGGCTTTGCACCAACAGATGAATAACCTCGAGCTGGCCTATGACTGCTTCGCAAAAGCGTTGGAGTGGGGCCGCTCGGCCCATAACCCCCGGGTAGAGTGTGTGGCCCTCAACAACCTGGCCAATGTGCTCCTGCTGCAAGAGAGCTGGGAACGGGCAAAAGAATACTTTGAAGCAGCGCTGGCTCTAGCCCGCGATCTAGGCAACAAACACTTCGAGATTGATAACCTAGATGGCCTAGGGCAGGTGTTCCGCACACAGGGAGCCTTTGAAAAGGCCATCCTCTATCATCAGCAGGTTCTGCAAATGGCCCAGGCCCTCGAGGATCGGGAGGGGGTCGTGGAAGCCCTGCTCAATCTGGGACGGGACTACCTAGCAGCCAACTGGGCTGAGGAAGCCTTGACCGCTCTGTCGAAAGCCCTCGAGCAGGCCCAGCAACAGGGCTATCTCAAAGCAGTGTACGAGGCCCACCAACTTATAGCTCGAGCCTACCGCTATAAAGGCCAATTCGAGCAAGCCCTCGAGCACCACGAAGCCTTTTTCCGGGTGCGCGAGCAGGTTTTGGAACAGGAGAAACAACAACAAGGCCAGATGCTCACAGCCCAGTTCGCCTTGGAGCGGGCCCGCCATGAACGCGCCCTGATGCAGCAGCTTACTCAGCAGGCCCAAAGCCGTACCGCCGAGCAGATCGAGCGGCTGGAGGAAGTTCAGCTCGAGCTGCTGAACATCCTAGCCACGCTGACCGAGTACCGGCACGACCCCAACAACGAGCATGTTTTCCGTGTGGCCGAGTATGCCGCTCAGATCGCCACGGCACTGGGTTGGCCCAGCGAGCGGGTGGAGGAGTTGCGGCGGGCCAGCTTGCTACACGACCTAGGCAAAGTAGGGTTAGCCGAGGAACTCCTAGAAAAGTGCGGCCCTCTAACCGAAGCAGAACGGCTACAAATGCGGCATCATACCGAGATTGGGCACGAGCTGCTCGCGCCCAACCGCAGCTCTTTGCTCAAACTAGCAGCCAGCATTGCCTATAGCCACCACGAGCACTGGGATGGTAGCGGCTATCCTCAGGGGCTCAAGGGAGAAGCCATTCCCCTCGAGGCCCGCATTGTGGCCATTGCCGATTGTTACGATGTGATGACCCGGGGCCGGGCCTACCAACCTCCTCTTACCCCGCTCGAGGCCGCCGCTGAACTCAAGCGACAAAAGGGCCGCCAGTTCGACCCCGAGCTGGTTGAGGTAGCCCTAAAGGTTTTTCGCTAGCGGCCTTTGGTTCCCCCTCTGTTGGCTAGGGGCGAGGCTTGTTTCACGCATGAAGATGGCCTTTGCTCGCCCATCTCAAGCAACCTCTCTGGGGAACTGCTCCACGGCCTTGGTTCCGCACGTGGCTGAAAGAAAAGCCAAAACGCACCAGGGACGAACAGCCCGTTGGGGAACGGCTACGGAAAATGGCTGGCCAAGGCCGCCTATCACCCAATGGCGACATTGCCCGCAAATGCCCTGGGGTCAGGGGCCGCGTTCTATGGGCAAGTCGCCTTCGGCTTCCCACTCGAGCATGCTGCCCAGGTAGTTCTTGACCCGCAAGCCCTGCTGGCGCAAGAGCCAAAAAGCGCTGGCGCTGCGGGCCCCACTGCGGCAGTGTAGCCCCACTACCTGGCCCGGCCTTAGGCCCAGGGCCGCGGCGTTGTCCAGGGCAAAAGCCCCCAGGGGAAGGTTGCGGGCTCCAGGGATGCGGGCCGTGGCAAACTCGTGGGGCTCGCGCACATCCAGCAGTACCTCTGGCGGGCTGGTCAGAATCTCGTCGGCGGTGAGCAGAATCTCGCGGTTCAGCCGGGCCCAGGGTGGGGTGGCCTGGGGTTGAACCGGGGTCTGGCTGGTGGCTCGGTTCTCCCAGCCCTGGGGCCAGAGGTAGACCTCGAGGCCCCCCAAGGCCAGCATAAAGGCGGTCTTACTCAGACGGGTGTTGAAACCGGCATCGTAAACCACCACCGGCCGCTCCGGGCTAGCCCCGATACGCCCATTTAGGTCGGCCAAGGCTTGCTCGAGCTGCCGCAGTTCCTCCTCGGTGCGCAAGCGCCCCCGGAAACCGGAGAGGTCCAGGTTGAGCGCTCCCTCCAGATGGCCCTGGGCGTACTCGGCTGGTAAGCGGCTGTCTATGAGTAAGGCGTGGGCAGGTGGGTCGGCCTCGAGGATCATGGCTCTGATTCTAGGGCAAAACCACCGCGGCCCGCTCTTGTATGCTTGAAGACATGGCGCTACGGGTAGAGGTTCTCACCGGCCAGGAAATCGCCCCCTTTATTCCCGAGCTAGCCCGGCTGCGCATGGAGGTCTTCCGCGAGTGGCCCTACCTGTACCAGGGCAGCGCCGAGTACGAGGCGCAGTACCTGGCTAAGTTTCTAGCCCTGCCCGAGAGCACCCTGGTGCTGGTGCGCGACGGGGAACGGGTAGTGGGGGCCTCCACCGCCTTGCCGCTGGCCCAGGCCGAGGCCGAGTTCCAGGCCCCCTTTGTCCAGGCCGGGCTGAATCCGGCGGAGTGGTACTACTTCGGGGAGTCGGTGCTCGAGCCAGCCTACCGGGGGCGGGGCCTGGGGGTGGCCTTCTTCCATCACCGCGAGGCCCGGGCCCGCCTTCTTGGCTACCGCTGGGCCACCTTCTGCGCGGTAGAACGCCCACCCCAGCACCCCCTCAAGCCCGCCCACTACGTACCCCTGGATACCTTCTGGCAGCGCCGCGGTTTTTCCAAGCGTCCTGATCTGGTCTGCCAGTTTAGCTGGCCCGATCTGGGCGAGGCAGCGTCCACCTCCAAACCCATGGTCTTCTGGGTCAAGGCGCTCTAATACAAAACGCATAAACCGGCCATCGTTTCACAAAACCTATGGGTAGCAAAGTCCCGTCCTAATCTGAAAAACCCCTTGTTATTTCCCGAGAAACCCAAAGATACCCACAAAGTTATCCACAGAAAACCTGGGGTTATCCACAGAGTTATCCACAGCCTCCCCCCCGCAGGCTTTGGTATAAGCTGTTGCCATGAGCCAGAAAGCCGTTCAAACCGACCAAGCACCCCAGGCCATCGGTCCCTACAGCCAAGCCATCGTGGCCGGCGGGATGGTGTTCTGCTCGGGCCAGATTCCCCTCACCCCCACTGGCGAACTGGTGGCCGGAGACATTGAAGCCCAGACCCATCAGGTGATGAAAAACCTAGGGGCGGTCCTCGAGGCTGCCGGCAGCTCTTATGCCAAGGTGGTACAAACCACCTGCTACCTGGCCGACATGAACGATTTTCCCGCGTTTAATAAGGTCTACGCCGAGTATGTGCGCGAGCCTTTCCCAGCCAGAGCCACCGTACAGGTGGCCCGGCTGCCGCGCGACGTGAAGGTAGAAGTAGCCTGCATCGCGCTGCTATGAAGGCTGCTGAGGGTAGAGGGCTAGCGCAATGAACCTCTACGAGCGTTTTCTAGCCCAGGACATGCGGGCGCTGGCCCGGGCCATCACCCTGGTGGAGTCGGGGTACCCCGAAGGCCAGGCCCTGCTACGCCAGCTCCGTGGGCGGGGGCAGGCCAAGGTGGTGGGCCTGACCGGTAGCCCCGGGGCGGGCAAGAGCACCCTGACCGACCGGCTGATTGAAGAGGCCCGCCAGCGGGACGAGCAAGTCGCGGTGCTGGCGGTAGACCCTAGCAGCCCTTTCACCGGCGGGGCCATCCTGGGCGACCGCATCCGCATGATGCGCCACCACCAGGACAAAAAGGTCTACATCCGCTCCCTGGCCAGCCGGGGGGCTTTGGGCGGGCTGGCCGGGGCTACCGTGGCCACCTTGGCCCTGCTGGAGGCCTTCGGCTTCGACCGCATCTTTGTGGAGACGGTGGGCGTGGGGCAGAGCGAGGTAGACATCGCCCGGGTGGCCGATACCACCGTGCTGGTGCTAACCCCTGCCGCCGGCGACGCGGTGCAGGCCTTTAAGGCCGGGGTGATGGAGATCGCCGATGTTTTTGTGGTCAACAAGTTCGACCTGCCCGGTGGGGAGCGCATCGTGCAGGAGCTCAAAACCACCCTCGAGCTGGCCCCTCCGCGCGCTGCCGGCTGGAAGCCGCCGGTGCTGACCGCGGTAGCCCCCAAAGGCGAAGGGGTGCCCCAGGTATTCGAGGCCATAGAAAGGCACTACCAGCACCTGCAGGCCCACAGCCTGCTCGAGGCCGACCGCCTCGAGCGGGCCCGCTTCGAAGTGGAGAGCGTAATCCAGGAGTGGGGCCGCCGCAAGACCCGCGAAGGCCAGGCGCTCATCGCCCGGGTGGCCAAAGGCGAACTCAGCCCGGAGGAGGCCGCTCTAGCGCTAATGGGCCTGCCGCCCGGCTAGGCCCCGGCCTGGCGCAAAAACTGCCCGATCTTGAGGGCGCTCTGGCGCAGCACCTCCTCAGGCTGCACCAAGGCAAAGCGCACGTAGCCCACCCCACCCGGCCCAAAGGCCCGCCCCGGCGAGAGGGCCACCCCGGTCTGGGCCACCAGGGCCTTGGCAAAGGCCAGGTCGTCGAAGGGGAGGCTCGAGGGCAGCCGGGCCCACAGGTACATGCCTGCCGCCGGCAGCGCAACCGGCCAGCCCTGCTGGGCCAGGGCCTGGGCCATGGCCTGGCGGCGACGGGCCCAGGTCTGGGCATCGGCCCGCAGCCGTTCAGCAGGGACTTGCAAGGCGGCTATACCCATGCGCTGGATGCCCAGGTACTGGTTGAAGTCGATAGGGGCCTTCAGGGCCTCCAGGCTGGCGATGGCCTGGGCGCTACCCAGGGCCCAGCCCAGGCGAAAACCGGCCAGGTGGTAGCTTTTGGAGAGGCTAAAAAGCTCCACCACCCGCTCGCGTCCCCCCGGCAGGGCCAGCGGGGAGGGGGTGGGCTCCAGGGCCTGATCCAGGTAGGGGTTGTCGTGGATGAGGAGCAGGTCGTAGCGCTGGCAAAAGCGCAGGGCCTCGGCGAAGAAGTCCCAGGAGGCCAGGGCTGCGGTGGGGTTGTTGGGGTAGTTGAGCAAGAGAACCTTGGCCCGCCGGGCCACCGCCTCCGGCACAGCTTGTAGGTCGGGCAGCAGCCCTTCGCCCAGGGGCATTAAGTAGGCCTCGAGGCCCGCCACCCGGGCCGCCCCAAAATAGGAGGGGTAGGCCACATCGCACATCAGCAGCCCATCGCCGGGGTCGGCTACGGCCATCAGCAGGTGGGCCAGCCCCTCCTGCGAACCAATCAGGCTAAGGGCCTCGCGCCGGGGGTCGAGGGCCACCCCGTAGCGGCGAAAGTACCAGTCGGTGGCAGCCTCCAAAAAAGGCAGCGTCCCCGACTTAAGGCAGTAACCATAGGTGGCTGGGTCGTCGAGGGCCTGCCGCAAAGCCTCCAGGGCCTCGGGGGGCGGGGGCAGGTCGGAGGCCCCAATGGAGAGGTCGATCACCTCCAGGCCCTGGGCCCGGGCCTCGGCCTTGGCCGCGTCCATCTCCAAAAATACCCCTCCCCCCGTGGGGGTGCGGCGAGAGCGGAACATACTGGCTTCTACCATACCGCAAGGGCCGGGGGCCCGTTTGTCTATCCCTCCTCCCGCAGCAAAAGCCAGGTGGGGTCTTCCGGGGCTTCAAGAGGCTTTTGCGCGGCTAGGTAGCGAGGCCTCTGGGTCAGATCAGGGAAGACCCGCACCCCCTGCCAGTCCCGCAAAAGCGCCTCTTTGGCTAGGGTGTGGACGTTTTCCGGGGCTAGCTCCAGCAACAGCCAGCCTCCTGGCCGCAGGGCCCGCCAGGCCTCCTCCAACAGCGGGCGGGCCACGTCCAGGCCCTCCGGGCCGGCATAGAGGGCCTGGGGGTCTTCGTAGGCCAGCTCGGGAGGGGCCACCGCCCGGTAGCCCTCGGGCAGGTAGGGCGGGTTGGAGACAACGAGGTCGAGCCCCTCCAAGCCGGCGGTATAGGCCGCGAGGAGGAAGGTGACCTCGAGGCCCAGCCGCTGGGCGTTGCGCCGGGCTAGCTCGAGGGCTTTGGGGCTGATCTCGCTGGCCCAGACCTGGGCCAACGGGCGTCGGGCCTTGAGGGCCAGGGCAATGGCCCCACTACCGGTGCCCACGTCCAACACCCGTGCCTCGGCCTGGGGGGACAGGTAGCCCAGGGCCCGCTCGACCAGCCCTTCGGTCTCGGGTCGGGGAATCAACACCCCCCGCTGCACCTCCAACCTAAGGCCGAAGAACTCAGCCTGGCCCAAGAGAAGCTGTAAAGGGTAGCCCTCCAGGCGCAGCTTAAGCATGGCCCAGGCTGCCTCCTCCACATCCAGCGGCACCCCCTGGGTCAGCCGGGCGGCAAGCTGGGCTCCTTCTAGCCCCGCCGCATGGCCTAGAATCCAGCGGGCCTCTATGCCGGGCTTCCCAACGGCCTGTAGCCGCTCCTGTAGCGCCCGCAGAAGCTCGAGGTAGCTAGGCCTCGGCCTCATTGGCTTGGCGGGGCAACACCACCACGTGCCGCGCCTCCCCCTCCCCCACCGAGGTGGTGGTGACCCTGGGGTGCTGCTTTAGCATCACGTGGATCAGGCGCCGCTCGCTAGGGCGCATGGGAGGCAGCTCCACCGGCTGGCCGCTGGCCTCCACCCTTTGCACCGCCTCCGCCGCCATCCGCCGGAGACGCTCCTCGTTGCGCCGGCGGTAGCCCCCCGCGTCCAGCACCACCCGCCAGGCCGAGCCAAACTGCTTGGCCATGGCCACATTGGCGATGAACTCGAGGCTTTGCAGGGTTTTGCCCTCGCGCCCAATTACCCGGCCGGCATCCCCCCCCAGAATCTCCACCCGGAACACGTTCTCCTGCTGCACAATCTCCACCGAGTAGGCCGGGTCGAGGCGCAGTAGAAGCCCCACCATGAAGTGCTCGAGGGCGCTTTTGGGGTCTTGCTCCTGAGTGGCGGGGGTCACAATGGGGGCCGCTTCTCCCTCCTTGAGTACGACCTCGGGGGCGGTTTCGTCCTCGCCGATCCCCAGGTCGGATAAGAGGTCGTCAAGTCCTTTCTTCCGGTCGTCCATAAAAATCTTCTTATAGCTTATACCCTACGCCCCGTTCTCCTTTTGCGAGGAAGGGCACCCCTACCCCAACCCGGGCGACCTTCAGGGAACCCCCCTTAGCTCTGGGCTGGCTTCAAAGGCAGGCCTAGCTGCTTGTTGATGAACCACTGCTGCCCCACGCTGATCACCGTCTGCAGCAACCAATAAAGGGTAACCCCTGCGGGAAAACTAAACAGAATGAAGGCGAAGACCAGGTTGATTAAGATACCCTGGCGCAAGGCGTCCTTGTTGCCCGCCGCCGAGAGCCAGGTGGAGGCCAGCAGCACCACGATGTAGAGAATAGGCAGGATATACAAAGGGTCAGGCAGGGCCAGGTCCCTAATCCACAAAAAGCCCTGGCCAAACTCGTAACCCACCATGATTTTGTACATCAAAAACAGGATGGGCATCTGCAAGAGCAAGGGGAGGCAGCCACCCAGGGGGTTGATTTTGTGCTCCTGGTAGAGCTTCATCATCTCCTCTTGCTGCTTCTCTTTGTTATCTTTGTACTTTTCCTGAATCTTCTTAATCAAAGGCTGGATTTTCTGCATCTCAGCCATGCTCTTGAACTGCTGGTGCATCAGGGGCCACATCAAAAGGCGAATCAGGAGGGTGATCAGCAGGATGGCCAGAACCCAACTGCCCCCCACCAGGCGGTGGGCCTCCTCCAAGGCCCACAGCAGGCCCAGCGAAATCTGCCCCCAGATGTTGGGCTGGAACACCCCAGGCAACTGGTAGAAGCCTTCCACATGCAAGCGCACCAGCTCGTTGGCCCCACCATAGACCCTAAGGTTGAGGCTGCCCGCGGGTACGGCCACCTCGGCAATGCCCGCCCCATTGAGCAGGGTCAGGCTGATGGGGGTGGGGGTCTCTGGGCGCAGGAAGATAGCCCAGCCCGCATTTTTCTGGGTCTGCCAGCCCACGTACACCGCCGGCCCCTGGCCCGCGTTGAGGGGCTGGCTGTTGCCCTGGCCCAGCCACTTGGTGATAGGGTTATCGGTGCCGCCGATGCCCGTCCAGACCAGCTTGCGTGGCGTGGGGCTTTGGATGTCTACGTCTATGGTCAGGAAGCGGGGGTGCACGGTGTAGGTGAGGGTGGTCTCGCCGTCGCTAAAGCGGGCGATAAAGTCGGCATCGGGGTTGGTGGGGTCGCGGCGCGCGAACTCGGAGCGGGTGGGCTGGAAGCCCTCGAGGGTACCAGGCAGGGTCTGGCCCGCGCGAACCAGGTTGGGGGCGCGGTCGTAGTTGCCTTTGAAATCGGTAGCCCGGGCCATCTTGACGTACCAACCCACAATCTGCCCCTGCGCGTTGAAAGCGATGTCGGCCAGGTTGGTGACGGCCACTTTTTCCGTCTTGCCGTCTTTGTTGACGTCTACCTCGCGCCACTCCGGGGTGAGGGCGAAGGCAGGGGCCAGGGCAAACCAAACCAAACTTATCCAAAACCAACGTTTCATTCAGAGGCTCCTTTTATTTCAAGTCCAGTGGATTCCAGCGGACTTTGGGTCTTTCCTTAGGGACAAAATCCAGCCCGCCTGGGTGCAGCGGGTGGCACTTGAGGATGCGCTTTAGGCTCAGATACAGGCCCCAAAAAGCCCCGTGGCGCTCGAGGGCTTCCAGAGCATAGGCGCTACAGGTGGGGTAAAAGCGACAGGTAGGCGGCTTGAGCGGCGAGATAAAGCGCCGGTAGAAGCGCACGCTTCCCATCAAAAAACCCTTTAACATGTTCAACCAACGCTCCAGAGGCCCGGGTTAGGGCAACCTGTGCTATTGTACCAGCCCGCTCTTTTTTAGAGCATGGCCCAGGTCCCGCAACAGCTCCCAGTAGGAAGCCTCGACGGCCTGGGGGTGTACCACAATCACCATCTCACAGGGGGGCAGATGCATCTGCCGCAGGATTTCCCTCAGGCGACGACGGATTTTGTTGCGCACGGTGGCTTTTTTAGAAACCTTCGCCGAAACCACAATGCCTACCCGTACTGGGTTCACCACCTGGGGGCGCAAGGGCAGCCAGCGCAGGGAAAGGTATTTGCCACGCCCTTGGCGGCCTCCCCGAATACGCTGGAAGGCCTTTTCACCTTTGAGGCTGGAGAAGGGCATACGAGGGTGGTAAAAAAACTCCCCTACCGAGGGGAGCCAACCCGGGGCGCAAAGCCTTAGCGGCGGAGCTGCGGTTCGCTACTGACGCTTAGCTTCACACGGCCTTTAGCGCGGCGGCGGGCCAGCACCTTGCGGCCACCGGCGGTCTTCATGCGGACACGAAAACCATGGGTTTTGGCCCGCTTGCGCTTGTTGGGTTGCCAAGTGCGTTTCATCTGGTTCCTCCGAAGGCTGGCCAGATGGCCAGAAGAAAATCCTGCCGGGCCGAGCCAGGCAACCCTGCTAGTTTAGCACAACCCCTCTAGAAGGGGAAGCCGGTGTAATCGGTCAACACATGTGAGACTGGGGAACCGACTCCTCCTGCATC
>NZ_AUHY01000050.1 GCF_000423425.1 Meiothermus rufus DSM 22234 | reverse complement strand
ACCAGGTCCTGGATCTCCTTCCAGCTCTTTTTACTTTCACGCAGGGCTTTGACCAGTCGGAGCTTGCGCAGACGTTCCTTGACCTCTGGGTCGCCTGCTTTGGCCTCGGCCAGCCTCTGTGCTTGTCTAGCGCCTTGCCATATCTCTCGGCCAACGGTGGTAAACTGCACCTGGGGAACCTCCTTTCTTGGTTGGTTCCCCTCTTTTTATCCCAGCTTAGAGTCTCACATGTGTTTGTCCGGGTTCAGGGGGCAAAACCGCACTAGGCCACCGGGCGGTTAGCCGCTTCCAGCAAAGCGCGGAAAAGCCCCCAGTGCTCGCTCAATAGCTCGGGGTGCCACTGCACCCCCAGGTAGAAGGGGTGCCCTTCCAACACCACCGCCTCCACCAGCCCATCAGGGGCCACGGCCACCGGACGGAGTCCAGGCGCTAGGTCTTTGAGGCCCTGGTGGTGGTAGGAGTTGACCCGAAAACGGGGGGCAAACAAGCGGTTCAGGGGGCTTTGGCCGGTCTGCTCCAGGCTGTGGCCCAGGGCGGGTGGCTCGGCTTTCTGGCTGTGCTGGATGGTGCCAAACCCCTGGGCGGGTAGGTCTTGATAGAGGCTGCCCCCCAAGGCCACGTTCATCACCTGGATACCCCGGCAGATACCCAGGGTGGGAAGGCCGTGCTGGGCCGCATAGCGGGCCACAAAAAGCTCGATGGCGTCGCGCGGGGGGCTTACCTCCCCCATCGCTGGCATGGGCTCCTCCCCGTAGTGGGCCGGGTCTACATCCACCCCACCGGGCAGCAACACCCCGTCTAGCCGGGCCAAGAGGGCCGCTAGGCGCTCCTCTGGCTGGGGGGGGAGGATTACAATGGCAGCGCCCTGGCTTTTCAGGGCCTCGAGGTAGGGCTCGAGCAGGCCCCATATCCGGGTACGAACCCAACCTTCTGTGTTGCGCGACTGCGGGGTTACACCGATGAGCATGTCCCAATCCTACACCGCCTTACGGCCCGAGTTCCGTCAGGCCCTGCTGGAAGCAGCCCAACGCTTCCCTACCCCCTTCTACGCCTACGACCTAGCCGTAGTGCTAGAACAGGTAGCACGCCTGCGCAGGGCCTTCCCCACCGCCCGGCTTTTCTATGCTCTCAAGGCCAACCCCCGCCTGGGCCTGCTACGGCGGCTACGGGGCCAGGGCCTTCTGGCCGAGGCGGTTAGCCTGGGCGAGGTCTACCGGGCCTACCGGGCGGGCTTTGCCCCCGGGGAGGTGCTGCTCAACGGCCCGGTCAAGACCCCCCTGGTGCTGGAAGGTCTAAACAGAATGGGCCCACCCATCCTGGGGCTGGACAGCTTAGCCGACCTAGAACGAGTGGCCCGTTGGCTACCCAACGCCCAGGTGCTACTGCGGGTTAACCCCGACCTGCCCATCCAGACCCACGACCACCTGGCCACCGGGCGGGGGGAAAGCAAGTTCGGCTTCTTGCCCGAAGACCTGGGGCCGGCCCTGGCCCTGGCCCGGCAGCGAGGCCTAGAGGTGCTCGGCCTACACCTCCACCTAGGCTCGGCCCTCGAACACCCCCAGGACTACCAGGCGGGCTATGCTCTTCTGGATGAGCTTTACCACCAGCATGGCCCCTTTGCCGTGATGAACCTGGGCGGTGGCTTCGGCCTGGGCCTGGCCCTCGAGGCTTTAGGCCAGAAAGCCGCTGCGCTAGCCCAGAAGCACCAAGCCCAGCTCTGGCTCGAGCCCGGCCGCTACCTGGTGGCCGAGGCCGGGGTGCTCCTTACCCGCTGCTGGGGGGTCAAGCGCACCCGGCGCAACTACCTGCTCCTCGACGCCGGCATGAGCCAGCTCATCCGGCCCATGCTCTACGGTGCAGCGCACCCGGTGGAACCGTTGTATCAGCACCCCCTAGAGGAAACCTACGACCTGGCCGGGCCCGCTTGCGAGTCGGGTGATGTGCTGGCCCGTGGGGTGCGCCTGCCTGTGCCCCAGGAAGGCGACCTGTTAGCCATCCTGCAGTGCGGCGCATATGCCAGCAGCATGGCCAGCCCCTACCTCGATACCCCCCGCCCCACCGAGCTGCTCTGGACGGGCACCGGCTGGGAGGTGCTGCGCCCTTCACAACCCCTGGAAGCCCTACTGGCCGACGAGGCGTGAGCCATGCCCGAACTCCCTGAGGTCGAGACCACCCGCCGCATCCTCGAGCCCTACTTGCTGGGCCAGCGCATTCAGAAGCTCCTCCACAACGACCCCGCCCGCTACCGCCACACCGAGCGGGCCGAGGGGAAAAGGGTGTTGGGCACCTCGCGCCGGGGCAAGTACCTCATTTTCCATTTAGAAGAGCACCTGGAAGCCATCGTGCACCTGGGCATGACCGGGGGGTTTCGCTTTGAGCCGCACCCCCACACTCGGGTAATCCTGCATTTGCCGGGCCGGACGCTGTACTACACCGACCCCCGTCGCTTTGGTAAATGGTGGGTGGTCGAGGCCGGGAACTACGAGGAAATTGACCTCCTGAAGCGCTTGGGCCCCGAACCCCTCTCGGACGACTTCACCCTGGCCCGCTTCAAAAAATCGCTGTCGCGCACCTCTCGAAAAATCAAAGAGGTGCTCCTGGGGCAAGAAGCGGTGGCCGGCGTGGGCAACATCTACGCCGACGAGTCGCTATGGATGAGCAAAATACATCCCGAGCGGCCTGCCGGTTCGCTGCGACCCAACGAGGTCAGGAGGCTCTACCAGGCCATCCGCGAGGTGATGGCTCGAGCGGTGGAGGCCGGCGGCTCGACCCTTTCCGACCAGAGCTACCAGCAGCCGAGCGGCGAACCCGGTTACTTCCAGTTCCATCACAACGCCTACGACCGCACCGGCCAGCCCTGTAACCACAAGGGCTGCAAAGGCCGCATCGCGAAAATTGTGGTAGGGGGGCGCGGAACACATTTCTGTCCACGCTGCCAGCAAAAGTAACGTTGCTTTGCCCTGGGACACTCGCTTTTACATGGCTCATAGTTCGGTCTGGGGCAACTGCCCGCGTTCGGCCAGGGTTTGGGTTACGATCCAGACCTCGGCCTCCTCGGGGGTTTTAGCCCACCAAACTTCTTCGCCGCTACGCTTATCTACGATGCCGTAGGCCTTACTACCTTTGAGGGGCTTGTACTCGAAGGGGGCGCTCTGGAGGAATGTTTCGAGGTCTGTCCCGTCACCCAGCATCTTGCGAAACCACTCCCGCTGCGCGCTCTCGATACGGCGATAGCTCAAGTAGTTGACCAGGCCTAGGAGGGCAATGAGCACGAAGAGGACCAGGAAAACCGCGATCCAGCTCATGGCTCAAGCATAAGCCCGATGCTGCAATGGCAAATTTCATCAAGTCACAACCTGGGCTCATGGCTGGTATAACTCGAGCGCCGCAGGGGCCAACCGGGCCCAGCTCGAGGCCCTGCGGGCGGCGGGCTACACCCACAAGCGCTGGCTCACCGCGCGGGATAGCCGGGTGCGCGGGGGGCCCAAAAGCAAGTTTGACCATCAGCGCATGGATGGCGTGACCGTGCCGATTGAGGAACCCTTCGTCACCCCGGCGGGCTACCGGCTGATGTACTCCGGCGACCGCAGCCTGGGGGCGCCACCAGGGGAGGTGGTGAACTGCCGGTGTACCATCGTGGGGGCAAGGCTCGAGGGTACGATGCAAGGTGTGCAACAGGAGCAAATTCAAGTTGGCGTGCATGTTCTTGCTGCCAGCAGCGTGTTGTCCCGTAGCAAGACCAAACAAATATTTCGCGCCATAAACACCGCTGGACTGGAAGGGTTTTTGCGCGAACACCCTTTGGCTCGGCTGGATGTGGTTAGGGTTCAGATGGTGGGAGGCCGTCAGATTAATGGTGAGTACGACGAACAAACACGGGAGCTGTGGGTCAATGCACGCAGAAGCGAACAGACCTTTGCCCAGCCGTTCAGATTGGGAACAACTTCCAGCATATCCGCTCTAGCCCCCACCCTTCTGGCAGCCATACAGCGCAGCTTGGTTCATGAACTGGCCCACCACGTATACAGCCGAAAAATTTTTGCTACCCCTTTGGAGGGTGTTGTTTTAGGAGCAGCCAAGCTGGGTACACCGCTCACGTTTCGTGCTTCAGTCGGGGTCAAGGAGTATTTTGCCGAGTGTTTTACGGCCTATGTTTACGAACGTGACCTACTGCAAAAGCATGACCCTGTTGGCCATGCTATGATTAAAAGGGTACGAGAGGAGTTGGGCCTACCATGACCCTTGCCCGCAACCACCCGCACTTTCCAAAGGCCGACCTCGAGCGGCTCCGTAAGCTCTACCTCGAGGTAGAGGGACTCCGTGCTGAGGGCAGATGGGATCGGATGGCGTTCGATAGATTGTGGCCTCAATTCCTGGAGGCGGTGGGGGACGAGGGAGACGAACTGGAGCCTCTGCTGGTGAACTCACCCCGTGACTGGTACAGCGAGTACCTCCGGGTCGAGCGGGGCCCTGAGCTCGAGGACTTGTAAACTGGCGCAAGAGGGTTGCATGAACCTCAGATTCGAGCAAGTTCGTCGCTTCCTCACCCAGGCTGCCATGTCGGAGAGCCTTGAGGAGCGCGAAGCTGTGATCGCCGAGGTGCGTCGTGACCCGAGCTTTTTCGAAAGCTATCCGCCCGATCAGACCGCACTGTTACAGGACATTTGGTCTGACGTGGTTAATGGAGCCCGGGAAATTGCGCTGACCCGCGACGCAACAAAGCGGCGGGCTGTGCTATAATCTGATCTAGACATCCCCCTCGGGGAGCGCCCATTGGGCACCTCGAGGAGGATTTTTCTTTGCCGCCAGCCCAACCGAGCACCCGCCGCGCCCTGCTAGAGATGCGCCAGGTACGGCCCGGCGTGGTGCTGATGCGCGGCGCCATCCACCCCGACATAACCCTGGAGGGGAACCACATCCGGCGGGCCCTGGCCCAAGGGCTGGGGCTGGAGGGCATCCCCTGGGGATTCATTCACCCTACCGCAGCTTTGCCTCGTACTACCTGCACCTCTCGCAACTCAAGCTGTGGCGCAGGGACTGGGCGCTCGAGGACTGAGCCGACGGTGACCGTTTTGCCTGCCAGGCCGGTCATCCTCTCTCTGGGCGAGGCATTTTTTGAGGCTATTTGACGTAGCGCCTACCGCATTGGACAATACACATCGTGAGCAATTTGCGCATTTTACTCATTGCCGGAGGCCCCCCTGGCGAGCATGAGGTTTCCCTGTCTTCGGCACGGGGTGTATTGGCGGCCATGCCGCATCCTACCGAGCTAGCCGTAATCGCCAAGGATGGCCGCTGGCTCTTGGGAGAGGCGGCCCATGCGGCTTTAGCGGCGGGAGTAGCCCAGAAGGGCCAGCATCCCTTCCCTCCCCCTATTCCCTGGCCGCACTACGACGTGGCCTTTCCCCTCTTGCACGGGCCACTAGGGGAGGATGGGGTTATCCAGGGATTTTTGCAGCTGCTGGGGCTACCCTACGTGGGAGCCGGGGTGGCTAGCTCGGCGCTGTGCATGGACAAGGATCTGTGCAAACGGGTGCTGGCCCAAGCCGGCCTCCCGGTGGTGCCCTGGGTTAGCCTTTACCGGGGTGAGGCTGCTAAGCCCCCCTTCCCTCCGCCTTACTTCATCAAACCGGCCAACACCGGCTCCTCGGTAGGCATTTCCAAGGTGAGGGCCGAGCAGGAAACCGAAGCTGCCCTGGCCCAGGCCTTCCTCTGGGATCAAAAAGCCATCGTGGAGCAGGGCTTGGAAGGGGTACGGGAACTCGAGATCGCCCTTCTAGGCAACCTCCAGGCCCAGGCCAGTGTAGTGGGCGAGATTACCTACACTTCGGAGTTCTACGACTACGAGACCAAGTACACCCCCGGCAAGGCCCAGCTTCACCTCCCCGCAGCCATTCCTTCGGCGCTGGCTGAGGAAATCCAACACCTGGCCACCACCGCCTACCGTCTGCTGGGGGTGCGGGGTATGGCCCGGGTGGATTTTTTCTTAGACCAGGAGGGCCGTCTCTTCCTCAACGAGTTCAATACCATCCCCGGCTTTACCCCTACCAGCATGTATCCCAAGCTTTGGCAAGCTTCGGGCCTAGCCTACCCCGAGTTGCTGGATCGCTTGGTGCGGCTGGCCCTCGAGCCCTAGCCGATAGGGTAATTTGGGGTATGGACGAGCAGAGCAAAACCAACCAACCCTCAGAGGGCCTAGTCGAAGACCTGGGCGGCATCAGCGTGCTGCGGGGAGGGGGCCCTAGACGAAGCTGGAACGGCATCCTCTACCAGCAGGGCCTCTCGGGCAAGAACGCGGGCAGTACCCACCTGTCCATCAATGTGGCCACCGTGCCCCCAGGCGGCATCGCCTATGCCCACATCCACCAAGGCTTCGAGGTAATGCTTTTCGTTGTGCAGGGCACAGTCAAGCACACCTTCGGCGAGAATCTGGAAAAAGAAGTAATCAACCAGGCCGGCGATTTTATCTACATCAAGCCGGGTGTCCCTCACGAGGTTTTCAACATCGGCCAGGAGGACCTGGTAGTGTTTGTGGCCCGCTCCACCGCCGACGAGTGGGACAAAATCGTGGACTACCCCTCCCGCTACCGCCCCTAGTGGCCCAGAAGACTCCGGTAGAGCTCGAGGTAGGCCGCTGCCGGACGATCCCAAGAAAAATCCTGCTGCATAGCCTGGCGGATCACTGCCTCGCGGTCGGGGTGTTTGAGAAACTCCCGCACCCCATGCAAGACCCCCCCCGCGTCGGCGCTGTCGAACATAAAACCGGTCTCCCAGTGCCGTACCGTATCGAGCAACCCCCCCACCGCCCGCACGATGGGTGGTGTGCCGTAGCGCATGGCGATAAGCTGGGCCAGACCACAAGGCTCGAAGCGGGAGGGCATTAAGAAGCCGTCGCTCCCAGCGTAGATGTGGTGGGCTAAAGCCTCGTTGTAACCCTGCACGTAGGCCAGGCGGCCCGGCAGATGCTGGGCCATCCAGGTGAAGGTGCGCTCGAGCTGGGGTTCCCCGCTGCCCAATACCACCAGGTTGACCCCCAAAGCCATCAGGCCGTCCATGGCCTCAGCAATCAGGTCGATGCCTTTCTGATGGGCAAAGCGCGAGACCACCCCTAAAGTGGGGCGGTCTTCCAGGGCAAACTGGGCCAGTAGCGCACGGCGGTTTTGCCCCTTACCCGAGAGGTCGTCGGCGTGGTAAGGGTACGGGAGGTAGGGGTCGGTGGCCGGATTCCAGTACTGGGTATCCAGACCGTTCAGAATGCCCCGCAGCTTGTGTTGGTGGGCCCGCAGTACCCCGTCCAGCCCCTCTCCCCCCTCAGGGGTGGTGATCTCCCAGGCGTAGCGGGGCGAGACCGTGGTGACGGCGTCGGCGTTGACGATGCCCGCTTTCATGAGGTTTATCGTCCCGTGGTGCTCGAGGCCAGCCCCGTAGTAGGTCTCGCCCGGTAGCCCTGTCCAGGCGTAGAAATCCTGGGAGCCCCAGACCCCCTGGTAGGCCAGGTTGTGGATGGTGTACACGGTGCGGGCTTTAAACCAGCCCAGATTGCGCAAAAGGGGCAGCAGGGCGGCCTGCCAGTCGTGGGCGTGTACAATCTCGAAGTCGCGCAAAAGCTCGGCGGTAGCCAGGGCAAAGCGCACAAAGCGGCGGAAGTCGTCGGGGTAGCCATAGGGCCGGTCCCGGGCAAAATCCCCCAGACCTACCAGCACGTAGCGTACACCTTGGTGTTCGGCATGGCCTAGACCCGCTTGCTCGAGCCGCCCTTCGAAGCGAAACTCCACCTCGCCCACATAGTAGCCTTGGATGCCCCAGTACCAGGGCAAAAAGATGGTGGGCTCTACCCCCAGTGTCTTCAGCGCCTGGGGCAGACTCCCCAACACATCGGCCAACCCTCCCACCTTAGCAAAGGGAAAGGCCTCAGAAGCAACAAAGGCAATTTTCATAAGCGCAGGCCCGGTCTTAGTCTACCCCTTCTGCCTCCCGCCAGACCCCTGCAGGCAGCCAGCGGCCCGATGCAGCCTGCACCCTATGCCGGCTGGGGTAAACATACACCCAGACCCAGCAAGGCGGGGCCTCGGCAAGGGGATAGGCCAGGGTGGCCTTGCGCAGGTACTCACGGCCTTCATCCTCCAGGGCGTCCAGCAGATCAAGGGCTCGCTCCAGATCGGCGAACCACTGAATCTCCCCCCATACCCGCCCTTCCCCCGGCACCACTGCCGGGTAGCTGTAGCCCAGTCGGCGCTGCCGGGGCAGGTGAAAAAGCTGGAAGCCCTCGATGTAAGCCTCTACTGAGCGAAGCCAGCCGGCCTCTTTGGCTACAGCAAAATTTCGCTCCCCGCGCTTGAGGGTACCATAGACAAAAACCGCTTCTGGCCTGTCCATCTGGCTCAGCATACCGTCAGGGTGGGGGGGGCAGGGGTATCCGGTGGGTGTACTGAACCTGTCTTTCCTGCAAAAGACCCAACCACAAAGCCTCCAGGCTAGCCGGCAGGACGAGCTCGAGGTCGGCGGGCCCAGCCACGCGCCGCCACAGGCGGGGTGTTTCCCCTACGGCTAGGGCGTACTGGCCCGCCGGTAGGCGTAGCCAAACCCGCCAGCCAGGGGCCGGGGTTCGCTCGAGGGCCGACTCCAGCCGTACCCCCCGCTCGCCGTGGCGCACCAGCCACCCGCCTTGCCCGTCGAAGATGGCATAGCTGACCTCCCCTTGGGGAGGCAGCTCAAGGCGCAAGCGTAAAGGCGGCTCGGCCTGGGCATAAAGCTGGTCGCCCACAAAGATACCTAGCCGGCCCGGAGCCTCGGCCTGCAACACCAGCACCCGACGCTCCGCCTGGGCCGGGGCCAGGCGTACCTGGGGGTCGAACGGGCGGGCCAGGAAGTTTTGCACCACCACCACCTGCCGCCCCTGCCGCACCAGACCCACCCCTAGGTGGGTGAATTCCGGCCGGAGCAGGTTGGCCCGGTGCCCGGGGCTGCGCAGCCAGCCTTCCAAGGCCCGGCGGGGAATCTCCCCATCGGCATACCCCTCGAAGCGGGCCAGGTTCTCCCCCACGCCCACCTCCACCACCCCAGCCCGGCGCATCCGCTCGGCGGCCCCTAAGCCCTCTGGGTTTTGGTGAGCAAAATAACCCCGCTTCAGCATGTCCTGGGCATGGGCCTGGGCAGCCTGGTAGGCTCGCTGGTCCCAGCGTAAAGGGGACAGCCCCTGCTCGAGGCGCACCTGGTTGGTTCGCCGGAGCACCTCCAATTCCAAAGGGCCGGGGGCTGGGGCCAGCTGGGCCTGTACCCCCAGAAGCAGCAAGGAGGCCGCCCCAGCCAGAGTCCGAAGGCCACCCAGCACCCCTCACCCCGCACCTAGGCCGGCACCAGGCTATAGAGGAAGCTCCGGCTGAAGGGCCGCTCCTCCAGCAGGGCGTTGACCTCGGCCAGGGTCACTGCGGCCACCCGCCGGGCCACCTCGCTCAAAGGCTCGTAGGCCTGGTTGTAAAGGTAGTGGAGCCCCACGCTCATCAAGCGCTGCATAGGAGTCTCGCCAGCGAAGACCAGGCTGGTAGCCAGTCTGGTCTTGGCTCGCTCTAGCTCTTCCTCCCGCACCCCTTCCCGCTCGAGCCGCTCCAGTTCAGCCCGCAGGATGGCCTTGACGGCTTCCTCGTGGGCTGGGTCGGTCTGGGCATACACGTAGAAGAATCCGGCCCGATCAGCCTGATCTGTTCCCGCGCTCACCGATTCCACCAACCCCTTGTCGGTCAGGGCCCAGTGTAGGCGGCTGTTGCCCTCCTCGCCTAGAATCTGGGCCAGGATATGGGCCGCATAGCGCCGGGGGTCCTGGGCCGAGACCCCAGGGGCCAGCAGGGCCAGGTAGGCCTGGGTGGCCTTGGGGTAGGGCTGGCGCCACTCACCCGTAGCGGGCTGCACCGGGGGATAGGCCCGCTCAGCCTGGCCAGGGGCCCAGGCCTCGGTCAGGGCGGCTACCTGCTCCAACGTACCCGCCCAGTCCACCCGTCCGGCCAAGGCCAGCACCAGGTTGGCCGCCCCGTAGCGCCGGGCCTGGTACTCGGTCATCTGCTCGCGGGTCAGGGCCCGGATCGTCTCGGGCGTGCCCAGCACGCTATGGCCCAAGGGGTGCCCGGCAAAGTAATGGGCCCGGGCCCAGTCGAAAAGCATGAAGTTGGGCCGATCCAGGTACAGGGCGATTTCCTCTAGGATGACCTGTTTTTCCGTCTCGAAGTCCTCCAGGCGCAAGGCCGGACGCATCAGGTCGGTCCAGAGCTCGAGCAACCGGGGAGCAAACTCCGGCAGCACCGCCCCGTAGTAGACGGTGTTCTCCTCCGAAGTGAAGGCGTTGTACTGGGCCCCCATACGGTCGAACTCCAGGTTTACCGCCAGGGCATCCCGCTTGGCCGTACCCTTGAAGAGCATGTGCTCTAGGAAGTGCGACACTCCGGCGATCTGGGGGGTCTCGTCGCGGCTACCGGTCTTGCAGAAATAGCCCAGCGCCACGCTTTTGGCCTGGGGGTTGATCTCGGCAATCACGGTAAGGCCGTTCTTTAGGGTGGCTTGCTTGAATTGCAAAGCAGGCTGGGTCTGGGTCATGGTAGCTCCAAATCTAGTGCGATACGGCGATTTTCCGTGGCCCCAAGGTCGCCATCCAGGGGTTTTGGTAGGGGTGGGCCGCCAGGTAGCGGTTGAGGCGGGGAAGGTCTACTGCGGCAATCTGGGCCTCGATTTCCTCCAGACTACGCACCCGCCCCAGCAGGTAGAGGTCGCGGGCCATGCTAGCCGCCCTCGAGCGGGCCGACTCATCCTGCATCACTAAAGCAGCCCTGAGGCCGATCTGGCTACGCTCGAGCTCCTCCTGGCTTACCCCCTGGGCCAGCCGGGCAATCTCCTCTTGCAGCACGGCCAGGGTCTGGGAAGCCCGCTCGGGAGTGGTACCGGCATAGGCTGCCAGGTAGCTAAAGCCCTTGACCCCGTTGGGAGTGGCGTAGACCGAGTAAACCAGGCCGCGCTTCTCTCGCACCTCGGTGAACAAGCGGCTGCTGCTGCCCCCGGAAAGCACCTGGGCGGCTAGGCGGGCGGTGTAAAACTCGGGGTGGCCCGGGGGGAGATCGGGATAGATCAGGCCAATCTGCACCTGGGCGGTGTCCTGCTCGAGGTGGATGGCCTGAACGGGCTGTAGGGCCACCGGGGGGTACTCGGCCAGGCCCCCCTGCCACCCGCCGAAGGCCTGCTGAACGGCCTCCTTAGCCTGGGCCCAGTCCACCCCCCCCACCAGAACCAGGATGGCCCCCTTAGGCCCGTAACGCCGGGCAAACTCATCCTGCAAAGCCTGGGGCGAGAGGGTCTCCAGATGGGCCTTTACCCCGCTGGGGTTGCGCCCGTGGGGGCTGGCAAACACCGCCTGGCGCAAGGCGGTGAACATCTTCTTAGGTGGCTGATCCTCCAAAGCGGCCAGCTCCTGCAAGGCCACCTGGCGCACCGGCTCTAGTGTTTCCTCGCGCAGGTGGGGGCGCTGCAACACATCGGCATACAGCGAGAGCACCGCCGGTAGCTTATCGGCCAAAAACTGGGCGGAAAAAGCGGTGTGCTCGAGGGTGCTTGAGCTAGCCCGCCGCACCCCTAAGGCATCGAAGGCGTCGGCCAGCGCCCGGGCGTCGCGGCCTCCGGCCCCCTTCCATAGCCAGCCCTCCAGCAAACCTGCCGCTCCCACCATCCCCTCGGGGTCGTTGACCGCTCCAACCGGCAGCAGAAGCTGCATAGCCACCCCAGGGGTCCAGGGCCGCTCCTCCACCGCCAGCATGAGTCCGTTGGGCAGGGTTTCTACCTGAGCCAAAGCCATACTCCGCCAGTATACGCGCTACGAGCAGAGCCATCATGGCTTTACCAACAATGAAGCCAGGCTTGCTGAGCCGAAGGCGCGAGGCCCGGGGCTGCCGGAGCAAGCAGGCGTCAGGGCAGGTCTGTTTTAGGTTGGGGCTTCCCTGCTCCATTAGAATATTTCCGGAGCAGGCTGCAAAGGCTCCTAGGCTATGACCCGCGAAGAGTTCAAAGCCCGCCTCCTCCGCCCCCTGCAACGCGAGCTGGCCGATGGGGCGCGCGACCGGGTGGTGGCGGGAGGGCTGGAGCGGCTTTTGCAAAATCTGGGGCACCCCTTCCCCGAACTAGGCCAGGTGCTGGCCGGCTACCGCCAGATGGACCCCGCGACCCGCCGGGCCCGCCTCGAGGAGGCCCTGCGGCTTTTGGGCGCCCCAACCTCCCAGGCTTCCACCCCAGCCGCCCCCAAAGCTCAGGAACTCGAGCTCGACACCCCCCTCGAGGCCCTGGCCCCTGGCCCCAGCGGGCGAAAGAAGCTGGCCGAGCTGGGCTTACGCACCCTGCGCGATCTATTGCACCACTACCCCCGCCGCTACGAAGACCGCCGGGTGTTGCAAAGCGTGCGGACGGTTGAAGAGGGGGCCAAAGCCACTGTGGTGGGCAAGGTGCTGAGCCGCGAGCTGGTCAAGACGCCCAGAAAGGGGCTTCAGCTGGTGCAGGTGCGCTTCATGGACCTTTGGGGCTGGAAGTTTACCGGCCTGTGGTTTAACCAGCCTTGGGTGCTCAAGCAGATGCCGGAAGGGGCCAGCCTGGTGCTCTCGGGCCGGGTACAACGGCGGGGAGGGCAGGTAACCCTCATGGTGGAATACTTCGAGGATGAAGGAGCGGAGTCGCTTTCCACCGGGCGGATCGTACCGGTCTACCCTGCCAAGGAGGGCATCGGACAGGCCTTCTTGCGCCGGATGGTCTGGCGGGCCCTCGAGACCTTCCCAAAGGTGCCCGACCCCCTCGAGCCCTACCGCCAGGGCCTGGGCCTACCCCCTTTGGCCTGGGCTTTGCACCAGGCCCACTTCCCCGAAAGCGAGAACGCCCTGGAGCAGGCCTTACACCGCCTTAAGTTCGATGAATTCTTGCTGCTGGAGCTAAAGGTGATGATCCAGTCCGGCGGCTCAGCCCTGCTGGGACGGGTTTTCCGGGTGAAGCCGGAGATGATAAGCCGCTTCCGCGCGGTTCTGCCCTTTCCGCTCACCCGCGCGCAGGAACGGGTATTGGATGAAATCCTGCACGACATGCAGTCCGAGCGGCAGATGGCCCGCCTGGTACAGGGCGATGTGGGCTCGGGCAAGACCGTGGTGGCCGCCGCCGCCCTCTACATCGCCGCACAAAACGGGGCCCAAGGCGCCCTGATGGCCCCCACCGAGATTCTGGCCAAGCAGCACTTCGACAATCTAACCCGCTACCTCTACCCCCTGGGGGTCTCGGTGGATCTGCTGGTGGGCTCGATGAGCCCGAGCGAGAAACGCCAGGTGCAACAGCGCCTGAAAAGCGGCGAAACCCAGGTGGTGGTGGGCACCCACGCCCTGATTCAAGACGGGGTAGCGTTCCACGACCTAGGCCTGGCCGTTATCGACGAAGAGCACCGCTTTGGCGTCCTGCAGCGCCGCAGGCTACTAGGCCAGCGTCCCGACGTACTGGTCATGTCAGCCACCCCCATCCCTCGCTCGCTGGCCCTGACCATGTACGGCGACCTCGAGGTCTCCCAGATAGACGAGCTACCCCCGGGCCGCACCCCCATCCAGACCAAAATCCTCACCCAGAAAACCCGCGCCCAGGCCTACGCCTTCGCCCGGCAGGAGATTCAAAAAGGCCACCAGGTTTTCGTGGTCACCCCCATGATCGAGGAGGGCGAATCGGAGGCCACCGCCGAGCTGGCTGCAGCCACCCAGCTAGTCCAGGAACTCCAAAACCTGCTTCCCGAGGTGCGCATCGGCCTGCTGCACGGCAAAATGAAGGCCGAGGAAAAAGACGCCGTAATGGAGCGCTTCAAGCAGGGAGCCTTCGACCTGCTGGTCTCGACCACGGTCATCGAGGTGGGGGTGGATATTCCCCGGGCCACCCTGATGATCATTGAAAACGCCGAGCGTTTCGGCCTAGCCCAGCTTCACCAACTCCGCGGGCGGGTAGGCCGGGGAGGGCTGGCCTCCTACTGCATCCTAATCGCTGGCGAGACCTCCAAGCGCACCCTGAATCGGCTGCGGGTTATCGAGGCATCCACCGATGGGTTTTACATCGCCGAGCAAGACCTCAAACTGCGTGGCCCGGGTGAGCTTAGGGGGCTGCGCCAGTCGGGCATGCCCGACCTACGGCTGGGCGACCTGGCCTCCGACCAGGAGATTATCGAGAAAAGCCGGGCTTTAGCCCAGGCCATCCTCGAGGCCGACCCTTACCTGGACAAGCCCGAGCACGCCTTGCTGAAACGGGAACTGCAAGCCCGGGCCGAGTATATTGGCTTCCGCGAGGTCATCTGAAGCGGCTTGGGTAGGGTAGCATTAAGGCAGTATGTCCTGGCTATGGGTGGCGGTTCTTCTAGGGCTGGCGTGGCTGGTAGGGGCGGCCTTCTACTACCTCAGCCAACAGGCCCATCAACCCAGGAACTCCCCCTCTCTGCCACGCCACCCCTCGGTCTTTGTGGAAATGGACGACCGACCCCCCATGGAAATCGACTTCGAGGCTGGCATCCGGGCCCATTCGCGCGGTCAAAACCCCAGCCAGGAAGAAACCCGCTGATACCGCCCACGGGCCACCGTCGCAACAAGGGATGACCCCAGCCTGACCTAGGTTGGTTAGCCTGGTTTTGTGGAAGGTGTGCTCTCGTTGCTGCTACTGGGAGTGGTGGCCTTGCCGGTAATAGCGCTGCTCTGGCGAGGGGTACTTGAGAACGCCCCCCTCGACCAGGCCCCAGAGTGACACGGGGCTTACCCCCTCCAAGCAGCGGCAATAGTGTTCCCCACCGCCCGGCGCAGCTCCTGGATACCGCTTTCCCGATGCCGGCTGGGGTGCACCCGGTGGGTCAGCAAAGCCCAGGCATACCCCCGTTCAAAGTCTAGCCAGAGGCCAGTGCCGGTAAACCCGGTGTGCCCCAGGGTCTGACGGCTGCACAAGCTCCCCCCGCTAAACCCAGGGTGGGCAAGCTGCCAACCCAAAGCCCACACGCCCTGCTGTGGGCGACGCATCTCGGCCAGAGCCGCTTTGGAGAGCACCTCCCCCCTCATCAGGGCCTGGGCATAGGCCAGCACCCCTTGCAGGCTGCCAAACAGCCCGGCGTGCCCCGCGGCCCCCCCTAAGGCAAAGCTGTTTTCGTCGTGCACTTCTCCTTGCAAAATTCGGCCCCGCCAAGGGTCCTCCTCCGTGGCGGCGCACGCCTCCGGACGAGAGGGGTTAAAGCAGAAGCCTTCCGGTAGGGCAAAGGTGGCTAAGGCCTGCCCCCGCACCCGTTCCAATACCAGCCCCAGCAGGATGTAGCCGATATCGGAGTAGACCACCTCGCCCACTGGCCCTAAAGCCCAGCGGTGCTGCAAGATGCGCTGTTTAAGGGTAGGGGGCTCCCCACCCCAGGTGTACAGGGCCTCCCAGGCTGGCAGACCTGCAGTATGGGTCAGTAGTTGGCGCAGGGTGCGCTTTGGAAGCGGGCTATCCTGCAACCAGGCCAGCTCGGGCAGAAACGTAGAGAGCGGGTCATCTAGGTCGGCCCGGCCTTCCTCCACCAGGCGCAGCCCCTGGGGCACGGTGAAGAGCACCTTGGTCAGGCTGGCTAGGTCGAAGAGGGTATCGGGCTCGATGGGGTCAGGCTTTTGCAGGTGCCGAAGGCCAAAACAGGCCATCTGGAGGGTTCCATCCAAAGCGACCAGGCCCAAAGCTGCCCCAGGAATGCGGCCCGAGGTCACCGCTTGCTCCACGATTTGCGCGGCTTTTTCCAGCATGGCCTTAGTGTATAGGGCCAGCGAAAGCGGTAGAGTTTGGCGTATGCGGGTTCTGGGCTTGATGTCGGGCACCTCGGCGGATGGGGTGGACCTGGTGTTGGCAGCCCTCGAGGGTCGCCCACCCCACCTCACCTGGCAGGTACGGGCCTACCGGGAGGCCCGCTTTCCCCCCGGGCTGCGCCTCGAGGTTCTGCAGGCTCTCAAAGACCGGGCTTCTACCCGCCAGGTGGCCCTTCTACACCATGCCTTGGGCCGCTTCTACGCCGAGGTCGCCGCGCCGTTTCGGGGGCAGGCCGACCTGGCCGCTCTACACGGGCAGACCCTGTGGCACGAACCCCCCCAGGCCACCTTGCAGATCGGCGAGCCGGCCTACCTGGCGGAGGCTCTGGGGGTGCCAGTGGTTTCGGACTTTCGCCCCGCCGACCTGGCTTTAGGTGGAGAGGCCGCCCCTTTGGTGCCCTACCCCGATCTTTTGCTCTATGGCCAGTCTGGTGTGGCTCGGGCCATCCACAACCTGGGGGGTATCTCCAACCTGACCTACCTGCCCGCCGACTTAGACCCCGCCAAAGTCCTGGCCTTCGACACCGGCCCCGGCAACTGCCTGCTCGACGAGGCCGCAGGCCACCTGGGGCTATCCCAGGACAGCGGAGGACAGATAGCCGCAAGCGGAAAGCCCCACCCCGGTCTGCTCGAGCGCTGGCTGACCCACCCCTACTTCCACCGTAGACCGCCTAAGTCCACTGGCCGCGAGGTCTGGCGCCTGGAGCACCTCGAGGGCACCCAGACGGTATCCCCCCCAGACCTGCTAGCCAGCCTCACCGAGCTCACCGCCCGCTCCATCGCCCAGGCTTACCGGGATTTCATCCTCCCGAAGGGGCTAGATGAGGTCTGGGTGGCCGGCGGTGGAGCCTACAACACCACCCTGATGCGGCGCCTGAAAGCCCTCTTGCCGGTGACGGTTTACACCTTCGAGGAGCGAGGTCTGCACGCCAAACACCGGGAGGCTTTGTGCTTTGCGGTGCTGGGGTACCTGCGCTACCTAGAGCAGCCCAATACCCTCGCTCAGGTGACCGGAGCCCAAAAAAATGCCCTGGCGGGGAAGATCACCCTGCCTGCCCCTGCTGGGGCATAATGAACCCATGGCAAGGCTCTATCACATCGGCTTCGGCCCCGAAGACCTAGGCAGCCCCCCACCCACCCTAGCCCTTCTCAGTGGCGACCCCCACCGCGCCGCCCAGATCGCCCATACCCGGCTGACGCAGGTTCGGGCGCTGTCGGAAAACCGCGGACTAAACAGCTACTTGGGCCTTTTGCCCAATGGCCGACCGGTCCTTTCCGCCACCAGCGGGATGGGGGCTCCCAGCCTGAGCATTGTGGTCAACGAACTTGTGCAGGTGGGCATCCGCACCATCATCCGGGTAGGTACCTGCGGTTCCATCCAGGAAAGCCTAACCCTAGGCAGCGTAGCCATCTCCAAAGCTGCTCTGTGCCGTCAGGGAGCCGCCAACGACATTGCCCCACCCGAGTACCCCGCCAGTGCCGACCCCTTCCTCACCGTGGCCCTGGTTGAGGCTGCCCAACGTCTGGGTATCCCCTACGCCCTGGGCATCACCGCCTCGGTGGACACCTTCTACGAAGGGCAGGAGCGCACCGACTCGGCCAACCCCCACCTGTTGCGCTTCTTGCAAGGCATCACCGAGGAGTACCGCCGGCTGGGGGTCATCAACTACGAGATGGAGGCGGGTACCCTGTTCAAAATGGGCAACGTGTATGGCTTCGCCGCAGCCTGTATCTGTGGGGTAATCGCCCAGCGCACCAAAGCTGAAAAACCCATCCTCGAGGCCAAAGATCAGGCCGTGCAAAGGGCCGTTGAGGTGGCCCTAGCCGTGGCCGAGCGCTTCGCCTGAGCCTGCCCAGGTCAGGGCTTCATGTAACGCGGTTCGGGCCAAGCCCTGCTTCTCATTTTCATCCCCCCAGCAGGGGCCCTTTGTTCCTCCCACAAAGGGCTATCGGCCAGTGGCTTGCATGAGAAAAACAGCGGCGAAGATTAAAATGTCTTGACTTTTAGGCTGGCCCTGCGTTACTTAAGACACCGAATGTCGCCCCGCCGCCACCCCGTGCGCTACACCCTTTGGCTGGCCCGCACCGGTAGCGCGCCCAGAACCTTTTCCTTACCGGCCTGGGTTCCGCTGGCGGTGGTCGTGCTTTTGCTGGGGTGGAGCGGGCTGAACCTCTGGCTCTGGCAGCGCACCGCTGAGATGCGCCATCTGCAGCTTCAGTTGCTTCGGCTTTCCGAGCAGGCCCGCAGCCTAAACAACCAACTAGCCCTCGAGCGCGAGCGCAACAACGCCCTAAGCCAGGACGCCCAAAGCCTCTTCAAGCAGCTACAGGTACTGGAGCAGGAGATCAACACCCTGCGCGAACGGGCTGGTATGCCCAAAATCAAACTGGTACCCACCCGCAGCCCAGCGCCGGATAGGGCCAAAGAACGGGGGGCCGTGCCCGAACCAGCGGGGGGTGCAGGAACGGCTTCTCTAGAGAACGCCCTAGAGTACGCAGGCCAACAGATCGAGGCCCTCAGCCAGAAGCTCAGCGAGGTCTCCCCTGCTCTGCAGGAAACCCTGCGACGGGAGGCCGCCATGCCCTATGGCTACCCCATCCGGGGTTTAGCCCGCATTACCTCCCACTTTGGCTACCGCCGTAACCCTTTTGGCTGGGGGTTCGAGTTCCACAACGGCATCGACTTCTCTGCCGCCTATGGCACCCCGGTGCGGGTAACCGGGGCTGGGGTGGTGGTGGAGGCAGGCTGGAAGGGGCCCTATGGCCTGGCAGTGGTGGTAGATCACGGCTACGGCTACCGCACCCTCTACGGCCATCTGTCCTCCATCTCGGTTCGGGTAGGGCAGCGCCTCGAGCGCGGCGCGCGGGTGGGCACCGTGGGCTCCACAGGCCGCTCTACCGGCCCTCACCTACACTACACGGTTTTCCGCCGGGGCAGCGAGGTAAACCCCCTGGGGTACCTGGACTGAAACCTACCCCTTATGATGGAGCCGTTGGTTTGGAGCGTGAACTATGGTGGTGCTCGGTGGACGCAGACCCAGTCCGGCAACCCTCACCTACCTGAGCGAGGGTAGCGAGATTGAAGGCAACCTTAAAACCAGTGGTAGCGCCCGCATCGACGGGAAGGTCAAAGGCTCGGTGGTGGTGGAGGGCGACCTCGAGGTGGGCCCCAACGCCCAGATTGAGGGCGAGCAGGTTAGGGCGCACAACATTATCGTGCATGGCCAGATCAGCGCCCAGATTGTGGCCAGCGGCAAGCTGCACATTACCAAAAGCGCACGGGTGGAAGGAGATGTGCGGGCGATCTCGCTCGATGTCGAAGCGGGGGCGGTTTTCATTGGGCGCAGCCAAACCGGCGAACCCCGGGCCCTGCCCCAAAGCACCCGGGCCAACAGCTAAAACCGGGGCTTGGGTCAGCCATCACTGGGCTAAGCTAGCCCCTGGAGTAGGCTTGGGGAAGCATGCCGCGAGAACCTCATCCCCTGGCTGCTCCCGTAATGGTGCCGCTTTGGGTCGTGGCGCTTCTACCGATTGCGGTGGTTGCATTGGTGTTGCTGCTCTGGGATAAAAGTGCCCGCGAGAAGAGCCAGCTAGCCCAGCTGCAACATCAGGCCCACCGGCTAGCCCTGGAACTCGAGGCGGAAAAAAGCCGCAACCAAGCCTACAACCTCGAGGCCCTACAGCTTCAACAAAGCCTGCAGATTCTGGAGGCCGAGGTCAACCGCCTACGGGCCAAGGCCGGGCTGCCCAAAATCCGCCTGGTTCCCGAAGTCCTCCCTTCCGACCCCCTCCCGGCTCCAGCGGAAAACACCCCCCGGGGCGCCGGTGAACCCATTGCGCTGGGCAACCTGCTCCTTAGCCTGCGGGCCCAGGTCGAACACCTCGCCACCGAACTCGAGGCCACCGCCACGGCTTTCGAGCACCCCCTGCCGCCCGACCCCCGTCCGGGCCGCCTGGTGCAGCGTCCCCTCCCCGACCCTACCCGTCTTATTCCAACTGGCCTTCCCCTGCACAGCGAAACCCGCCTCACCTCCCCTTTTGGCTACCGCCCCAACCCCTTTGGCCTCGGATACGAGTTCCACAACGGCATAGACCTAGCCGCCCCCGAAGGCACCCCGGTCTATGCCACCGCCGCTGGCACGGTGAGTCAGATGGGCTGGAACCCGGTCTTTGGGCTGATGGTACTTATCGACCACAACAACGGCCTGCACACCCTGTACGGCCACCTTTCCGCGGCCTATGTGGAGCGGGGCCAGCCCGTGGAGCAGGGCCGTCTGATTGGCGCGGTGGGCTCCACCGGGCGCTCCACCGGCCCTCACCTGCACTACACGGTTTACCGCTACGGCCTGGCTACCGATCCCTGGCCCTACATAAATACCAGAGCAGGCCAATAACTTGCGGCTGCATCCAGAACCTACTTACACGAGAGAGGTACAAAAACTAGACAAAAGTTGCTTGGCCTACGGTGAGGTTTATTTTGCTAGGACTTACGCAGTTGGCTGAAGGATGTGGAGGGGATGGGCGAGATAACTTCGTATTGCCTCGCGAACAATGGACGCCTTGGCCTCGTACCAGCTC
>NZ_AUHY01000049.1 GCF_000423425.1 Meiothermus rufus DSM 22234 | reverse complement strand
TCTAGGGAGGACAGCACCACCCGTTCTTCAGGGGTGGCCCCCTTTTCGATGAAGGCGCTCGGTTCTTCGGGGTTTCGCCCGACCTTGATGAGATTTTGGGCGATCTGGGCCCGCCCCGCCACCCCCATCAGCACCACCAGGGTGTCCACCCGGGCGTATGCGGTGAGATCGGGCAGAACCCCGTCTTGGGTATGCCCCGAGATCACCGCAAACCCTCTGGCTACCCCGCGCAAGGTGAGGGGGATGCCGGCTAGGCCGGGTAGGGCCAGGGCAGCGCTGAGGCCAGGCACTAACTCAACCTCGATGCCTTGCTGGGCCAGAAACAGCCACTCCTCCCCCCCACGGCCGTAGACCATGGGATCGCCCCCTTTGAGCCGAACCACCCTGTGCCCGGAGTGGGCGTAGTGGAGCAGTAGCTGGAAGATGCGCTGCTGCACTCCGCTTTGCTCACCGGGTTCCTTGCCCACGTAGACCCGTTCGGCCAGGGGGTGGATTAGCTCCAGCACTGCGGGGCTGACCAGGCGGTCGTAGAGCACCACCTCGGCTTCCTGCAACACCTGTAGGGCCCGGAGGGTTAGCAGCTCAGGGTCACCTGGGCCGGCCCCTACCAGGTACACCCTGCCCCGTTTCACAAGGCCACCTCCGGCGTAGCCTGGTTATGGAGGGCCTCGAGCAGCCGCTGTCGGGCAGTTTCCACCTCCCCCTGGGCTAGGTGCTCCAGGGCTGGGCTGTCCACCAGGCGGTACCAGGCGGCCTTGCGGGCCTCGAAGTCGTGGGGGTAGGTTTGCTGCACCAGGGGGCGGAAGGTTCGCAGGAGCCGGAGGTACTCGGCGTAGGCCGGGCCATACTCCTGGGCCAGCCTTTGCCGGATGCGCACCCCTAGGGCCGGGGCTACCCCGCTGGTGGAGATGGCGATAAGCAGATCGCCTTGCTGATGCACGGCGGGCAGGATGAAGTCGCAGTGGGCTGGGTCATCCACCGCGTTGAGCCACACCTCCCGTTCACGAGCCTCCTGGGCGATGAGCGTGTTGAGCGAACGGTCGGGGGGGTGGGCGAAGCAGAGCTGGAAGCCCGCCAGGTCGCCTTGCTGGTAGCCTCGCCGCAGCCAGGTCAGCCGCTCCGGGGCGGGGGGGGCTTCTAGGGCAGGGTGGGCCAGAGGGGAGAGCAACGTCACTAGGGCCCCCGCTTCCAGCAGCCGAAGTACCTTGCTCTCCGTTTCAAAGCCCCCGCCTATGAAGAGCACCTTCTTGTCGTGCAGGTCGAGCATTATGGGAAAGTAGCCCATCCTTACCTCACCAGGTTGGGAATGCTGCGGTAAATCAGGTTTCCCCCGATGAACACCAGCCACAGCAATAGCCCTATTCGGAAGGGGCGCTGACTAAGCCGTTGGGCTAGAAAGGCACCGCTGACCGAGCCCAGCAGGCCGCCTAGGGCTAGCTTTAGAAGCAGGGGCCCATCGGTCTGGCCCAGCGCAGCGTGTAGTCCACCCCCGATGCCAGATAGGGCCAGCCCAAACCAGATGTCGGTGCCCACTACTTTTTGTGCGGCTAGCCGGGTACCATTTAGCAGCAACAGCGTGCCCAGGGCCCCGGCTCCCGCCGAAGAGAAGCCCACCTCGAGGCCAATGAACCCTGCCAGCGAGACTATCGCCCAGGGGGGAAACCGCCGGGGGGAAAAGCGGTGGGTTAGCAGCAGGTTGAACAACGCTACGATTATGATGGTGGCTCCGATGACCGCCAGAACCAGATCTTTTTGGCTCTTGAGCTGGTTGAGTAACAGGCTGCCAGCCACCACAGCGGGTATTCCTCCCAGCAGCAGTAGGCCCAAGGCTCGAGGCTCCACCAGGCCGCGGGCCCAGTAGATGGCGCCAGCCGGCACCTTGGCAATAAAAGAAAACAGCAAAGCAGTGCCTACCGCTACCTCTGGCGGGAGACCCAGGAACAGAATAAGCACCGGAGCGGTGATGGTGCCTCCTCCAACCCCGGTCAGCCCGATGGTGAGGGCGATAAAGAAGCCGATGAGCACCTCGCTCATGTCTCTACCTCCTGGTAGGCTTGGCGTAGCACCTCAGCTACCTCAGGCCGGGTGAACTCCGAAGGCAGGGGGGCCCCCTGGCGCAACAACGTGCGTACCTTGGTTCCGGAAAGCACCAGGTGGTGCAGGGGAGGGTGGGGACAGGTACGGGGGGAGACAATCGAGGCGCATCGGGTGCAGTAGTAGGTGTGCTCGAACTTGAGGATGTGAATGCCGATCTCCTCTGGTCGGAAGGCCGAGAAGATTTCCTGAGCCTCGTAGGGGCCATAGTAGGAACCTACCCCGGCATGATCGCGGCCCACAATGAAATGGGTGCAACCATAGTTTTTGCGGCTGATGGCGTGTAGGATGGCTTCTCGTGGCCCGGCGTAGCGCATGGCGGCAGGATAGACCCCCAACAGCACCCGTTCTTTGGGGTAGTAGTTTTCTAAAAGTACCCGGTAGGCCTGCATGCGTACGGAGGCGGGGATATCGTCTTCCTTGGTGCTGCCAACCAATGGGTTAAGGAACAGCCCATCTACCTGTTCTAAAGCCACCTTATGCAGGTACTCATGGGCCCGGTGGATGGGGTTGCGGGTTTGGAAGCCCACCACTGTTTGCCAGCCCCGCTGGGCAAAGAGGCCGCGGGTTTCGCTTGGGGTGTAATGGTGTTCGGGGAAGGCCCCACGGGACAGGCCAAACAGCCAGACGGGCCCAGCCAGATTAACCTCTCCCTGTTGCAGAAGGGCAGCCACCCCAGGATGGGCCGGGTCGGTGGTACGGTAGACCTCGAGGGCCTCTTTGTGGCGGTCGGGTATATATTTTTCCTCGATTTGCAGCAAGCCCACGTTTCGCCCTTGCCAGACCAGGCGCACCTTACCCTGAAGCGCTTTGGCCTCATCGGCCCTGATACCCAAAGTGATGGGCAGACTCCAGGGCAGACCGTTTTGCAACCGCATGTGTTCCACTACGCTGCGGTAATCGGCCTGGCCCATAAAGCCATCTAGGGGAGAGTAAACCCCGGTGGCGATGAGCTCGAGGTCGGCATAGCTCCGCGCGGAGAGCACAATGGCGGGTAGGTGGGTGTAGGCTTGGGCTTCCTCCTCCGGTAGAACACGCTCTATCAGGTTGCCGCCATGGGGAGAGGGGGGGGCATAGCTTATAAGTTTTGTAAGGTTTGAAGCCATAAAAAAACTCCTATAGCGCTTGGTCGCCTTCCCACAACCCACATTCGGTTTTGCCCCTGCCTGCCCAGCGGCCCGCTCGAACCTCCTCACCAGGGCGCACAGCACGGGTGCAGGGCCAGCAGCCAATGCTAAAGAAACCAGACCAGTACAGGGGGTTTACCGGAAGATTGTGGGCTTTGGCAAAGGCCTCGAGGGCCGGGCGATCCCAGAAGGCCAAAGGATTGATACGCAGCCGTTCTCCTGGCTCGAGGAAGCCCAAGTGGGCACGGGTTTTGGCTTGGTCGCGGCTGCGAGCGTTGAGCAGGGCTGGGGGGTTTTTCTGAGCCAGGTAAGCACGTAGCGGGGCTACTTTACGCGCTGCACAGCAACCATCGGGGTCGGTGCGGTAGCGTTCCTTACCCCAGGCTTCCTCGGGTAGATTGGCCTTCAGGGTTACGAAGTGCATTTGGGGATAGCGCTCTTGCAAGCGGTCACGGGTTTGTAGGGTTTCGGGGAAGTGATAGCCGGTGTCTACGAAGACCACCTCCCCCCGGTAACCGGCTTGAGCAGCCAGCTCGAGGAGCACCACCCCGTTCAGGTTGAAGGCGCTGGTCATCAGTAGGCCAGGGTAATGCTCGAGGGCCCAGGCGATGACCACCCGGGGATCGGTTTCAGCCTTCCAGTTCATGCCCTCACCCGGGTACGGATTCCAATTCGCTCAGCTGCCTGTAAAAGCACCTCCAGGCACTCTTGTAGGCTTTGTTGATCGGTGCGTAGGTGCACGTCGGGGAGGAGGGGGGGTTCATAGGGGTCGGAAATGCCGGTGAACTGGGGTATTTCCCCCCGTAGGGCTTTGGCGTAGAGCCCTTTGACGTCGCGTTGGGTCAGAACCTCTAAAGGTGCGTCCACGAAAACCTCGAGCTTCCGCGGGGCTTGGGACAGTACCTCCTGGCGGGTGGCGCGGTAGGGGCTAATGGCACTGACCAGCACGATGACGCCATGCTTGGCCAGCAGATTGGCTACAAAGCCGATCCGCCGCACGTTGGTATCGCGGTCTTCCCGGCTAAAGCCCAGCCCTTTGGAAAGGTGCTCGCGTACGGCGTCTCCGTCCAGGTGTTCAACCCTGTGCCCGGCCTCATATAAGCAGACCTCGAGGGCTCGGGCCAAGGTGGTTTTGCCTGCGCCAGAAAGGCCAGTGAACCAGATAACTGCGCCTGTAGAGGTCATAAACCTATCCCACCTCCTTTCGGGCAGAAGCCCGAATGGGGACAAACTAGCATAAATGATAAAATTTGTAAACTATTCGATTCATCTCGCTCCCTAAAGCTAAAATAAACCGTTTCTCACCTGCAAGAAGCACCAGGGTGGTTTACTAGGCCCATGCTGAAACCGCTCTGGATGGGAGCTATGTTGCTCTTGGGGGCTGCTTTGGCCCAGGAAGCCACCGTTTATAGGGGTTTTGCCGAGCTGCGCCAGCCACTAAATCTCCCTCCTGCGGAGTGGGTTTGGGAACCTAGCGAAGTCTTGTTTCAAAGCCTGGTGCCAGGCACCTTGCGGATGCTGGGGGTTGCCGAGCGCTCCCGTCAGATAGAGTCTCCGGCGCAGCCCAATGTTCTGGCGGCTTACGTGGGCAAGGAGGTGCAGTTTTACTGGGAGGGAGAGTGGCGCAGGGCTGTTTTGGTAAGCGCAGAGCAGAACCTGTACCTCTACGAGGGGCGCTACTTGGTGGGGCTGCCTGGAACGGTAGCCTACCCCGATACAAGCGGATTTAACCCCCCTGGCCCCAGGGTTGTTTTCCGCTATCAGGGGGCGGGTGCTGCTACCCTGGCCTACCTGACCCGGGGCCTCACCTGGAGCCTGCACTACACCCTGGACGATGGTGAGCTGGTCGGCTGGGCTACCCTGGAAAACCGCCTGGGCCAAACCCTCCGGCTAGGCCGCGTGGAGCTAGTAGCGGGCCGTGTGCCCCTACTTGCAGGCGTTTACGGTGGGCTGGTTTCCCGCCCTGAAGCCCGAATGCTGCAGGCCCCTCCTGCTGCGGATGCGGATGAAGCGGCGTTTGTAGGGGAGGCAGCGGGGACTTACCGCTACAGGCTGTTGGGTGACTTGGTTCTAGGGCCTGGCCTCACCGAAGTGCCCTTTGTGCGGGCTCGAGTACAACCCGCTTATCTCTGGCGTTTGCAGGCAGCCTTCAGTGCGGAGCGGGAACTAGCCTTTATGCGGGGCTTCCGCTTCACCGCACCCGAGAACCTGGCTGCGGGTGTGGTGAGCGTCCGCCAGCAGGAGGTGTTTGTAGGGCAGGCCAGCATGGGGGACACGGCCAAAAGCTACCCGGTTGCTTTACTGCTGGGCCCCGACCCCGAGGGCCGGGCCACACGGCAGGTAGAACAACAAGCCCGCAACCGCTTCCGCGTGACCACCCGTATTCGCAACCCCAAGGCTTATCCCGTTGAAGTTGAAATCCAGGAGCGGATGCCCCAGCCCTTCACCCTGGAGGGAGAGGGCCTCGAGCGCATACCGGAGGGCTACCGCCTGCGCTTTACCCTGCCCCCCGGGCAGAGCCGTACCTACAGTTACACCCTGACCCTGCTCCAGCGGTAAGCGAAAGGGGCCTGACCCTCCCCCTGTGGGGTGTTACCTGCGGGTCAGGAACCCAGACCCTGTATCTACCCACTGGGCGCCGGAGGAGGTAGCCCTGCCCCTGAGCGAGCTGCTGGGCCCTATCCCCCGAGTCTTGAACTGAGGTATTGCACTAAACCCCCGTTATGTAGTCTTTGCATAACGGGGGTTTCTCGTCTGGACGTGGTGGGCGCGATTGGACTCGAACCAACGACCCCTACCGTGTCAAGGTAGTGCTCTAGCCATCTGAGCTACGCGCCCAAGGGCAATGTTTTGGAGGCGCTGACCGGATTCGAACCGGTGAATGGAGGTTTTGCAGACCTCTGCCTTACCACTTGGCTACAGCGCCGCGCCAGTAGCCTAAGCAAAAGCTAGGTTAGCATTTGCCCGAAAGAGTGTCAAACGCTTTTGCAGTACGATGGACCTGTGCGCGAGGTCTACATCAAATCCCCTGGCGGCTTTCGCTGGCCTTTTTCTAAAGGGTTATTGGTGGAATCCATGATGATGGCAGGGCTTGAGATGGAGCCGGCTTTGTCGGTGGCCCACAGCATCGAGGAGCAGCTCAAAAGCCGCAAGAGACCGGAAATTTCTGCCCGAGCCCTCAAAAAAATGCTGATTCAGGAGGTAGAGAAGTACTTCGGCCTCGAGCTGGCCGAGAAGTTGCGGGGCCAGACCCAGGCCTTCGAAGACATTGTGGTCAAGGAGGGGTACCGTCGCCGGCCTTTCTCCAAGGGGGTGCTGGCCCGCAGCCTGGAGGATGCGGGGTTTTCCATGCGCGAGGCCCAGGCCATCGCCCGTTCAGTAGAACATCGGCTGCGCACAAGTGGGGTGCGTTCGATTGCCTCCGCCGAGCTGGAAAAGCGGATTGTGGCTGAGATAGAAAGGCTCTTTGGTTCGGCTGCGCGTAGGCGCTACGCGGGGCGGCAGGCTTTGGCAGGGGAGATTTTTGTGGAGGAGGCCGAGGGCGAGCCGCGGGTGCCTTTCTCCAAAGGCGTGCTGGCCCAATCGGTGATGGCGGTGGGGCTATCGCCGGATTTGGCCTACCGTCTGGCCCGGGATGTGGAGCGTCGCCTACGCGAGGCTGGCTCGACGGTGGTCACCCGTGACCACTTACGCCGTGTGGTCTCAGAAGAGTTAATGGAGGAGGCCGGAGAGGAGGTGGCCCGCCGGTATCTTCTCCTACGCAGCGTTCGCCGGGCGGTAAAGCCGGTGCACCTGCTGATTGGCGGAGTGGCGGGGGTAGGTAAGAGCGTACTGGCCTCGGCGCTGGCCTACCGATTGGGCATTACCCGCATGATTTCCACCGATGCGGTTCGGGAGATCCTGCGGGCCACCATCCCCAAGGATCTGTTGCCCACGCTGCACACCAGTAGCTTTAACTCCTGGCAGGCCCTGGCCACCCCTTACACCGACCAGCCCAACCCAGCTTTGGTGATGCAAGGTTTTCGTGACCAGGTCTCCCGGGTAGCGGTGGGGCTACGGGCTATTCAGGAGCGGAGCGCCCAGGAAAAAACCTCGCTGGTGGTGGAGGGGGTGCATGTGGTGCCGGGGTATATGTCGCACCAGTACCAAAGCGAGGTTATACAGATTCCCATGATGTTGGTTCTCGAGGACGAGAACCTGCACCGTGACCGCTTTGCCCTGCGCGAGCGGGAAACTCAAGGCTCGCGCTCGAGCCGGGTTTATGCGCAGCACTTCGAGCAGATTCGCCTGATTCAAGAGCACCTGGTAGAGCTGGCCAAGGGGGCCGGGGTGCCCCTTATCGCCGCGGACAACCTAGACCGAGCCATTGAGAAGGGCCTCGAGGTCATTGTGGAGCGCTTGCAGGATGCCTACCTCGAGGTGACCCGTTAATAAGTGCCCTGCAAACCACGGATACGGGCTTTTAGGGAAGTAGGCTGAACCTACCCTCTAAGGGCTTAGGCTGGTGTAGACTACTGGCGCAAAGTAGGGGTTCGCAGATTTTTTACTTCTTCGCTAGGGAATGGGTATGGGTGAGTACATTCAGATGAAGGGGTTGTTGCCCGTTCCTCCTTTGGGCATTGGGACTTGGCAGTGGGGGGATCGGCTGATTTGGGGTTACGGTAAAGGCTACCAACAAGACGACACTCTAGCGGCTTACCAAGCCGCGCTTCAGGCTGGGGTGCGACTTTTTGATACGGCCGAGGTCTATGGGTTTGGCTTTTCGGAAAAGCTCCTGGGCCAGTACTACCATACCCACGAGCCTAAGCCTATGGTCATCAGCAAGATGTTTCCCTATCCCTGGCGCCTTTCCCGCAAGAGCCTACTGGTTGCTTTGCGAAAGAGCCTCGAGCGCTTGCAGATGCCGGCGGTTGACCTTTACCTGTTGCACTGGCCCTGGCGGCCGGTGCCCCTCGAGCGGTGGGCCGAGTCGCTGGCCGAGGCCTATGAGCAGGGGCTGGCCCGGGCAGTAGGGGTTTCCAACCACACTCTATCCCAGCTCGAGCGGGTCGCCCAGGTACTGGCCAAGCACCGGGTGCCCCTATCGGTCAACCAGATCGAGTACCACTTGCTCGAACGTGGCCCCGAGCGTTCGGGTCTGCTACGGGATATGCTTTTGGAAGGTATCGTGCCTATGGCCTACAGCCCTTTGGCGATGGGCTGGCTGACCGGAAAATACAGCCTGGAAAACCCCCCTCCAGGTCGCTACCGGGCCCGACGTTACCTAGCGCGTAAAGACAGCATACCCACCATTCTGCAGGCCCTCGAGGTTATCGCCCAAAGACACCACGCTACGCCGGCCCAGGTGGCCCTGCGCTGGTGCATTCAGAAGGGAGCCCTGCCCATTCCTGGGGCCAAAAACGCCCGGCAGGCCAAGGATAGCGCGGGGGCCCTACGGCTCCGTCTTACAGACGATGACATGACCCTACTCAACGCCGTGAGCGTGGAGTGCGCCTGATGCGCTTCACCGCTTGCGGAAGAAGTCCAGCAGGCTTTTCCGTCTGGGGGGTTTCCCTGGTGCGGGGTTTTTGTTGCTTTCGGGCTTGCGGGATGGTGCGCCGCGCACCGTCTGGAGGAAAGCCTTCAGGTTTGCGCGGATGACTGGGTCTTTGGCCAGGAGGTTGCGCACGATCCGGTCGAGCTGGGGGGGCAGGTTGGTGGCAGGGGGTATCCGGTGTAGGTGGGCGTGGCTAAGGTCTTCCAACGCCTCGCCGACAAAGGGGCGTTTGCCCACCAAAAGCTCGAAGGCCAGTATCCCAAAGGAGTAAGCGTCGGAGGCGGGGGTGGCCTGCTCGCCCAAGAACAGCTCCGGGGCCATATAGAAGGGGCTGCCGGCGCGCTCGAGGGGCTTGGGATTCTCGCGGGTCTTGGCTACCCCAAAATCGCCTAACTTAAACTGATTCCCGGCGATAAAGATGTTGGAAGGCTTGACGTCTTGGTGTACGATGCCGTGGTCGTGCAGATAGATGAGGGCCTCGGCAATCTGGCACAGGCACTCCAGGGCTACCTCGCGGCCAAGGGGGCCTTGTTTGAGCCTGTCCTCGAGGGTGCCCTCCTCAAAGTATTCCAGGGCCAAGAAAGCCCCTTCCCCTTCCGGGCGGCCCGCCAGGCCCCGCACCAGGTTGGGGTGCTGGAGACTAAGGGAAAGGGCTACCTCCTGAGCAAAACGTTCGGTCAGGGCACGGTTTTCCCGCACCTCGCGACGTGGAACCTTGAGGGCTACCTTAGTGCCATCGGGGGCCTGGGCCAGGTACACCTGTGCCGACCGCCCCAGGCCCAGCAGCATCTCTAGCCTGAAGTTTTGGCGGGTCAGTCGACGGTAGTCCATGGGGGTTCTCACTCCAGTACTCGAGGGGCCGTTCTTCCCAACCACAGCTTTGCCGAGCATACCACGGCATCCTTTGCTCGCAAAAGCGAATGGAGGCCGTGATTATTACCACATAAAGAGCGTTACAAAAGGGTTAAACTTTCCCCTGGCTTCAGGGCCTTCCCTCCTACCCCCAACAGACCGGCCCGCTGAACGAAGGCGTCCCCGTCTTGGGCAATTGGGGGGAAGGTGTTGTAGTGGACGGGCAGCACCTGCTTAGCTTTGGTGAGCTGAAGGGCCTCGAGGGCATCGTCGGGCCCCATGGTGAAGTGATCCCCGATAGGCAGAACGGCCAGGTCTATGCTGTAGGGGGCGACCAGGGTCATATCGCTGAAAAGCGCCGTATCGCCGGCTACGTAAATGTGCTTCCCGCCTATTTGTAGAACGAAGCCCTGGGCCAGCCCCCCGTAGGTGCCGTCGGGGAACGAGGAGGAATGCCAGGCGGGGAACCACTTCAGCCAGCCCCCCTTGAACTTGTAGGTGCCTCCCAGATTCATGCCAATGCTTTTGCCCCCTTGCTTCTCGGCGTAAGAAGCGATCTCATAGTTGGAGACGATGGGGGCCCCGGTGCGTTTGGATAGGGCTACACTGTCGCCGTAGTGGTCGCCGTGGGCGTGGGTAAGCACGATTAGGTCGGCCTCGATCTCTTCGGCAGAGACCGCGGCTTTAGGATTTCCGTTAAGGAAAGGGTCGACCACGATGCGGGTAGTACCCTCTTGTATCAGAAGAGCGGAGTGTCCCAGATACTTTACCTCGACCACAGTTTTACCTCCGACCTTCTCAGTATATGCCCCGAGCCCTTAGGGCTGATAGGCTCTTTGCTCAAGGTTTGATCAGCTGCTCCAGTACACGCTCTACCTGGCGTTCAAAGGCCGCTTCGGCCAGCCGTCCCAAGGCCCGCCCCCCCCACTTTTCCCCCTGAGGCCAAGTGGCGTGGATGCGGAGGGTGAGCTGGTATTCAATTCCCCCCTCCACCACGCGGCCACTGCCCTCCAGCTCGGCCCAGAAGGCTGGGGGTTGGTGCAGGGGCAGAGCCTCCAGGTAGGCCCTTTGGCCCTGGGGATGAATTTGACTGCGGAAGGGGAAGTGCAGCTCCCCCAGCAGCGGGGCCTCGGCAACTAGGTAGCCCTGAAGGGTGTGGCCTTGGCGGGTTAGCGCTTTAAAGGGTGGCTTGTGGGCAAAGACCCGCTCGGGCTGTAGCAGGTGCTCGGGCGGCTCAGCCAAGCGAAGTTGGAACGATTTTTCCAAAACCATAAACCTAGCCTAGGCTGCCCACAACGCCGTGGGCCCTAGCTGACCCACTCTACCCGTAGTTTCCCGGTTCTGGCGAGCTGCTCGATCTCCTCATCGCTCACATTACGCAACCGGGAAAGCTGGCTAAACTCCGGCGTGGCGCTGGCCAGGCCCACCCGCACGACCAGCACTTCCTCTCCTTCGGCTTTGCCGATGCGCCAGACCAGGTAGTTGCCCAGCCGTTCGAGTAGGTCCTCCACATCCCACAGAGTAGCGGGTTGTGGGGTTTGGGTAAAGGGTGCCTTGGTAGACTACCCTCGTGGAAGCCATTGTGCTGGCTGGGGGCAGTGCACAAGACCCCCTAGCGCAAAAGTATGGGGTAGCGAGCAAGGCGTGGATACCTTACCGGGGGCGCCCTCTGGTGGAGTACACCCTCGAGGCTTTGGATCAGGCGGGGTTGGCAATTATCCTAGTAGGCCCCCAGGCGCCGCTCCGCCCTTTGCCCAAGGTGTTTTTGCCTGATCAAAGCAGTCTCTTGGCCAACCTCGAGGCCGGTGTCCAAGCCGCAAAAGGAGAGCGCCTTTTGGTGGCCACCGGGGATATGCCTTTTCTAAGCGTAGAAGCGGTGCGCTGGGTATTGCAACAAGCTCCCGAGGCAGGCTTCGTTTATACCATTATTCCCCGCTCCACCATCGAACAGCGTTTCCCCGGGATGCGCCGCACCTATGCCCGCGTGCGGGAGGGTTCTTTTACGGGTGGGAATATAGCCATCCTAGACAAGCAGGTCTTTCTCACCGCGCTGCCCCTGCTCAGGCGAGCCATAGCTTTGCGCAAAAGACCGTTGGCGCTAGCAAGCCTGATTGGCTGGGGTACGTTGTTTCGAGTACTCACGGGCCGGGCCGATATCCCTGGTCTGGAGGCCCGGGTTTCCCAAATGATTGGGGGGCCAGCCAGGGCGCTCATCACCCCCTTTGCCGAGGTGGGCGTGGATATCGACAAGGAAGAAGACCTGCGCTGGCTCGAGGCTGTAAACTAGGAGCGAATGCGAACGGTTCGCGATCTACGCCTTGCTGGTCTAATCGCTTATTTAGCGGCTTTAATTGCCGGGCTGGTGGTTTCTGGGTTGATGCATCTGGCCTTGGGAGGCCGGGGCCAGTTCGGCTGGGAGGGGTTCAATTTCTTCGGTATCCTCGAGGGCCTAGCCTTTTTGCTGGTCTTTACCCTTTCCCTGTGGATCGCCAAGCGCGCGGTTAACGTAACCACCACCACCCTGCTTTCCGCGGGGCTTTTCGCGCCTACCTCAGCCCGCAAGCTGGCTCGAGCGGTTCCGGTCATCGGCGCGCTGCAATCCTTCGAAGGCAGCATTGCTGTACTGGTCGAGGAGGGGCAGCCGGTAGGGGTCATCGGCATTGCCGACTCTTTGGTGCCCTGGGATGAGGCCCCGGTGGTTTCGGGCCAAACGGCAGCCAGCGAGTTGGGCTCGCTTTTCCGCCAGCACCAGGTTGTCTTCGTGGCGGATGGGAATACCGTCCACGGCATGATTACCCGTGAACGTTACTTCAAGTACCTGGGGGCCAAGTAGCTCAATGCGGACTGGGCCAGGGGGGTGTTCGTCCTCTCGGCGATGTAGAGAGGCGGGTGGGTTATATGAACATGGCCGGGTACCTGGTTGGCGTATTCTAGGAAAGACGATTGGAGATGCCCATGACCACCAAAGCCCCGGATATTGTAGATCTGCTCAACCTAGCGGTAGACCGTAGCGCCAGTGACCTGGTGGTCACGGTGGGTCTACCGCCCATGGTCAAGATTGACGGCGAGTTCCACCCCACCGAGTACGAGCCGCTGACGCCCCAGGAAACCCGCCGCCTGGCCTATGCCCTGATGGATGAGAAGCAGCAGCGGGTTTTTGAGGAGGAGAAAGAACTGGACTTCTCCTTCAGCCTGCCGGGTAAAGGGCGTTTCCGGGTCAACGTCTTCCTGCAGCGCGGCAGCGTGGGTGCGGTGCTGCGGGTAGTGCCTTCCAACGTCAAAAGCTTTGAGGAGCTGGGCCTGCCGAAAAACGTGGCTGAGATAGCCCTAAGCCCTCGGGGCCTGGTGCTGGTGACTGGTCCTACCGGCTCGGGCAAGTCCACCACCCTGGCCTCCATGATCGACTATATCAACGAGCGCAAGCGTTGCCATATCGTAACCATCGAAGACCCCATCGAGTTTTTCCACCGTCACAAGTCCTCCATTATCAACCAGCGCGAAATTGGCTCCGATACCCACGGCTTTCACAAGGCGTTGCGCTCGGTTCTGCGCCAGGCCCCCGATGTGATTCTGGTGGGGGAGATGCGCGACTTCGAAACCATTGCTGCGGCCATTACCGCTGCAGAGACCGGACATTTGGTGATGGGTACTTTGCACACCAACAGCGCTCCCGAGACCATCGACCGTATTATCGACGTCTTCCCCGAGTCACAGCAGGAGCAGGTGCGGGTACAGCTTTCCAACAACCTGGTGGCCGTTCTAACCCAGCAGCTCTTGCCCAAGGCCTTTGGGGGTGGTCGTGTGCTGGCCTATGAACTCATGATAGCCACACCGGCCGTGCGAGCGCTCATTCGAGAGGGCAAAAGCCATCAACTGGTCAGCGTCATCCAGACCGGTGGCCAGTACGGCATGATCACCATGGATGCCTGCCTGGCCGATCTCTATAAGCGCAAACTCATTACCTATGAGATGGGCCAGTCGCGTGCAGTGGATCCCAAGGAGTTTGCCCGCTTGGCCGGTGCGGCGGCGGGACAAGTAACAGGCATGCGGCGTCCCCAATGAAGGTGGGTTTTGTAAAAAGGGAATTGCTTCAACGGGCTGGATAAGTGTCCTGATCTTGAGAAAGCCCTAGAGAGGGAAATGTGCTTAAGTGGTTATTGCCTGCAGTAGTTGCCTCATCGGCATTCTTAGTGGGTTTGTCTATTCCTCTGGCTCGAGCCCTAGGTATTGTGGATGCACCTGGGGCCATCAAGATTCACAGCCAGCCCACACCGCGCTTTGGTGGCGTAGGCATCGTGGCAGCTATTGCCCTCTGGGGGGGCTACACGGGTAGCCTCTATGGGGGTGCCTTGTGGGGTTTGCTGCTGATTGCCCTTACCGGTGCCCTCGACGACCGCTACAGTCTGTCGCCTAAGGTTCGCCTGGCGGCTGAGTTGGTGGCTGGGGTGTTGTTGGGCCTGCACTTCTGGAGCAGCCTTGGTTGGATCGGATTGGCGCTGGGGGTGCTTTTGGTGCCGGTAATGGCCAACTCGGTAAATCTGATTGATGGAATGAACGGACTGGCTGCTGGAAGCGCCATGATCTCGGCGGCGGGCCTGGCCGCCTTGCTGTGGACTCTGCAGCTCGAGGCTACCCTGGCGCTGGTGCTGGTGGGCAGTCTGGCGGGTTTTTTGCTGTGGAATTACCCTAAAGCCAAGAGTTTTATGGGTGATTGCGGCAGTCTTTCCATTGGCTATCTGTTGGCTTTACTGCTTATGCATTCCGCAACCCAGGGCCTTACTGCTTTTCTGGCTGCTGGGGTGATGGTGGGTTTTCCCATCTTCGACATGCTGGCGGGCATTATTCGGCGCTGGCGCCGAGGCAAGCCTATTTTTGACGGCGATCGTGACCACACCTACGACCGGCTCGATCAGCTTTACGTGCGGGCCCCTGTCAAAACCGTACTTATTATTTGGATGCTGACCGCTTTTCTGGTTGGGCTGGGTTTGCTGATCAGCAAAGTGGCCTTAGGGCTTGGGGCCTTGCTGGCCATCTTGTTGCTGCTGTTTTTATTCGGGTGGGCGTACAGGCTGGGTTCGCTTTAGGCGATAGATGCCCCTGGCGAGTGGCGGCTTACGCTCGCGCAAGAAGGCTTTTTGCGGATAAATCACAGTAAGGGACAGGATTGGTCATAAAGGGTAGCCGTGCGTAGGGCGGATGAACCGTGAACTCGTAACACTGCGTTACGGACGCTTTGTAACGAGGTGGAAGGCAATGGCTCCAAGCGCCCTTCTGAGCGCTGCTTTTCCGGCCAGTAGAACTTTGCTTGTTCGACGAGAATCGTTATGAACCACGTTACCGCTGTGTTGCGCTAATAGAAAAGCTTGCGGCTGAGCGTAACGAAGAGGACAATGCAAGTAGGCATCGCGCTTGTTTTGAGATAACGCGGCCATAACGGCTTTTGTCCTACACTTCCCCAGTACATAGAGGCAAATGTCTCTACCCGCGAAGGAGCGCGCAGATGCTGAAAGACCCAGTTGCCGTTGCACCTTTTGCCCCCTGGCCTCATTTCGAGCCCGATGAAATAGAAGCTGCGGTTAGGGTGCTTCAGTCGGGCAAGGTCAACTACTGGACAGGTCAGGAAGGGCGTCTTTTTGAGCGTGAATTCGCCAGCTATGTGGGAACCAAGCATGCTATCGCCCTGCATAACGGCACTGTGGCTATTGAGCTAGCCCTGTATGCGATGGGGGTGGGAGAGGGGGATGAGGTCATCACCACTCCACGTACCTTCATCGCCTCAGCCAGCGCGGCGGTGATGCGGGGGGCTAAGCCGGTATTTGCCGATATTGATCGGGAGAGCGGCCTGATCACGGCTGAGACCATTGAGAAGGTCATCACCCCTCGCACCAAGGCCATCATCGTTGTGCATTTGGCGGGCTGGCCTGCCGATATGGACCCTATCATGGAGCTGGCTCGCAAGCACAATCTGTGGGTCATCGAAGACTGTGCCCAGGCCCACGGGGCTAAATACAAAGGCCGAAGCGTAGGCTCCATTGGGCATGCAGGGGCTTGGTCGTTCTGTCAGGACAAGATTCTAACCACCGGCGGTGAAGGGGGCATGCTCACCCTAAACGACGATGAGCTGTGGAATAGGGCTTGGAGCTTCAAAGACCACGGTAAAAGTTACGATGCGGTCTACAACCGTCAGCACCCGCCGGGGTTTCGCTGGCTGCATGAGGACTTTGGTACCAACTGGCGGATGCTCGAGGTTCAAGCGGCGATTGGCCGGGTCATCCTGGGCAAACTGGATAGTTGGGTGCAGAAGCGTCGGATGCATGCCCATTACCTCAGCCAGCGCTTCCGCCAAATTCCGGCCCTGAGGGTACCGGAAGTGCCTGCCGGGCTGTATCATGCTTATTACAAGTACTACGTCTACGTGCGTCCCGAGATGCTCAAGCCAGGTTGGAGCCGGGATCGAATTATGCAAGCCATTAACGAGGCGGGTATTCCTTGTATGACCGGGAGTTGCAGCGAGATCTATTTAGAAAAGGCCTTTACCCGCCGGGGCTGGCAACCAGCCGAGCGTTTTCCGGTGGCCCGGGAGCTGGGGGAGACCGCCTTGATGTTCTTGGTGCACCCCACCCTGAGCATGGAGCACATGCAGGTAACCGCTGATGTGGTTGAACAGGTTATGCGAGAAGCTTCTATTCACTCTTGAGGGGTGGCTATGTTTCAGAATTTAAAGGAACTGCGGTTTAGCCCCGATGTCTTGCTGCGGGTTGTGGCCGACCAGATCATGGTGGCAAGCAGCTTTGCAGCGGCTATGGTGGCGCATCTGCTGTATTTTTATAATGGTTCTGATCCAGGGCAGCTTCGGGCCTATATCGAGATTTACCTGCAAAACGTGGGGCTTCTCCTGCTGATTAGCTTTTTGGTCTTTGCTATCAGTGGGTTTTATTCCCGGGGTCGGGCCTACCAAAGCCGCTACAAAATTCTGGTTGTGGCGCAGGCGGTGTCCCTAGCCTACGTATTGTTTGGTTTTGCGGTTTTTATGCTGCCTTTGGTAGACCCTCCGCGCTCGGCTATTTTTCTCAGTGGTGTTATTACCTTGGCACTTGCTGTGGGCTCGAGGGCCTGGGTACACTACTGGTCTGCTGCTGAGCAAGCACGCCAAGCCAAGGTCAATCCCGTACCCCCAGTTCTTTCCGATGAGCGAGTGGTTTTGGTGATTGGGGGGGCGGGTTATATCGGTTCGGGGCTGCTGCCTCGCTTGCTCGAGAGGGGCTATAAAGTGCGGCTGCTCGACTTGCTGATGTTTGGCAAAGAGCCCATTGCTCATGTGCTGCACCATCCCAACCTGGAAATCATCCAGGCCGATTTTCGCCAGGTGGACAAAGTGGTCGAGGCCATGCGGGGTGTGGATACGGTGGTGCACTTAGGGGGACTAGTAGGTGACCCAGCCTGTGCTCTGGACGAGAATCTAACCATCGAAATCAATTTGGTTGCAACCCGTACCATCGCCGAGATAGCCAAAGGAATGCATGTAAGACGCTTTATTTTCGCTAGCACCTGCTCTGTCTATGGGGCAAGCGATGTCGTGCTGGATGAACGCAGCAAACCCAATCCGGTTTCCCTATATGCCCGCAGTAAAATCGCCTCCGAACAGGTACTACACAAGCTCCAGAGCGATGATTTCTCCGTGGTGATTCTGCGTTTTGGCACCATTTATGGCCTCTCGGGGCGTACCCGCTTCGACTTGGTGGTCAATTTGCTAACCGCCAAAGCTGTGGTAGAGAAAAAAATCACGGTCTTTGGTGGCGACCAATGGCGCCCCTTTGTGCATGTAGATGATGCTGCCCACGCGGTGATGTTGGCGGTGGAAGCTCCGAAAGAGCTTGTCCACAATCAAATATTCAACGTCGGCAGCAATGAAGGCAACATGACCTTGGGCATGGTAGGGGAGCTAGCCAAGAAGCTGGTTCCTGACGCCGAGCTTATTGACTCGGGGCGCGATGGTGACCGACGCAATTACCGAGTAGACTTTTCCAAGATTCGCAATGTTTTGGGCTTTGAGCCGCGCTGGACAGTGGAGGAGGGCATCCGGCAGGTCATCGATGCTCTTCGTAGTGGGAAAGTGCGAGACTACCGGGCCCCCATGTACTCTAACGTTAAGTACCTCACCGAGGATACCGCCTCAGATGTAGTCAAGCAGTACTACCAGGGTTGGGAAAGGAGCCTTATAGAACAAATTTATTCTAAGGATGAGGAAAAAGAGGTTCATCCAGCCGTTGTGCCGCAAGCCTGAGGGGAGGCAGGCTGGCGTTTGGAGGTGAGAGGTAGTGAAGCCAAGTTTAGTTTTTTTGATTGTAATGCTGCTGGTTCTGCCAGCCTGTACGCCTAAACCCCCATCGACGCCCGGCAATTTCTCTGCTGAGCCTGACGACACGCCCCAGGTACGGTTGCGCTGGGAGGCCGTGCCCGGAGCAGTGGAATATGTGCTAGAGCGCCAGCCTGGAACAGGCCTGGTTAGCGGTAGTGTAGCCCCATTGGCTACCCTTAGCTCTACTACCTACACCGATACGGAGGTGGAATACAGTACAACCTACACCTACCGTCTGACTGCCCGAGGGCCTGCTGGTAGCAGCCCTCCGGCGGTTGTGTCCGTAACTGTACCCCCTCAGCCGCTTCAGCCTCCGGCTACCCCTGCCAACTTCCGGGCTACCTCGAGCCTAAGCGCCAGTGGTGATCCCCAGGTGGAGCTACGCTGGGAGATTCCCGAGGGGGTTACGCGCTACCGCCTCGAGCGTCGAACACGCGAGGGGGGCTTTGCTACTTTAGTGGAATCCCTCCCTGCCAAAGCCACTGTTTATACCGATACTACTGTGGGTAGCTGTACCTCCTATACCTACCGGCTGACCGCTCTAAATGGAGCAGGGCCCAGTACGCCGGCCAGCCTTCAGCTCGAGACATTACCGCTGAATGAACCGGGCTTTAGCTGCACTCCTACGGCGTATACCTTTGCCGACCCTCCTTCACCGCCAAGCCTCGACCTCGAGGATTATGGCCTAGACGTGGAGATTTTCGACAATGCCGATCTCAGCGGGTTGTTCTTCCGCGCCATTGAACCCAATATCAACCACAACTTTCCCAGCACCCCCCCTGTTTCCGGCATGGGGGTTGATACCTATAGTATCCGCTGGACCGGCCTAATCACTTCTCCCACCACAGCCACCTACACATTCACGCTGCTGGCCGATGATGGGGTACGGCTTTGGATCAACAATCAACTATTGATCGATAACTGGGCTGACCAGGGCTTGGCCCGGCGCCGGGCTACCATCAGCCTAACGGGTGGGCAGGCTTATCCATTCAAGCTAGAGTACTACAATCAAGACCCCAGGGGGGCTATCCGGCTGCACTGGGCGCGCCCTGGCCAAAACGAGGAGGTAGTGCCTCAGACTGCCTTCAAGCGCCATGTTTGGGCTAGCAAAGGCCGCTTTGGCCCCAAGCTGCCCTGGCCTACCGTGGCTACCCACGCCGTCATGTTGCCGGATGGTCGCGTCATGACCTTCCACGGCCTCGACCCGGTAGGCAAAGGCCAGGGGGATAACTACCGCGACTATAGCAAGCACGCCTCCACCCAGGTGTTCGTATGGATCCCAGGCACCCCCACCGATGCTCAGAGCCAGGCCCGCTACGACAATACCCGAACCGACCTTTTTTGTTCCGGATACGTCTTGGCCGCCAACGGTAAGCTCTACCTGGCCGGGGGCAATTTGGGCTACGACTACAGCGCTTCGGGCGAGGAAAGGGGTTTTGCTGCTGGCCATACCCATACCAACATCTTTGACCCTAGCTCCAATACCTGGAGCCCTGGCCCCAACATGACCCAGGGCCGCTGGTACCCCAGCGTAATTACCCTGCCTAACGAAGAGATGCTGATTATTGGAGGCAATGCGGATCAACACAATGGCAATAGTGTTAATGACGACTGGAACTTAATTCCCGATGTATGGAACCCCTTTGCCAACACCCTGCGTCGCCTGACCGGGGCCAGCTCGGAAGGTAAGGCTATAGAGCACTTCTACCCCTGGGTGCACGTGGCCCCCAATGGGCAGGTCTTCCTTTCGGGTAGCTACAAGTACTGGTACTACCTCAACACCGCGGGTTCGGGCTCATGGGGGAGCATCAACCTCAACCCCCAAATCTACAACCGCTACTATGGCTCCTCGGTGATGTACGAGCCAGGCAAGATTCTGGTTTTGGGTGGGGGAAGCGTTATCTTCAGTGGTGAGCAGGGGGGCGAAACCGCCCAGGTCATCGAACTCAACCCCAACAACCAGACCATCCAGGTGCGGAGTGTAAGCCCAATGGCCCACAAGCGCACCCATCTGAACGCCACCCTAATGCCGGATGGCCGCATCTTTGTCAACGGTGGCAATGAGGATGGTATTAACTACAGCAACGAAACCGCTGTGTACGAAAGTGAGATATGGTCTCCCAAGACCGAGAAGTTCAAACCGGCCGCCGAGGCCCAGTGCCCCCGCACTTACCACTCCACCGCTCTTCTCCTAACCGATGGAACCATCCTGACCATGGGTGGGGGGGCTACCGGTGGCGATGATCCCCCGGGCGCGCCAGAATGCGACAAAAGCAAGAGGAATGCGCAGAAGGTCAACCAACTCAACGCAGAAATTTACTATCCGCCGTACCTGTTTAATGCCGATGGTACCCCAGCCACCCGCCCACAGATTCAGGCCCTAAATGTCCCCCAGGTGGGGGGCTACCAAACCATGGCTTATGGCCAGACCTATACCCTGCAGACCGACGTGCCCAGCAGCGTGGTGAAACGCGTGACCATGGTGGCTCTGGGGGCTGTGACGCACGCCTTCAACATGGGCCAGCGCTTCATTGAGCTAAACTTTACCCCCACCGGCCAAAATGAGTTGAGCTTTACTTCACCACAGAGCCCCAATCTGGCTACCCCAGGCTTCTACCAGCTGTATGTGCTGGATGGGCGGGGGGTTCCCTCTGAGGCCAAAATTGTTCGCTTAAGGCAGTTGCCATAATTTAGCGCACTTCAAAAGGCCCCAAGTCAACGGCGGCACCCTTTAGGCGGGGACCGGCTTCAAAGTCCAGGCTGGGGGCTGCCTCACCCAGACCCCGGTCGATGGCCGGACTGGTGCTGGAAAGACGGTAGTTCCCACTTCCATCGGCCTTGAACTCCACAAACCCAGGGTCCACCGCGAGGCTTCCCTGGTGGCTGCTGGTCTGCAGGCGCCAGTTGGTCCCATTGTTCCACACCAGGTTGTTGATGAAGCGGTTGACCCCGGTGTTGTTCTCCTCACTGATCCCCCGTGGGTTGCCCACCACAATGTTGTTGGCCACCAGAAAGTTCTCCGCCCGGTTCCCCCGGGTGTTGTCCCCCGAGCCCACCGAGATACCCCCGTAAAGATTGGCAAACGACAGGTTGTTGCTGATGACCACCGCAGTGGCCGCATGCCAGGTGGTGATGCCAAAACCCCGGGCCCGGTAAACGATGTTGTTCTGCACTACCCCCCGGGGTGCCCCCTGGTAAATGCCGTGAATCCGGGTGCACGAACCCGCGCTTAGGTCGCCAATATCGTGTATCAAATTACTCAAAGCGAGAGAACTTTCTGCTTCAGGTAGGCCCAGGTTAATCCCCGCTCCCCCGTTGGTATCACACTGGGCACGGATGTTGTAGACATGGTTGTAGAGGAAGCGGTTGAAGGGCCTCCAGCTAATGATGCCGCTGTTGGAGGCGTTGGTGACCTCGAGGCCGATGATGTCGATATAGCTACCCCGGACATCGATACCGAAGAGGGCGCCTTGGGCGTTGATCTTAGCGCCCCAGCGGGTATCGGAGGCGATAGTGATTCGCTGGTTAGGGGTACCGGAGACGGTGATCTGTACCGACTCGGGGTAGGTGCCATCGAGCACGCGGAGCACGTAGCCAGGCTTGAGCTGGGTTACGGCATAGGAAAGGGTGGCCCAGGGGCGCTGGCGGCTGCCATCGTTGGCGTTGCTACCCCCGGGGCCTACATAGTAGGTGGGGCCGCTGGGAATA
>NZ_AUHY01000048.1 GCF_000423425.1 Meiothermus rufus DSM 22234 | reverse complement strand
GAGCTGGTACGAGGCCAAGGCGTCCATTGTTCGCGAGGCAATACGAAGTTATCTCGCCCATCCCCTCCACATCCTTCAGCCAACTGCGTAAGTCCTAAAGGGAAAAATATCCCGCTCCACCGTGTTCACCAGCCCATAGCGTGGGGCGATGAACTGCCCGCGGGAATTGCCGATGGCCAGCAAAGGCTCGCCTGTGCGAGGGCCCTGGCTGGTCTCGAGGGACAAGTAGGGCGCTGGCCCGTTTACCCTTGCCCGCAAAACGGCGATATCGCGAAACTCATCGTAACCCACCAGCTCGGCAGAGAAGGACTCATTCCTGGCATTGATGACCCGGAAGCTGCGCACCCCCTCCACCACGTGGTAGGCCGTCATAACCAGACCATCCGGACTGATAAAAAAACCGGAGCCGGTGCCTTCAGGCACGGTCTCGATACGCAAAGCCGCAGGTAAAGCTTGCTGGTAGACTCGCTCGAGGGTGCTGCGGGCCTCTGGGCTCAACCTTGGGGGCCCCTGCACCGGCTGGGCATGAATCACAGCCGCCAGTGCTACCAAATACGCCACCGCTGCCAAAATCAACCACGAGCGCCGCATCCTGGCCTCCCGTAGCTACAGGGTAGCCCAACCACAAGCGATTTGAATATCGGAAGGCACATTTTTTCTCTCATCCCAAAGCCAAAGCCCCCTTCGCTCGAAGGGGGCTGAAGGGAAGATAGGTTTTAGCGGCCCGAAAGACCCCGGTTGATCTCGGCCACCATTGCGGCCACAATCTGGGCGGTATTGCTGTCGGCCCGTTGTACAGCCTGGGACAGCGCGTTGCCCCACGGCCCCCAAACCTTACCCATCTCGGGAATGTTGGGCATGGGCGTCCCCAGGGCAATCACCGCGGAGAAGCCAGCCACCACCGGGTCGTTGCGCAGCTGCTGCACCGCCTGCTTCGAGACCGGTAGCCGGCCTCCCGCCTTGTTGAAGGCGATCTGGTTCTGGGTGCTGACCAACAGCTTGGCAAAATTGGCTGCAGCATTTTTGTTGCGCGAGTAGGCGTTCATAGCCACGCCCTGAACCCCCACGAAGGGGCGCCACTGCCCACCACCAGGCGGGTTGGGCATGGGGGCAATGCCGAAGTCGATGTTGGCCTTCTTGTAGTCGCCAATGGCCCAGGGCCCGTTGAGAATCATGGCCAAAGCCCCCTCTTTGAAGGCGCTGTCGGCCACCCCATAGTCCACCCCTTCGGGGATCAGGCGGTAACGGAAGCGCAGGTCCTTGATGAAGTTCACCGCGCGAACCCCGGCCTCACCCCCCAGCCGGGTCTGGCTGGCGTCCACTCCTTGGGCAGTGCGGCCAAAGACCGAGGCCCCATAGGCCGTGAACCAGCCATAGTTGAAGTAAGGGTTGGCCAGGTCGTAGAGGAAACCAAAGGAGTTGCCCCTGGTGTTTTCCTGGGCAATTCTGAGGAACTCATCCCAGGTCTTGGGGGCCTCCCTAACCAGCTTCTTGTTGTAGATGAGGGCCACCGACTCAGCGAACATGGGCAGGGCGAAAAGCTGGTTGCGGTAGGTTAGGGCGTCCACCGCCACATCGGAGAGGCTTTGAATGTAGCTGGCCGTAGCATACTTACCCATCGGCTCCAAAACCCCCGCCGCAGCCATAGCCCCCACCCAGTCGTGGGGAATGCTCACCACCAAATCGGCAGCCTGCCCCTGAGGTGCCCCCAGAATGAACTTGTTCTGGATGTCGCCGAAGGGTACTTCCACCACCTCGACCTGGGTTCCGCTGCTTCTGGCAAAGGCTGCCGCGGTTTGCTTGAGCCAGGCCAGCTCGGGGCCCCCGTAGTGGGTCCAGACCGTAATCCTACCCTGGGCCATGGCCGAACCCAGCAAACTCAGGGCTACCACGGCCATCATCAAGAGACTCTTTCGCATATATGCCTCCTAGGCTCGAGCCCAGTCTTTAAGGGCTGCGCCGAAACGCGAAGGTAGCTTGTGGCAGCGCTTCCACAGAGTTCAGAACAGAACTTTCCAAAACTACCTTCTGCGTCAGAGGTATCTTACCCGGATTCTTGGCCCTCGTAAAGGGTGGGCCAACCCCTCACTTCCTAGGGGGCTGGCTGGGGCGTAGCTCGAGCTGGCTGGGAATGACCCTAGGATCGCTTTGCAAAAGGTAGAGTACGGCCTGGGCCACATCCTGGGGTTGAATCTTCCAGGCTGCCCCCGGAGTATTGCCGGCAAAAGGAGTGTCTACCGAACCGGGCAGGATGCTGCTCACCCGAATGCCCTGGTAGCGCAGGTCGAGCATGGAGGCTTCCGAAAAGCCCAGCAGGCCAAACTTACTGGCGTTGTAGGCAGCCCCGCCAGCGAAAGCGTTTTTTCCCGCCAACGAGCCGATGTTGATGATGTACCCCCCACCCCGCTTCTGCATGAGCGGTACCGCAGCCCGGGTAGCAAAAAAGGGGCCGTTCAGGTTGGTTCCAATAACCTCGGCCCATTCTTGGGGGGAAATTTCGTGTACCGGCTTAAAAAGGCCCACTCCCGCATTGTTGATAAGGTAGTCCAGGCCACCAAAGTGCGCCTCGAACCGCCGCACGGCTTCTTCCACGTCCTCATAGCGGGTGATATCCCCCGGCAGGGCTAAACAGTTCCCTAGCTCCCCCGCAATGCGGGCCAGCTTTGCCTGGCTGCGGGCGAAAAGCCCCACCCCAACCCCATGGGCCACCAGCTGTCGGGCCACCTCGAGGCCGATACCAGAAGAAGCCCCGGTTACCAATGCTACCTTTCCACGTAAGCTGGGCATAAGCAAGATAATGCAAAAAAAGCTAGGCCAGCACAAGGGCAGGGGCTACCTGGGCTTATAGATATCCACGCCCCCCGCTTTCTCTAAAGCCTGCCATAGGAACTGGGCCCTAACCAGGGGCTTGCTGCGGGCGTCTCCCGGGAGAGTGCCTGCGAAAACCTCGAGTACGTCGGCATAACCATCGCCATCCGAGTCTTCCATGGCTACAAGGGCTTGATAGAGCGCCTCACCAATACTGCCTTTGAAACTAGAGCGCACTCGGTCGCCAAAAGCATTCCAGAATGCCCCCCCATTGGGACTCAAATGGCAATACTGACAGGTAACCACCCGCACACCACCGCTATCGGCGACCAGATTGAACTGGTTGATGGCTTGCAACCGATAAGATGGGCGGGCCACCGCCGCAGGCCAAAAGAACAAAGCCAAGAGCACTATAAAACCAGCGCTCACCAAGCCTTGCCTGCTATAACCAGCTCCGATGCCAGACCAGTAGGCTTGCTTTAAGGTAAGACGGTTATTTTGCCACGCATTGTTCTGGCGTGATCCGAAATAGCGCATATGTACTCAATCTCGCCTGCCAGATTAAACGCGACCTCTTCCCGCGATCCACTAAGCAGATTAGGCGTGGCAAAGCTAAAGCCTGCGGGAGCCGTAATGCTTTGCGCCAAATGCACATTTATGGGGTCGTTGTTCACAAACTCGATGCACCCCCCTACCTTGAGGGTCACATTGGCGTTGCCGGTGCTTTTCGAGACGAACCCCGCCTCCAGGCTTGGTATCTCCACCACCTCGCAAGCGTTGGAGGCTTTATGCGTGCAGGAGGCTAAAAATACCAGAGCCACAAGCGCCGACCACCGCATACCCTAAATGTACACCAAGAACCCCCTAAGTGGGTGCTAAAACACTAGCCAGGCCCACACCCCTAAGGCAAACAAAGCCGCCAGCCCCAGCACCACCCGGAAAAACAAGACCAGATAGGCCGCCCCGAAAAAAAGCACCGCCCCTACCCCAGCCAGCCAGGCCCCTGCCTGGGCCAGATGCCGGGCCATTCCCTCTAAAAGACCTATCAGGTCTACCCGCACGCGCAATAGGTTTTTTTCCAGATTGGGGTCTATGGTCTGATTAGCCAGGGTAAAGGCCAGCCAAGCCAGCAAAGCCCCCAACACCACCAGCAAGCCACCCAAAAGCTCGAGCCACATTGCAGAGGGGTTCGCCTTCATACCCCTTAGGATAGAGGCATGCCTTCGGCTGCCGCCCGCATCTTCATCTTGCTGCTCTTGGCCTACTTCCTCTCCTACTTTTTCCGCGCGGCCAACGCGGTTATCTCGCCCGACCTGCGCCAGGATTTGGGCCTCAGCTCGGCCCAGCTCGGCCTGATGACCAGTCTGTTCTACCTCACCTTTGCCCTGGTCCAGCTCCCCTTAGGCAGCCTGCTCGACCGCTTCGGGCCGCGCTTCGTTCATCCGGGCCTGATGCTGCTGGGCGCGGTGGGGGCTTTGCTCTTTGCCAGCGCCCAGGACTTCCTCACCCTCTCGTTAGGGCGGGCTCTTCTAGGCATCGGCTTTGCTGCGGCCCTGATGGGGGCCCTGAAGGCCTTTTCGCTGTGGTTCCCGGCCAGCCGCTACGCCAGCGTGAGCAGCCTGTATGTGGCCATAGGGGCTTCTGGGGCTATTGCCGCTTCCTCGCCGCTGGCCTGGCTCAAGGAGCAGATCGGTTGGCGCGGGGTGTTCGAGTGGGGGGCCTTGGTGATTGTGGCGGTGGCGGCGCTGGTGGCCCTCGGCGTGCGCAACGCCCCCAAAGGAACCGTGCTGCCCCCAAGCACCCAGGCCGGGAGTGCCGCGCAAATCTGGCAAAGCGGCCTGTTCTGGCGCATGGGCTGGCTCAACTTCGTGCTGGGGGGTGGGTTTCTGGCCTGGCAGACTTTGTGGGGGGGTGATTTCCTGTTTAAGGTGCGGCAGATGGGAAGCCTCGAGGTCGGTAGCCTGCTGTTCGCCTTTTCTCTGGCAGCAGTGCTGGGCTTCCTCCTGTGCGGCCCGCTGGCCGACCGCTTTGGCCTGCCCCGGGTGCTGCTGGTAGCAGGGGTCTGCTTTACCCTGGGGCCGGCTTTGCTGGCCCTGTGGCCTGGCATGCCCCCCTTTGGGCTATATGCCTGCTACGTGTTGATGGGCTTTTGCGGTGCTTTCAACATCCTTACCCTTTCCCAGGCCCGCCTGCTCTTCCCCACCGCCCTCACCGGGCGGGCGGTAACCGCCATCAACTTCATGGGCTTTATTGGGGTCTTTCTATTGCAGTGGGGCATGGGGATTGTGCTGGGGGTCTGGGGCTACCCGGTAGCCCTCCTGGTGTGGGCTGTGCTGCTGGCCTCGGCAGTGGCAGTCTATGCCCCTATTGGCCTAGGCCACCAGGCGGCTGGGGCAAATTGAGGAATCTTTACCCATGGCTCATAGCCCGCCCGCCAGCACAGGGTATGATGAAATCATGTTCAGAGCGCTTTTGATGCTAGTATTGGCCCTTACCCTTTTTTCCGCCTGCAATAACCCTCCGGCTATCTCGGTCAGCATCTATCCTCCTGGCCCCTTCAGCCTGCAGGTCAGGCAGAGCCTTCAGCTAAGCGCCCAGGTCCGCCATACCTCCAACACCGCCGTTACCTGGAGCAGCAGCAACCCCGACGTTGTGACCGTTAGCGATGGGTTGGTGACAGCGGTGGGCCCAGGCAGCGCAACCGTACGCGCCACCAGCCAGGCCGATCCCAGCAAAAGCGCCTCGGTGAGCATTGGCGTAAGCGCTCCACCCCAGCCCGGCCCCGGCAGTATCAGCGGTACGGTGCGCATCGCCACCACCGCCGGAGGTCAGACGGCCCGCTTCGTGCCGGGCGAGATCCTCGTGCGCTTCGAGCCACGGGTGAGCCTGCAGTCGGTCGAAACCCTTTCAGTCGGGGGTGTTGGCCTCCAGCGGCTGCGCCCCTTGAGTCTGGCCAACACCTACCTGTACAAGGCTGCCCTGGACGAGGCCGGCACCCTGGCCGCAGTGGCCGCGCTCATGGCCCGAAGCGACGTAGCCTACGCCGAGCCTAACTACATCCTGAAGCCTTTCCTCACCCCCAACGACCCCCGCTACCCCGATCAGTGGCACTACGGGGCCATCCGGCTACCGGAAGCCTGGGACCTCGAGACCGGCAGTAACTCGGTTCGCGTGGCGGTAATAGACAGCGGGGTATACAAGGCCCACCCCGACCTGGCCGGCAGGCTGCTCTCCGGCTACGACTTCGTCAGCGACGCCAGTATCGCCGGCGATGGCGATGGCCGCGACCCCGACCCCGAGGATACCGGCCTCGGCAGCGACTTCCACGGCACCCACGTGACCGGAACGGTGGGGGCGGCCACCCACAACAACACCGGCGTGGCCGGGGTAGCTTGGGGGATAGGGCTGGTGCCCATTCGCGCCCTGAGCAGCGGGGGGGGCACCCTGGCCGACGTGGCCGATGCGTTGCGCTGGGCCGCCGGCCTCAGCGTGGCGGGGGTTCCCGCCAACCCCAACCCCGCCGACATCATCAACATGTCGCTGGGGGGAGCGGTGAGCTGTGCCCCCGCTTCGACCATGCAACAGGCCATTAACGATGTGCTGGCCGCCGGAAAGATGATCGTGGTGGCCGCCGGGAATTCCAACGCAGATGCCAGCACCTTCACCCCCGCCGGTTGCAGCGGGGTGATTACCGTGGGGGCAACCGACCGCAGCGGGAACCGGGCGTACTACTCCAATTACGGCCCCCGCATTGACTTGATGGCCCCTGGAGGCGATATCCGTAGCAATGCCGCCAACGGCGTGTTGAGCACCGTGGGCAACGGGCAGTACGGCTTTATGCAAGGCACCTCGATGGCCGCGCCCCACGTGGCCGGTGTGCTGGCGTTGATGAAAAGCCGCAAGTCCAGCCTCACCCCCGGCGAGGCCCTGACCATCCTCAAAGAGACCGCTCGGCCTCTGAGCGCTGCTCAGTGCAACCGCAGCAGCGGCACCGATTGCGGCGCAGGTTTGATTGATGCCAGGGCCGCTCTAGACCGCCTGGCCACCTCTGCCCCGGCCCTGAGCCTGAGCGCTACGCCCGCCAGCCTGAGCCTCAACCCTGGAGGCAACGCCACCATCCATGTTGGGGTGAACCGCAGCAACTTTAGCGGCCCTGTGACCCTGACCCTCGGCGGACAACCCAGCGGGATTGCGGGTTCTTTCAATCCCAATCCCACAAGCGCGAATAGCGCGCTTAGCTTGAGCGTGGGCAGCGGTGTAAGCCCCGGAAGCTACACCCTGGTGGTGAGCGGCAGCGGCGGGGGGGCCTCCGCCGAGACCCGCATCCTGCTGAACGTAACGCCGCCCCAGACCCCACCCCCGCCCACCGCTTCGCTCAAGGGAACCCTGCTGACCCTCTATGGCGTGTCTGGCAACACCATTCTGTGTGCCGAGGAAATCGGCATTGCCCAGGATGTGCTTTCCTCGCCATTCAGCTTCACCAGCCTGCCTTCGGATCGCCAGTACCAGCTCCAGGGCTGGAAGGACGTGAACAACAACGGCCAGGCCGACCCCGGCGACCTGTTCGCATGGTACACCGAAGGGGGCCAGGTGGCCCTGCTCAGCGTGGGCCGCAGCGACCTAGAGCTTGTGCTCGAGCCCTACGTGGAACCCCAGCCCTACACCCGCCCGGCCCAGCTCTTCCCCCGCTGCAGCCCCTAGCGATGGTAGGGCTCGCCTTTCTTGAGGGTCTGCACGCGGTAAAGCTGCTCGAGCAGCACCACCAGCGCTAGCTCGTGCTGGAGGGTGAGGCGGGACAAGGCCAGCAGCCAGTCGGCTTCCTGGCGCACCGCCGGCGCATGGCCCTCCGCCCCCCCGATCAGGAAGGCCACGCCCTTTTCGGCCTCCATCTCCCAGGCCTCGAGGCGGGCCTTGAAGGCCAGGGTGTCGGGTAGCTCACCCCGCTCGTCCAGGACTACCCGTTTGTACCCTGCCGAGGCCTCCAGCAAGCGCTGGCCTTCCTGGGCTGGCGTACCTTCTTTGAGGTAGATAAGCTCGAGCCGGACATAGCGCCCCAGCCGCTGCCCATACTCCTCCAGCCCGGCTTTGGCATAGGCCAGGCGGGGCTTTCCAATCAGGCAGATACGTAGCTTCATTTGCCACCAGCAAAAACCGCTATAATCTTAGCTACCAAGAGGTGGGTATGGGTATGCGAAGCCGGGGGCTGTCTTTTATAGCTGCCCCCATCCAAACCCCTGTCCCGGTATACCAAAAGGGCACCTCGAGGTTCCCCAGGAGGGCTCTTACCCAGAGCTACCCTGGACACGGAAGCCTTTACCCAAGGCTTGGCAGGTCGGGCGGGCTGGCCAACCCAGCACGCCGGGAGGAGATATGGTTCAAGAAAAAATCCACTTCGAGCCCTTTAGCCAAGAGCCTATCCGGCTAATAGATGAGCAGGGCCACTGGGTGGCGCCCTTTGCCCATGGGCTGCCCCCAGAAACCCTCCGCCGCTTCTACCGCGATATGCTGGCCGCACGGCTGCTGGACGAAAAGCTGGTGCTGCTGATCCGCACCGGAAAAACCAGCTTCATCGCGCCCCACGCTGGCCATGAGGCCGCCCAGGTGGGCATCGCCCACGCCCTGCAAAAAGGCCACGACTGGCTCTTCCCCTACTACCGCGATATGGGGCTGGTGCTGGCCTTGGGGGTGCCGCTGGTGGAGATTTTCGGCCAGACCCTGGGCACTGCCGCCGACCCGGCCAAGGCCCGCCAGATGCCCTCCCACCCTGGTTCCAAGAAGCTCAACGTCTTTACCGTTTGCTCGGCCATCGCCTCGCACATCCCCCCCGCCACTGGCGCGGCCATCGGCATGAAGCTGCGCCGTACCGGCCAGGTGGCGGTCTGCACCTTCGGCGATGGGGCCACCAGCGAGGGCGACTGGCACGCTGGGGTTAACTTTGCCGCCGTACAGCGGGCCCCGGTGGTGTTCATTTGCGAGAACAACCGCTACGCCATCAGCGTGAACATCCGCCAGCAGACTGCTTCGGCCAACATCGCCATCAAGGCTCGGGCCTACGGCATACCCGGCTACTATGCCGACGGCCTGGATGTACTGGCCAGTTACTTTGTGGTGCGGTGGGCCCTCGAGCAGGCCCGGACAGGGGCAGGCCCCAGCCTGGTCGAGCTGGTGGTGCACCGCTTCGGAGCCCACTCCTCCGCCGACGACGACAGCCGCTACCGCTCCCGCGAAGAGCTGGCTGCCGAGCGCCAGCAAGACCCTCTGCTACGCTACCAGCGCTTCCTGGAGCAGCAAGGGCTGTGGGACGCCCAGTGGGCCAACGAGCTCAGGCTGGAGATCGCCAAGGAGCTCGAGGCCGCCTTGCAAGAAGCCCTAAAAGCCGGGGAACCCAATCCTTTAGAGATGTTCGACGATGTCTACGCCGCTTGCCCCTGGCACTTAGAAGAACAGCGTCGGCTACTAGCGGAGGAGCTGGCCTAGGAGGTGCTGTATGCCCATAATGACCATGATCCAGGCCATCCAAAGCGCCCTGGATGAAGAGATGAACCGCGACGAGCGGGTCATGCTCCTGGGCGAGGACGTGGGCAAGCGGGGTGGGGTTTTCCTAGCCACCGAGGGCCTGCAGGAAAAATACGGCCCTGAGCGGGTCATCGACACGCCCCTTTCCGAGGCGGCCATCATCGGTGCGGCGGTGGGGCTGGCGGCCCATGGCATGCGACCGGTGGCCGAGATTCAGTTTGCCGACTATGTATTTCCCGGCATAGACCAGCTTTTCTCCCAGGCGGCCAAGCTACGCTACCGTTCCGGCGGACAGTTCACTGCCCCTATGGTGGTGCGGATGCCCACCGGGGGCGGGGTCAAGGGCGGGCACCACCACTCGCAAAGCCCCGAGGCCCACTTCGCCCACACCCCTGGCCTAAAGGTAGTGGTAGTCTCCACCCCCTACGACACCAAGGGCCTGCTCAAAGCGGCCATCCGTGACGACGACCCGGTGGTCTTCATGGAACCCAAGCGCCTTTATCGCGCCATCAAGGAAGAAGTGCCCGCCGACGAGTACCTTTTGCCCATTGGGAAGGCCGCTATCCGCCGTCCAGGCCGCGACCTAACCTTGGTCTCCTATGGGGGGCCGATGGTCGAGGTGCAAAAGGCCGCCGAGGAGATGGCCGCTGCAAGCATAGAGGCGGAGGTCATCGACCTGCGTACCGTGATGCCTTGGGACAAGGAAACCGTGCTGGCCTCGGCGGCCAAAACCGGGCGGCTGCTCGTGGTCTCTGAGGCCCCCCGCACCGCCAGCCTGGCCTCCGAGGTAGTGGCTACTGTCTCGGAAGAGCTCTTCGACCAGTTGCTGGCCCCACCCTTGCGGGTCTGCGGCTTCGACACCCCTTACCCGCTGGCCCAGGATAAGCTCTATATGCCTACCGTGACCCGTATTCTGAATGCGGCCAAGCGGCTCTTGGAATACTAACCTTCACCGCCGGCCTGTGTGGTGGAACCCGATGCAGGGATTACAGTAGTCTGAACGTTGCAGGAGGAAGCATGCCCAAGGAAGTGGTGTTGCCGGAGCTGGCCGAATCGGTGGTGGAGGGTGAGATCCTCCGCTGGCTGGTGGAGGAAGGCCAGCCCCTCAAAAAAGACCAACCCTTTGTGGAAGTAATGACCGACAAGGTAACGGTGGAGCTACCCAGCCCCTATGAAGGGGTGTTGTTGCAAAAGCTGGTCAAGGAAGGGGAGGTGGTGCCCGTACATGCCCCTATTGCCCTCATCGCCGAGCCGGGTGAGATGGCCGCCTCCATTAGCGACAGAAAACCCCAGCCCGCCCCCAGCCTGCAAGCCCAGGAGGAGCGCTCTATTGTGGAGCCGGGGCAGGTACTCGAGGACGATGGGGCTAACCTCTCTTTGTTCAAACCCGACAACCGACCCGAGGAAATCAAAAACCCCTTTGCCCAAACCGCCGCCGCCTCCCCTACTCCCCCTGCCAGAGCGCCCCAGGGCCGCACGTTGGCGGTACCCGCGGCGCGCAAGCTGGCCCGCGAGCTGGGTCTAGACCTGGCCCAGATTCCCGGCTCGGGCCCAAACGGACGGGTGCGGGTAGAGGATGTTAAAGCCTACGCCGAGCAAAAACGGACCCCCCCACCCAGCCCTGTGGCCCGCCCCTCCGTCCCTGGCGGGGTGGCCCCAGTGCAGTACAAAACCCCCAAGGGCTATGAAGAGCGCGAGACCCGGCTGCCCCTACGGGGCTTAAGGCGGGCTATTGCCCAGCAGATGGTAGCCTCCCACCTCTACACCGTGCGCACCCTCTCGGTAGACGAGGTGGACATGACCGAGCTGGTGGCCCTGCGCACCCGGTTAAAGGCCGAGGCGGAGGCCCAGGGAGTCAGGCTGAGCTACCTACCCTTCATTTTCAAGGCAGTGGCCCAGGCCCTGAAGAAATTCCCTGCGCTCAACAGCTCCTTAGACGAGGCCAGCCAGGAAATCGTGCTGAAGCGCTACTACAACATCGGCATGGCAGTGGCCACCGAGAACGGACTGGTGGTGCCGGTGGTCAAGGAGGTGGACCGCAAGAGCCTGCTCGAGCTAGCCCGCGAGGTCAACGACCTGGCCGATCGCGCCCGCAGCGGCAAGCTCAACCCTGAGGATATGAGCGGCTCCACCTTCAGCATCACCAACATCGGCAGCATTGGGGCGCTTTTTAGCTTCCCCATCATCAACGTGCCCGATGCCGCCACCCTGGGCATCCACTCCATCCAGAAGCGCCCGGTGGTGGATGCGCACGACCAGGTGGTGGTACGCCACATGATGTATATCTCCCTTTCCTTCGACCACCGGCTGGTAGATGGGGCCGAAGCTGCCCGCTTCTGCAAGGAGATCATCCGCCTCTTGGAGAAACCCGAGCGGCTTTTCTTAGAAGCCCTGTAGTTTTTTACCGAGCGGATTTAGTTTTTCGCAAGGACTCCCACTAGAATGGAGGGGCTATGGCCACAGTGTACGACGTAATCGTGATTGGAACCGGCCCGGGAGGCTACCATGCCGCCATCCGCGCAGCCCAGCTAGGCAAGAAGGTGCTGGCGGTGGAGGCCGAACGGGTAGGCGGGGTCTGTCTGAACATAGGCTGCATCCCCACCAAAGCCCTTTTGCACGCGGCAGAGGAACTCGAGGCTACCCGCCACAATAGCGCCTTTGGCCTCGAGGTCAAGGAGGCCCGGCTTGACCTGAAAAAGCTGGGGAGTTGGCGCGACGGCATCGTCAAAAAGCTCACCGGAGGAGTCTCCCAGCTCTTCAAGGGCAATAAGGTTGAACTCAAAACCGGCTTCGCCAAGTTCATAGATAAACACACCATCGAGGTAGGCGGCGAGCGCATCCAGGGTAAAACCTTCATCGTGGCCACCGGCTCGGAGCCGAATACCCTACCCGGCTTCGAGGTCAACCAGAAGGACATCGTGGACTCTACCGGGGCCCTTTTGGTGGAGGAGCACTTTCCCAAGCGGATGCTCTGTATCGGTGGGGGGGCGATTGGCCTCGAGTTCGCTCAGGTCTACAAGCGCTTGGGGGCCGAGGTCACGGTGATTGAGTTCATGGGCCAGATTCTGCCCGCTGCCGACCCCGAAACGGCCAATCTGCTGGCTAAAATCCTGGGCAAAGAGGGCATCGCCATCAAAACCCATACCAAGGCCCTAGGGGTAGAGCGCAAAAAGGACGGCCTCCACGTCACACTGGAAAACACCCAAAGCGGCCAGCAAGAAACCCTTGTTGTGGACAAGATTCTGGTGGCTACCGGGCGGCGGCCCCGCGGCAGAGGACTAGGGCTGGAGGCCATCGGGGTACAGGTAGACGAGCGAGGCTACGTGCCCACCAACGAAAAAATGGAAACCAACGTACCGGGCATCTACGCCATCGGCGATGTGACCCGTCCTCCCCTGCTGGCTCACAAGGCAATGAAAGAGGGGCTGGTAGCGGCTGAAAACGCCGCAGGGGGCAACGCGGTAATGGACTACCAGATTCCCAACGTGGTCTACACCAGCCCGGAATGGGCCGCGGTGGGCCTGACGGAAGAGGAAGCCCGTAAGGCTGGTTACACCGTCAAGGTGGGCAAGTTTCCCCTGGCCGCCTCGGGCCGGGCCCTTACCCTGGGAGCCAGCGAGGGCCTGATCAAGCTTATTGGCGACGCCGAGACCGACCTGCTCTTGGGGGTCCACATCGTAGGGCCCAGCGCCTCCGATCTAATTGCCGAGGCGGTTCTGGCTCTAGAGATGGGGGCCACCGTCACCGATGTGGGCCTGACCGTACACGCCCACCCCACCCTGTCCGAGGGGCTGATGGAAGCCGCCGAGCACCTGCACCGCCAGGCTATCCACATCGCCAACCGCTAAGAGTGAAGGGCTAAAAGACCCCTTTCGACTTTTCCCCTCGGGCCTGGTATAACTCTCTTGGATGCGACTGCGCGCCACCCTCAATGCCCTATCCCTCCGGCTCGACGGCCACGAGCGCCCAGAGATGCTGCGCAAAGCCCTAGCCGAACTGCCCCCGCTACCGCTGGAAGTGGAGGTAGCGGGGGTGGTGGGCCAGGAAGTTCTGGAAGCCCTACTAGAACTGGGGCGCGAGCGAGGGCTGCAACTAAGGCCTCAACGTGGGGAAAAATACATTCCCTATACCGAGGTCATCGACCAGACCCTGCGGGCTGGAGCCCGTATCGAGTCCCCCGGCACGGTCGTCATCTTGGGCGATGTCAACCCAGGGGCTGAGGTGGTCGCTGCGGGCGATATTATCGTGGTGGGTAAGCTACGCGGCCTGGCCCACGCCGGGGCCGGTGGTCAGGAAGGGGCCGCCATCTGGGCCGTGCGCCTGGAGGCCAAACAAATTCGCATTGGGCAGTATGTAGCCCAGGCACCCGATGGGGCCTGGGAGGCCCGGGGCCCCGAGCGGGCCCGGGTGGTGGAGGGGCGGATCGTGCTCGAGGCCTGGGGCAAGAAAGGCTAAAAACCAATGCCCCCTGCGGGCTCACCGTAGCGCTTAAGCACCAGGTCGATCACCCAACCGGTGATGGCGACGTACAGCCAGACCGGCACCGTCCAGCGGGCCCAGGCTTTGTGTACGGCAAAGCGCCGCTTGAATGCGTTGTAGAGCAGCCAGAGCACCAGTGGTCCGTTAATGGCAGCCAGCAGGGTATGGCTTATCAGCAAAGCATAATAGGCCATACGCCATTCCTCCGGGCCAGCATAACGGGTGGTACCATAAAGACCCCATTTCAGCAGATAAAACACCAAAAACAGTGCGGCCAGAAGCGTGGCCAACAGCATCACCCGAGGATGCCAGACCCGGTCACCCCGCCGAATCAGCACTACCCCCACAATCACCGCTAGGCCCGACAGGCCGATTAGGGCGGCAGCAATGTCGCCTAAAAGCTCTCCCATAGCACATTTCTCCTCTAAAGGGCAAACTCCTCTCCTAAGCGCTCGGCCAACCGGCGTACCCGCTCCTCCCTCGAGGTGCGGGCGTAGCTGTACCCCAGCATGTAAGCCCGTTCGGCCTCGGCCCGCCGTCCTAGCTGGCGCTCGGCCTGGGCCAACCGTAGATAGGCCAGCGCCATCATGCCGTCACGCTCTTTTGCAGGGCGACAGGCTTCCAGAAGCCCTATAGCCTCCCGCAGGAGGGCCAGGGCTTCAGCCGCGGGCAGGTCCCGCGCGTTTTGGATCAACCTAGCGGCCTGATCGAGCAGACGCTGCACAGGCCAGAGTATACCCAAAGGCTTTCCCCTTCGAGCGTGAGCAAGAGCAACCTTTCCGGTATGCTTACCCCATGACGCCCTACGAAGCTTTTCAGATGCTCGAGCTGCGCGTCGGACGCATCCAGAAAGCCCTACCCCACGAAAAGGCCCGCAAACCGGCTTACAAGCTATGGATAGACCTGGGGGAGCTAGGCGTAAAGCAAAGCAGCGCCCAGCTCACCGAGCTTTACACACCCGAGGCCCTGGTGGGCCGGCTGGTGATCTGCGCAACCAACCTAGGGGAGCGCAGCATCGCCGGCTTCAAATCCGAGGTGTTGGTGCTGGGTTTGCCGGACGAACAGGGGCGGGTGGTGCTCTTGTCGGCAGAGCGGGAGGTGCCATTGGGTGGGCGGGTCTTCTAGAGAGGAGCTTTTCCGCTGGCCCGGCCTAAAGCCCACTCCAGCGCCAAGCGGTCGGCCACCTCCTCGGCCCAGGCCCGTACATCCTGCCAGCGGCGAAAATCACCTTCCGGCAGGCCCTTGGCCAGTACCCGTAAACCTCGTGGAAATGCTCGGGGGTAGGGTCGCCCAGCACCCCCGAGAGCGCAAAGTAGACCAGGGGTAACCGGCGCAAGGCCTGGTGGTGGGTCTGCACAAAGCGCCGGGCTTCGGGCAGCCAGGCCTGATCCTGCACCGGGCTGCCCAGCAACACCGCCTGGTAGCCCTCGAGGTCTTGTACCCCCTCCACAGGCCGTATCTCGACCTCCATCCCCCGGCGAACCAGCACTGCCGCGATGGCCTGGGCTACCTCCTGGGTGCTGCCATGGCGGCTGGCATAGGCCAGCAAAATCCGTGGCACTTGCATGTTCATAGGGTAGGCCACCTGGGTTCGCCCCTGTAGAGACATCTGCCCCCGGTTCAAAAGGGTATGGTTATAGCGAGGTGAAAAGTATGCTGGTCAAAGACTTCATGACCCCCAACCCGGATGTGGTCACCCCAGATACCACGGTACCTGAAGCAGCTCAGATTATGAAAAAGGGTGGATTTCGCCGTCTGCCTGTAGTCAAAGAAGGCCGGGTGATTGGCATCGTCACCGACCGCGACCTCAAAGAAGCCATGCCCTCCGACGCCACCTCGCTTTCCATCTGGGAGCTCAACTACCTGATCGCCAAACTCACCGTAGGCGAGATCATGACCCGCGACCCCATCACCGTATCCGACACCTTGCCCTTGCAGGCCGCAGCCAAGCTGATGCTCGAGCACAAGGTAGGGGGCCTACCGGTGGTGCACGATGGTCGGCTGGTGGGCATTATCACCGTAACCGATGTGTTACGGGCCTTCCTCGAACGCGAAGCCGAGCTTTTGGTGGGGGCAGAGGGTTAGGCTTGCCGCTTTAGCTCTAAAAGCCGCTCAGCGGGCCAGGTGTTGACCACCCGCTCAGGGTATAGACCCGCCTTGTGAGCAAAAAGCAGGCCGTAGTGGAGGTCTGCCAGGCCCTCGAGGCTGTGGGCATCGGGGCCCAGGGAAAAGAGCAGGCGCTCACGCCAGGCCAGCATGTACCGCCAGTCCAGGTCGAGGCGGTAGGGGTTGCAGTTGAACTCCACCGCCTTGTGGTTTTGTTCCGCCCGCTTTAGCACCGCCTCCCAGTCGGCCTCGGCCCCTTTGCGCCGCAGCAACAAGCGCCCGCTAGGGTGGCCTAGGATGCTCAGGTAAGGGTTGTCCAAGGCCCGCAAAAGGCGCTGGGTCTGCTGGGTTTTATCCAGGTTCAGTCCGGAATGCAGGCTACCCACCACCACCTCGAAGCGGGCCAGGAGTTCCTCAGGGTAGTCCAACGAACCATCGGGCAAGATATCCGACTCGATGCCGCGCAGGATACGGAAGGGAGCCAGCTCGGCGTTGAGGGCCTCAATCTCGGCCCACTGACGCAGCACATCCTCTGTTTTTAGTCCGCCCGCATAGGCCGCGCTCTGGGAATGGTCGCAGATTACCATGTAGGCGAACCCTTTGGCCACGGCCGCCTCGGCCATCTGGCGCAAGGTAGCACTGCCGTCGGAATAGGTGGAGTGCACGTGGATCAGCCCCCGGAGCGCCTCGGGTTGCAAAAGGGCGTGGGGCAGGGGTTGGCCGATGTGCTCTTTCTCCCGCCAGAAAGGGGGTACAAAGGGCCGGCCCAGGGCCTGAAAGACCGCTTCCTCGCTGGGTAGACCCTGGGGAGGCCCTCCCACCGCCGCCAGCCAGTCCTGCGAGCCGGTGGCGCGGAACAAAACAGAGCCAAAATTCTGTTCGCTGGCGCAAAAAACCCGCAAGGGTAGGCCCTCCAGCCGCCCCATCAGCACCTCGCCCTGGACTTCCTCGAGGTTTCGCCCCAGTACAAAAGCCACCTGTTCGGGGGTGGCCTGCACCACCAGGTCCAGGTTGCCCACCGTCTCCAGACCGCGCCGCACGCTGCCGGCCAGCTCGGCCCTAAGCCCGGCCTGGGCAAAATCGGCCAGAAGTAGCCGGGCCGCCTCCAACCCTACCGGCAGCAGCACCCGGCGCAAGCTGGCCAGGGCGTAGCGCGCGGCCTCGAGTAGGCCAGCCTCGCTCTTGGCGCCAAAACCAGGCAGTGTGCGGATGCGACCCGCCTCGGCCCAACGCACCAACACCTCCAGGCTGTCGACCCCATTCTCCCATAGCGCCCGGATGCGCTTGGGGCCCAGGCCCTGCACCCGGAAAAGCTCCAGCACCCCGGGCGGCACGCGGCCCTCGAGTTCGTCCAGGTAGGGGAACTCCCCGCTTTGTACAATTTCGGTAAGCATCGGGGCCAAAGCCGGCCCCACCCCCGGCACCCCTTGAAAACCCTGGGCGGCTAACTCGGCTAGGTCGGCTTCCTGCTGCTCGAGGCTCCGCGCCGCGTAGCGGTAGGCCCGGGCACGGAAGGCCCCCTCACCCAACACCTCCATCAGGTCGGCGGCGTACTCCAACATCCCGGCCAGCTCTTTGCGGTTCATGAAGGCTTCCTCCTTTCGCTGGGCTCACAGGGCATACGAAACCGCCCGACCTTCCCGGAAGACCACCGCCTGGCGGTAGCCCAACGACTTGAGTAGCCCAGCAGCCTCGGCGAAGCGATGGGCCACATCCTCGGGGCGGTGGGCATCGGAGCCCAGCACCACCGGGATGCCAAGCTGGGCCGCCCGGGCCAGAAGCTCGGGGCTGGGGTAAAGCTCGGCAGCTTTTTTGCGCCAGCCGGCGGTGTTCACATCCAAGGCCAGCCCTTCCCCCGCAATGACCTGCAAGGCTTCCTCGGCCAAGTCGGCGTAGCCCTCTGGGGGCCGGTAGCCCATGACCTTGGGTAGATCCAGGTGGCCGATGGCGTGAAACAAACCGGTACGGGCGGCCTGGGCCACCAGCTGGAAGTAAACGCGGAACACCTCGCGCAGGTCGCGCTCCTCAAACTCGAGGGCGTAGTGGGGGTTGTCGAAGGGCCAGGCCCCGATGTAGTGCACCGAGCCGATGATGTAGTCGTAGTCATACTGGGCCCGCAAGCGGCGCACGAAGTACTCGGTGCCGGGGTGAAAGTCGGCCTCGAGGCCAATGCCTACATAGAAATCTCCCGCTTCGGCTCGAACTTTTTCCAGCATGGCCTGGTAAAAGGGCAGCTCCTCTAAGGTCATCCGTACCTCGGGATCGAACCAGGCCGGCATGGGGCTATGATCGGTAAAGACAATCCCCTTTAGGCCCAAAGCCCGCGCTGCGTGCACGTACGCCGATGGCGTGCCCACCGCGTGCTGACAAAGGGGGGTGTGCAGGTGGCTATCGTACACGGCTAGGCCTCCTGCACCCGCACCACCTGCCCCGCGCTGACCCAGACCCGCAATGGCTGCTCCAACAGGGCACTGGCCTGGCTAGAGAGGGCTTCATCCAGGGCCAACGGGCCAGGCAGGCGCTGCACTAAGCTAGCCGCCTCGGGTGGGGCCAAGCGAGGCTGGCGTTGCAGCACCGCATCGATCTGCCAGCGGCTAGCCCACAGCCGCTTAAGGGCCCACAGGGCCTGGGAACGGCCTTCCGCCAAAGCGAAAGGGGCTTCGTCCGCATACCGCAGCAGCAACGGCCCTTCAGGCAGGGCCAGGCCAATCGCCTCAGCCCGCTCGGGCAGCAAGTACGACTCGCGCAGCAGCTTCTCGGCAAAAGCACAGGCCCGCTCCAGTTTGGCCTCGTCTAGCCGGGCACCAAACACCCCGGCAAAGGCCCGCTGAATCTGCTCGGCCAGGTTGGCCAGCTGGTAAAACTCCGCTTCCACCCCCACCAGCACCAGGGTCGGCACAACCGGTAGCCCCGCTGTCCAGAGGGCCTGAAGCCGGGCTACCTCGCTCTGGGGAGGGGCTTTTTCTAGAGCAAAAATCATGTCTCTATTCTAGGGCTCGCCACAAATACCAGGCCGCATGGGAACGGTAGGGGCGGAAGCGCTCCCCCAGGGCCTCCAGCGCCTGACCTGGATACAGCCGCTCAGCTCCCCGGCGGAGGCCCAGGTCCTGCACCGGCCAGACATCGGGGCGGCCCAGCACAAACATCAAAAACATCTGCGCCGTCCAGACCCCGACGCCCTCCACCCGAACCAGCCGCTGGACTACCGCCTCATCCGACAAGGCCTCGAGGCCCTCTAGCCCGCCCTCGAGGGCAAAGCGGGAAACCGCCCGCACATAGCGGGCCTTGGCTTCCGACAACCCCACCGCCCGCAAGGCCTCTCGTTGAACCTGGTATACCACCTCCGGCTCGAGGTCGAAACGGGCCACCAAGCGCTGCCAGATGGTCTCAGCAGCCTTGGCAGAAAGCTGCTGCCCCACAATCGAGCGAAGCAAGGTGGGGTAAAGGGGCTGAGGCTCAAAGGGGTGAGGTTGAAAGGGGGCGGGGCCATGCTTTTGCAGCAAGGGTTTTAGCACCGGGTCGTCTAGCACCAGCCAAACCTGGGGCAGAAAACCCCTAGCCACGCCGCCACTCCCCCGACTTTCCCCCCGACTTGTGCAAAAGCCGCAGCTCGGTGATCTCCAGGCCCTTGCTGGCGGCCTTGAGCATGTCGTAGACGGTAAGCGCAGCCACGGCACAAGCGGTCAAAGCCTCCATCTCCACCCCGGTCTCGGCCTTGGTTTTGACCGTAGCCGTGATGTGCACCCGGGCTTCTTCCGGCAGAAAGCGAACCTCGAGTTCCACACTGGTGATGGGCAACGGGTGGCACAGCGGGATGAGCTCACCGGTCTTCTTGGCTGCCAAAATGCCGGCCAGTTGGGCCACGCTCAAAGGGTCGCCCTTCCCCACCCCACCTTCCCGTAGGGCCTCTACCGCTTCAGGGGTCAGACGCACGCTGGCCTCGGCGGTCGCGCTGCGCAAGGTGGCGGCCTTTTCGCTCACATCCACCATGCGGGGTTTGCCATCTTGAAAATGGGTCAGTTTGCCCATAACAAAAGCCTACCGCGTTTTCTCAGATATCCTTCCGCTCAAAAATCAAAAGGGCCAAGAGGGAAAAACCTACGGTGTAGATGATGAGCAGCGGCAACCCCCAGGAAACCGCTTCTGGACGAACGTACAGGTCGAGGTAGCTGGTTAGGAGGAAGGGTTGCAGGGCAGGGAAAGCCACCAACAAGCGCATCAGCAACAGGGTGGAGACTGCGGCCAAGGCAGCTGAAGTAGTGCTGAGGAAGATCACCGCATAGAGTATGGCCAGGGCCGAAAGGGGCCAGAGCACCACCCCAGCTAAAAGATACGCCCGCAGCAGCTCGGCCAGAGCTTCCGCAGGGCTTAGCTGGCCCACCCCGGCGAAGCTACCCTCCCCTACCCCGGTGCCACCGAAAAAGCTGCCTAGCCCAAAGGGCAGCCCGGCCCACAACGACCCCAGCAGGCTGACCAAAAGCAGGATAAAGGGGTAAGCCAGCACCACCACAATCTTGGCACCAAGCAATCGGCTGCGTGGGCTAGGCCGCAGCAACACCAACTTGAGCGTGCCCATCGAGACTTCCGAGCCCAGCACCTCCGCCGCGGCCATGGCAGTGAGGAAGGGAAACAAAAAGTCCATCCCCGTCAGGAGGGAAAGCGCTGGCACCTGCCAGCCTGAGACCAGCTCGAGGCCATACTGCGCCCGCAAACCAGGGGCAAAGGCCCACAAAGCCGGCAAAACCAGGGCGGCCAAAAGCCCTATCTGTACCGAGCGCAGTCGAACCAGTTTTCCCAGCTCCCAAATCAGTATCCGCAGCATGCTGTACTCCTCGAGCAAGGCGCCGCCAAGGCCACCGGGATTATCTTGCCGCTACGCATTCTTCACCCTTTCGCGGTAGTAGTCGTAAAGGTCAAAGTAATCGGGTTCCAAGAACTGTACCTGGAAGTTTTCTCGTACTAAAGCAGCCAAAGCCACGTTGGGCGATCCCTCGAAGATCACATTCACATCGCGCAGACTCACGTTTTGCACCCCCGGTACGGTCTTGAGAAAGGCGGCAGCCCGGGGAGCATCATCTACCCGCAGGCGGTAGGTCTCGCCTTTAGCCCCCAGCCTGACCTCTTCCAAAAGCCGCCCGCCCCCCAGAATACCCACCTTGTCGGCATAGGCCGAGACCTCACGCAAGTGGTGGGTCGAAAGCAGCACGGCCACCCCCTTCCAGGCCAGCTCGGCCAGTATCTCGTGCACCTTGCTAATCCCCTGAGGATCGAGGCCGCTGGTGGGTTCGTCGAGGATGAGAATCTGCGGCTCGTGCAGAATGGCAGAGGCCAGGCCCAAGCGCTGGCGCTGGCCCAACGAGAAGGTACGCACCGGCTGATCGGCCACCGCCAAGAGCTCGAGCCGGGCCAGTACCTCGCGAATCCGTGCCCCTGCGTTGAGCATACCGGTTAGGTAAGCCACCATCTCCAGGTTCTGCCGCCCCGTGAGGTGGGGATAAAAGGCCGCTGGGGCCTCCACCACCGCGCCCAAAGCCCGCCGCGCGGCGTAGCCACCGTTGTAAATGTCCTGGCCCAGCAGCCGAACCACCCCCGAGGTGGGAAAGGCCAGGCCGGTTAGTAAGCGGATCAGGGTGGTTTTACCCGAGCCGTTAGGCCCGGCCAGCGCATAGACTTCCCCAGGTTGCACGGCGAAGGTAATGTTCTCTAAAACCGGTTTTCGACCATACCGCTTGCCCAACTGCTGGGCCTCGAGGGCCGCCCCCGAGGTACTGGCTGCCACAGCTTCGCTCATGAATGTGATTATACGCGTGTAACGCAGCCGGTCTGGTTTACGTGCGGTAGCCCTAAGACAGAAGTAACGGTGAGGGCTGAACCCGGACAAACACATGTGAGACTCTAAGCTGGGATAAAAAGAGGGGAACCAACCAAGAAAGGAGGTTCCCCAGGTGCAGTTTACCACCGTTGGCCGAGAGATATGGCAAGGCGCTAGACAAGCACAGAGGCTGGCCGAGGCCAAAGCAGGCGACCCAGAGGTCAAGGAACGTCTGCGCAAGCTCCGACTGGTCAAAGCCCTGCGTGAAAGTAAAAAGAGCTGGAAGGAGATCCAGGACCTGGTCGGGATCAGCCGGGCCACCTACCACCGCTGGAAAAAAGCCCTAAAAGAAAAGGGCCTGGCCGGACTCAAACCCCGCTCCCGCCGCCCTA
>NZ_AUHY01000047.1 GCF_000423425.1 Meiothermus rufus DSM 22234 | reverse complement strand
TTGAGACCGGCCAGGCCCTTTTCTTTTAGGGCTTTTTTCCAGCGGTGGTAGGTGGCCCGGCTGATCCCGACCAGGTCCTGGATCTCCTTCCAGCTCTTTTTACTTTCACGCAGGGCTTTGACCAGTCGGAGCTTGCGCAGACGTTCCTTGACCTCTGGGTCGCCTGCTTTGGCCTCGGCCAGCCTCTGTGCTTGTCTAGCGCCTTGCCATATCTCTCGGCCAACGGTGGTAAACTGCACCTGGGGAACCTCCTTTCTTGGTTGGTTCCCCTCTTTTTATCCCAGCTTAGAGTCTCACATGTGTTTGTCCGGGTTCAGGGATGAGCCTGTATAGTGTGGCAGGTATGGCAGGCATTCAGTTTGGCACCGACGGTTGGCGCGCCATTATTGGCGAGGGCTTCACCTTCGACAACGTCGCGCAGGTCGCCCAGGCCTACGCAAGCTATCTCCTCAGCCACCAGGGCCGAAGGGTAGTGGTCGGCTACGACACCCGCTTTATGGCCGACCGCTTCGCCCGCAAGGCCGCCGAAGTGCTGGCCGCTAACGGCCTCGAGGTTCACCTGTCCAAAACCTATCTGCCCACCCCAGTGCTCTCCTTCGCAGTAAAGCACCTGGAAGCCGACGGCGGGGTGATGCTCACCGCTAGCCATAACCCCCCCGAGTACCTGGGCTTCAAGATTAAGGGCCCCTACGGCGGCTCGGCTACCCCAGGCATGGTGGCCGAGGTGGTGCAGCACCTGGGCCAGCCGCCCAAGACCGAAGGTGGGCGCATCCAAAGCTTTGATGTGCGCAAGGCCTACTACGCGTTCATCGCTGCACAGCTCGAGATAGAGGCCCTGCGGGCCTACTCGGGGGTACTCTACCACGACAGCCTGGGGGGGGCCGGGGCCGGCTGGCTGGCCGGCTTTGTCAAGCACGCTGGGTTGAAGCTAGAGCTGCGCGAGCTGCACGCCGTGCCCGACCCTATGTTTTACGGGGTGAATCCCGAGCCTATTCCGCAAAACCTGTTCACCCTTATGACCGTACTCAAGGCCGAGGCTGACCCCACCTTCGCCGTGGTACACGACGGCGACGCCGATCGAATTGGCGTGGTGCTGGCTGGGGGTCGCTACTTCAACAGCCACCAAATCTTTGCCCTGCTGCTCCAGCAGCTTCGGCGCAAAGGGCACACCGGACGGGTGGTCAAGACCTTCTCCACCTCCCAGATGATAGACAAGCTGGCCCAGCGGCTGGGGCTCGAGGTAAAGGTCACCCCTATCGGCTTCAAGTACATCGCCGAGGCTATGCTCCAAGGCGGGGTGCTGATCGGGGGGGAGGAGTCGGGGGGCATCGGGGTGGCGGGCCACCTTCCCGAGCGCGACGGCCTTCTCAACGCCCTTTTGCTGCTAGAGTCGGTGGCGCTGAGTGGCCAGAGCCTGGGTGATCAGTTTGCTGAGCTGGGTTTTGCCCATGCCTACGACCGGCTAGACCTGCACCTACCTTCCATGGAAGCCCTCCAGACCGCCATGGCTCAGGCCCAGAACCCCCAGCCCATCGCCGGGAAGGCCGTGTTGGGCACGGAAGCCCTAGACGGCATCAAATGGCTGCTGGAGGGGGAGGCTTGGCTGCTTTTCCGCCCTTCGGGCACCGAACCGGTGCTGCGCCTATACTGCGAGGCCCCAGAGGAAAAAACTGTCCAGGCCATCCTAGCCGAGGCCCGGAAGCGGGTGGGCCTTTAGGGCGCTGCTAGGCTGAGCCAAAGCTGCACACTTAGTTCTTCTGCCCGCGGTGTGCGGGGTACAAGGCTGTACTGCCGTAGGCCCAGGGCAAAAGGAGCCTGAGGTAGCAGATCCAGGTATTCCAGTATCTGGGGAAACCCGCCCCGCACCTCCAGGAAAAGCCCTTCCTCAGTCGGCCTCAGCTCGGATACCCGCAGCCGACGAAGCAGCGCCTGCTGCACCAGCCAGGTATAGGCCTCGTGGTGCCGCTCGGGAGGAAGAAAAGGCCGGGTGGGGCGGGCGACCAGTGGGGCTTGGGTGGCCTGCCGCTCGGCCAACCCCTGACGCAGGGCCTCGAGGCGGCGGTACTGGCTGTCAAGGGTCCAGCCGGCCCAGAGGGTAAGGGCTAGGGCTAGGAGGGGAGCTAGGTATCTCATCGCGCGCGGATGACCCTCGAGAGGTCGAACACCGGGAGGTACAAAGCCAAAGCCACCAGCAAGACCACACCCCCTAAAACCAAGGTGAGGATGGGCTCGAGGCTGCTGGAAAGACGTTTTAGGCTGTGGTCGATCTCCTGCTCAAAGAAGTCGGCCACCTGCTCTAAACTGCGATCCATCTGGCCGGTACTCTCGCCGGTTTGGGCCATCTGCACAAAAAGCGGAAGAAACAAGGGGTTCGACCGCATCGCCTCGCTCATAAAACGGCCCTGCTCCACCGCCTGGCGTAACTGCAAAATAGCCTCGGCGAAAGCCCGGTTGCCCTCCACCTGGGCGCAAGCCTCCAAGGCTTGGGTGAGGGCGATACCGCTTTTGTACAAAGTAGCCAGGGTGTGGCCAAAGCGGGCCAGGGCCGATTTGAGCAGGATGGGGCCCACCAGGGGCAGGCGGAATAACCTTTGATCCACAGCCATGCCCCAGGGCCCCTGATAGGCTCGCCAAAACACCAATCCACCCAAAACGGCCGCTAGCAGTAGAAAAAGCCCATACTGGCGAACGAAAAAAGCACTGGATATGAGAAAAGCGGTGGGCCAGGGCAGGGCTATCCCGCTGTTTTGGTACAACCGGGCAAACACCGGTATCACTACCACCAACAAAACGACCACCACCACCAGCAATACCGCGAGAACAAAGGCCGGGTAAGTCAGGGCCGTGCGAACCTTTTCCCGAAGCTCATGGGTACGATCCAGATACCCCGCCAGCCGCCGAAGCACCACCTCTAAAGCCCCGCCCAGCTCGGCCACCGAGACCAGCTTGCGCATGATTAGGGGGAAAACCTGGGGATACGCCTCCATGGCCTGGGCCAGGCTGCTACCCCCTTCCACCTGGGCCCTTAGCCCCTGGAGGGCCTCTTTTAGAGAAGGATGGCGGCTTTGCGCATGTAGCGTCTCCAAAGCCGCCAAAAGGGGTAAACCCGATTCCAGCAGTAAGGCCAACCGCCGGGTGAAAAACACCAGTTCCTGCAAGGGCACCCCCCGCAAGGGTGAGGAGCGCAGGGGTACCAGCTTGATCGGATACAACCCGCGTTGGCGTAAAAGTGCCCGCGCCTCAGAAAAACTGGCTGCCTCCACCACCCCCTGGTAAAGGCTTTTACCGCTTGGATCGGTCGCCTGGTAGTTAAAGCGCATAGCTCAAAGCCCTTCCATACCCCAGCCCAAAACACGCACCACCTCCTGGGTGGTCGTGAGACCCTCTTGAACCGCCCGGCTAGCCACTTGCCACAAGGTTTTGTGCCCCTGGGCCTGCTTTCGCAGAGGGTTTTCCGAAGCCCCGGTGGCGATCAGATGGCGGCTCTCGGCATCGGGCAGATAAACCTCATACAGCCCGGTACGCCCATAGTACCCGGTCTGACCGCAGTAGGTACAACCCTGACCGCGTATCTCTCCTTGTAAAGAAGCAAAAGCCGACTGAAACCCTGCGGGAATTGGCGCAATCTGCGCACACTGCGGGCATGGACGCCGCACCAGGCGCTGGGCAATGACCCCTACCAAGGTGGCCCCCACCAGATGGGCTGGGGCTCCCATCTCTACCAGACGGCTAACCGTAGCAATGGCATTGTTGGCATGCAAAGTCGCCAGCACCAGGTGCCCGGTCAGCGCAGCGCGCACGGCGGTCTGCAACGTAGTCTGATCGCGGATCTCGCCAATCATGATAACATCGGGGTCTTGTCGCAGCACCGAACGCAGAATCTGGTCGAAATCCATGCCGATTTTGGGCTGGATGGGGATCTGGGTAATCCCCTCTAGGGCGATTTCAACCGGGTCTTCAATGGTGAAAAAGTTCTTTTCCGGTGTATAGATATGGCGTAGGGCAGCGTAAAGGGTGGTGGTCTTGCCGCTTCCCGTAGGACCCACCGCCAGCACCAGACCATAAGGGGCTCGGAACATCTGCTCAAGCCGGGGTAGGTCCTCAGGGAAAAACCCCAGGTCCTCCAAACCGAGGAAGAGGCGGGTAGCCTGGATAAGGCGCAAAGCCATACGCTCGCCAAAAAGGGTACCTATGCTGGAAAGCCGGATATCGTAGTCGTGGCCGGCAAAGCTGTAGGTGAAGTGGCCATCCTGAGGGCGGCGGCGGTCGGCGATATCCATCTGGCCCAGCACCTTATAGCGGGCAATCAAGGAAGCCTCGAGGTCTTTGGAAAGCCGGGCCACCTCGTGCATGACCCCGTCTACCCGCATGCGCACCAGCAGAAGATTGGCCTGGGGCTCAAGGTGCAGATCGGTGGCACGAGCCCGCAGGGCCCGTTGCAAGAGGTTTTCTGCCAGCTCAACAGTGGGAGCTGTCTCTTCCAAAATACTGGGACCCGCCCTAAGGGTGAGGTTAGGAACGGACACCTCGCTAGGCTGGTCTTCTGCGCGTTCCAGCACCTGCAAAATTTCGTCCTCCGGAGCCAAATAAGGCACTATGCGCTTACCGGTGCGAAAGCGTAATTCATCCAGCAAAGCCAGGTCCGAAGGACGAGCCAGGGCCACATGTAGCTCTTCCGGGCTTTCCTTAAAGGGCAAAACCCGTTGCTCGCGGGCAAATCGCCCATCTATTCGGCGGAGCAACTCTGCGGGTATCTCCAGTTCGCTAGGAAAAACCAACGCTACGTTCTGCTGCTGAGCCAGTAGCTTGTAGAGGGCCTGCTTGCTGACCCATCCCTTGCGCAGGAGTATCTGACCTAAAGGTTCCTTGCTATAGCGCTGCTCCTCAAGAGCCTGTTCGAGCTGCGTTGGGCCCAGCCAGCCCTGCTCCAAAAGGAGATTACCGAGGGGTTTTCGTACGTTGAATCTCCCATGCATAGCGCTGTCCAACCTCTCTCAGGACAACCAACTGGGCCTGCAAACGCCGGGATAGCTCTATGGGAGCCTGGGGGTTTAGGGACTCACCGGCCAGACGGAAAACCTCTGGGCTCTCCTCCATTTGGGTAAACCACAGCCCCGGGGGCCTAAGACGGGCCGCTTGCACCAGGTTAGCACTATCCAGCGTGGGCAGTTCCACCATTTGGGAAGCCGGGCTAGGCTCATCCTGCATAGCCTGGTACAACTGCTCAACCCGGCGTATCTGGCTTTGCAGGTAGCTTTGTCCGACCAGGCCTGCACTCAACACCAGGGCGCTGTATAGCAAAAGTACCTGGGTAGGCCAGGGCAGCACCGCACGCTTGGGGGTACCTGGGCGTAGGTCAAGCTGGGGCTCTCCTTGTAGGGCTACCTCTCGCAAAAGGGGCAGGGTCGGCTCCAAGGGGATAACCCGGCGGGCCGGCAAAACCGGAGGCGTAAAAGAGCCTATCAACCAGGCTTCTTCCACTTCGCTGGTAAGCCCAAACAGCTCGAGGGTGCGTAGCACCTCAGCCTCTACCGCCTCAAAAGGTCCATCTAGCGGTGTATTGAGATAGCGAAAGCCCCGTAGTTGCTCCCCAGCAAAATAGGCCAGAGTATGACTGAAAGACTCCAACAGCAATACCGCCTCAGCCTGGCGATGCTGCTCTACCAGGCGCCAAAAAAGCAAGGGCAAGGGTTCTAAACGCTTGGGGCGAAGCCTTCGCTCCAGCTGCTCGGCTTCCTTCCTGGGCAAAGCAGTGTACAAGTAGCGCGCCTGGGAACCGGCTACCTCGAGCAGGTGGTGGGCGGTACGCAAAGGCTCTCCCCTGAACTGGGGGTTCAGCTCGGCCTCGGAAAGAATCAGTTCCTCAAGGGAAGCCTCGGGCAGGTAGGGCAAAGTGGTCTGGCGCACCAAGGCCACTTCCGGCCCCAGGCCCAGGTAGTCTACCCCCCCCGCCCGGCGTAGCTCCTCTACCAGCCGCTCTAGCGAGGAGTCGACAGGCACCCAAACCCGAACCCCCCGGGGCCCCCAGTAGTGGATTCTTCCCTGGCTGCACAGGGCAATGCGCATAGCTTAGCGAAGTCTAGCAAAAATGGCCGGCAAGCTATGGCTATTTGGGCTGCCCTGCTTTTGCAGGCTTAATTGGCTGCCCTCCAAACCACCCGCGGGGCAAGGGGTATCCAGAAAGGCCACGCCCCCTGCCAAAGCACAAAAGCCCGCCGTGGGGAAAAGAAAGGGCTCCCAGGCCAACGAGCTTCCTGCGGGCAGGCCACACCCTCCACTCCAACGGCGCTCTTGCAAGGTGCCGGCCAGCAGGCGGTACTGCACGCAGGCCCCAGGCTGGGCTAGGCGCAGCTCAGTGCTGGTCAGGAGGGCCACCTGCCGGGCGGTGCGGATATCCTTGCCCAAACGTTCGCGCAGGTCAGTGTGGAACACCTGGGCCTCCAGCAGCTCGGCTTCTTGCAGGCTCGAGCCCCCCCAGGCCAGCAAAGACCCCGCGGCCAGCACCAGCAGTCCAGCTACGGCCAGGGCTACGGTCATCTCCACCAGGCTGAAGCCCCACCGGCCCATCAAAACACCTCCACCCAGGTCAGGGCATGGCCCTCCGGGGTACGCAGGGTGCGGATTTGGCGGGTGATGGGCGGTGCAGCCACCGTCTGAACCTCCTGGCAGACCTGGTAGGTGCGCCCTCCCAGGATGACCGAAGCGTAGGTAGGGCATGGACTGATGGACACTCCGCTTTCCACTAGGGCCTCGAGGGCCGCCGGGGTAGTCTGCGCGTCAGCGCTTTGCAAGCCTAGACCCAAGGAGGCCACCACCCCGGCCAACACGCCCAGCAACAGCAAGGCTAGGGCTACCTCGAGCAGGGTAAAACCTAGGGGTCTACCTGCCATGCTTCCACCCCGTTCAGGATATGGTAAACCACCCGTACCCGGCGGCTGAGGCCCTGGTGCTCACCCACCGCCTCAACTGTCCAACGCGGCGGCAAAAAGGACGTGCGGCAACCGGAAAGCCCACTGCTGTAGCAGTAGCGCCCCACATAGTCGGGGCTACTGGGGGTACACACCGGGCTACTGCGGCAGACCGCCACCGGCTGAGGCCCGAAGGCCGGGAGCAAGGGGTTAAGCTGGATGTGGCGGATGGCCTCCCGCGCCCCCGCCTCGGCCAGATAAAGGGCCTGCTGGTAGGCTAGGGCAGTGCGCTGGCGCTCGGCGTTGCGCTGGGCCAGCAGGCCTACCGGAAGCACCAGGGCCCCGAGGAAGACCAGGGCTACCGCCAACACCAGCAGCAACACCCCTCGCCTTGCCTCGAGGCCCAAGGTGCCTCCTTTAGTTGATGCCGTTACGGATGCAGCGGATGACGGTGGTCGCGTTGGCCACTGCCGTGGTGCAAGCCTCGTTGGAGTAGAGCAGGGCTACCCGCTCGCCAGTGGCGGCCACCGCGTCGTTGTTGTCATAGTCCATGTATACTTGCCCGCCGGTACCCAGCTTGAGCTGGGTGGTGGGCACATCCAGTCTGGTCTGAAGCTGGGTCCAGGTAGGAGCGTTGCCGCTGTTTTTAGCCACGTAAATGGCGTAGGCCGAGCGGAGGCTGGCCAGGGTAGACTGGCGCTGGGCCAGACGGGCCTCGGTGGTCATATCGGCAAAGCGGGGCACCGCAATGGCCGCCAGGATGCCGATAATCACCAGAACGATAGCTAGCTCGATCAGGGTAAAGCCTTTGGTATTCATCAATCCTCCTTATTAGGGCAGGTAGCGGTTCCCACTACCGCTTTGGATTTTAGGGCGCTCAAATGCCTCTCCCTGTGACAAATGACCGTTAAAAGTCAGTCTGGTTGTTTAGCTTGATCGGCCTGCAGGTCTTGCTGGATGAGCTTGAGGAAGATGGGTACCACCTGAGGATCAAGGCTGCGCCCTGCCTCGGCCTGGAGGTAGGCCAGGGCCTTTTCCTTAGGCCAAGCCCCCCGGTAGGGACGGTCGGAGGTGAGCGCATCGTACACATCCACCACGGCAAATATACGCGCTGGGAGGGGGATTTCCCCTCCCTTGAGACCCCGGGGATACCCCGAGCCATCCCAGCGCTCGTGGTGGGCATAGGGAATCGTCAAGGCCTGAGCCAGGTGGGGTATCCCTTTCAACCACTCGTAGGCGTATACTGGGTGCAGGCGCATGACAGCCCACTCCTCGGGGGTGAGGGGGCCAGGCTTTTTCAAAATCTGATCGGGAATGCCAATTTTGCCTACATCGTGTAAAATGGCCCCTCGACGGAAATCTTCCAACGCCTCGCCCTTTAGCCCCATAGCCTGGGCCAGCCGCAAACCCAGCTCTACTACCCGCTCGGTGTGCCCTCCGGTCTCTTGGTCCCGCAACTCCACCGCCTTGGCCCAAGCCCAGAGGGTGCGTTCATAGGTGAGGGCCAGTTCCTGCTGGCTTTCCACTGCCTGTTGGTAAATAAGCGCGTTATCGAGGGCCACCGCAGCCTGTTCTACCAACGCTTCTAGTAGGGTCTTGTCCTCTGGGGCGGGCTCCCAGGTGCGACGAGTAAAAACGGCTAAAACGCCCAGCGACCGCCCCTTGGCTAGCAGAGGATAGGCCCACTCTGCTACCAACCCCTCCCTAAGGGTAAAGTCTGCCTGGCTCCCCGGGTCTTGCTGCAGATCGGGAACGTGTACCGGCTGGCGCAGAAGAGCCGCTCGGCCTATATGGCTCTCTTCGGATATACAAACCGTTTTGGGTAAAACAGCTTCGGCACTACGAAAGCCTCGTGACGCCTCGAGGCGCAGGGTCTGGCTCTCCGTATCAAACAGGAAAAGGGCCAGAGCATCCAGGGGCAGTCTGGACGAGGCCTGGTCCAGAAGAACCGCTAGAACCGCCTTCAAATCCAGGGTGGAGGCGATGGCCCGCTCTACTATACGTAGGGCCTCGAGGGTCTCCACCCGCCTCTCCAACTTTTTCCGCAAGCTGGCCCGCCGGATGGCATTTCCGATAGACTCCGCCAACAAGGCGGCTCGTTCTACCTCGGCAGGACTGGGCGTGTGGGGTGGTGGCCAGGCCAGACCCAGCACACCTATAGGAGTAGTACCAGCCCAAAGGGGAAGGGCAGCCCCACTCCACCCTGGGGGGATCAGGGGGCGGGCCTTGGGGTTGACCCGCGGGTCTTGCTGAAGGTTCAGCGAGACCACCACCTCTCCCTGCAAGGCCCGGCCAGTGAGGCCCTCCCGGGGGCCGGGCACGGGGATATCGCAAACCCAACCCTGGGCGGCCATCACCTCGACTTGCTGGGCTTCAGGGTTGTACAAAAGAAGGCTCCCTGCCGGGGATTTGAGGGCCCTAAGCGCCGCTTCCAGGGCGTTTTCCATCATCTCCTTGAGGTCCTCGCTCTGCCTTAAGGCCAGGTTGACCTGGGCTAGGGCCTCGAGGCTCAAAGCCCGCTCGCGGCTCTCGGTCACATCCAACCCCACCCCCAACACTGCGGGCTTTCCTTCGTACTCCACCCGAGCCGCGGAGTAATCCAACCAACGCACCTCCTTCGCGCGGGTCAGAATGCGAAAGAAGTAGCGAGCGGGTACCTCCTCTCCTCTGAGCCGGGCTAAGCCCCTGGCCCGAACCATCTCCCGATCCTCGGGGTGAACAAACTCCCAGACCTGTAGGCTTTGTATCTCTTCCAGGCTATAGCCAGTCAGCCGCAAAGCCTCCTGATTGGCAAAAACAACGCGCTCCTCCCGCCAGAGGAAAATCACCGCCGGAGCGGTCTCGGTCAGTTTTTGGAATAGGGACAGGCTCTCCTGAAGTTGCAAGGCCCTCTGTAGCCCCAACTCACCCTGCCCAATTTCCCGCCGGGCCAGCGCATGAATCAGTAGCGCACTCAAAAGAACAAAAACCCAACCTTTGAGGGTTTGGGCCGTGGCTTGAAGCTCTGCTGAAAGCTGCAGCACGAATTGATCGCTAACGAAAACCCAGAGCAAACCAAAGACCAAATAGATCAAGCTAATCCGCCGACTGCCTTTCATTCTGCCACCCCTTCACCCAAAATAGAGATTCCGAGTGCTTTGGCCCGATACATGCGGGTATCGGCCCGGGATAGAAGCGTATCTGGATCGTCCCCATCCTCGGGGTAGGTAGCCAGGCCGATGTTCACACCCAAAGAAAAGCCTTCCAGGCAAATGGCCTGAATGGCCTGAATATACCGCAGGGCCACCTGCACAGCGCCCCTCCTAGAGGTATGCGGCAGAAGTACAGCAAACTCGTCCCCACCCCAACGGAAAATTTTATCCCCCTCGCGGCTTTCCTCTTGTAAAACCCGGCCTACCTGAATCAGGGCCCGATCCCCCTGAACATGACCCAGTCGGTCGTTGAGGGCCTTGAACCCGGTGAGGTCTAGGATAAAAATGCTCAAAGGGTGGTTGTACCTGCGGGCCCGGCTCAACTCCTCCTGAAACAACCGCTCGAAGGCCCGCCGGTTGAGCAGACCGGTCAGCGGATCGGTAAGAGCGGCCGTCTCCAGGCGCTTGCGTGCGTCGGCCTCGTGCAAGAAAACCGCCAGCGGAGGGGCAAAAAAGTGGGCAGCCTCGAGGCTATCCTCCCCAAAAGCCTGGGGGTCGTGGAGGTTATCCAGGTTCAGGTAAGCCAGCACCCGGCCTTGGTAGGGGATGGGCAGGCAAAGATTGGCCTGAATCTCCTGAACCCGGCCTGCGCTGTCCATCACCTCTCTTGGGGCTGTCTGGTAGCTGATTTCAGCAACGGGCGCCTCTACTCCTTTTAGAATCCGGGGTTCACCCCGCAAGGCTCGGTCTGGGCCTTGGGCATACCACTTCAGCATCTCCTCAGGGGTGAAGTAAACCTTCTGTAAGGCTACCAGGTCATACCCCCGGACGGCTTTGTAGCGGTAATGCCCTTCCTGCAAAATTAGAAGACTACCCACCTCGCTACCGGATACCCAGCGTAAGGCCGCCTCGAGCAAGCGCCCGTAGAGGCCCTCGAGTTCGGGTTGTGCTTCCCCCAAGGCCAGGAAGAGCTCCCCCACCGCTTGGTGCCGGGCCTTTTCTGCCAACCCCTCTAAGGCCAAGCCCAGAAAACGCGCCGACAACCCCAGGGCCTCCCGCTCGGTGCGGGTCCAGCTTCGCGGGGCAAGGCTGGCCAGAACCAGTACCCGGCGGGTTCGCAGGGCACCCAGGCTGGGCAGGGGTAAGGCCGCCAGCGCACTCAACCCTTGGGCTCGGTGGGCAGGCGCCCCTCCCTCTTCCTCCAGGTAGCGGCTTGTGTAAAAGGGCTCACCGCTTTGGTACACCCGCCAGGCCAACCCTTGCCCATAGGGCAGCTCGGGCAGGCGTAAAACCTCGGGCCCCTGATAAGCTAAAGGAACCATCCGCCCACCCTGAACCTCCCAGACTGCGCCAGCCTCGAGGCCCAAAGCTTGCAGCAGGTAGGCTAGCGCCCCCTGGGCCACCTCCCCCATCCCGCGGAAGGCCTGTAGGCGTAAACCCAGGTCGGTCAGGGTTCTCTGAATCCAAAAATCGGCCAGGCGGGTTAGCTCACCGCTAATCGCCTGAGCCAAGCGGATCAATCCCTCTACCTCCTCGGGCAGTAGGAGGCGACGGCTCTCCAAGTTCAACACCGCCACCACCTCGCCCTTTTCCAAAAGGGGCAAGGCCAGCTCTGAGCGTGTGGGGATATCAGGGTCTGGGATATAGCCAGGCTCTTTGCGCACATCGGGGATATAAACCGGACGCCCTTGTCGAAAGGCCCGCCCTATGACGCCGCTGGCGGGAATCTGGACTAATTTCATAGGCACATTTGCCTTTAGCAAGCGAAAACCCTCCCTGACCGGTAGCCAAACCCCCAGGTGGCCCTGCTCCGTCAAGGGCGAGAGGCGCGCTGGAAGGCTTTTGAGAATCTCTTCACGGCTTGACGCCTGGGACAGGTTCTTGAGGGACTCCGCTAAAAGCCTTTGGCTTTTGGCTAGGGCCTTGGCCCGCCGGTGAGCCCGCCGCAGACTCTCCCCCACTCCATGAGCCAGCCAGGCAGAAAGAAAAAGAACAACACCAGCCACGATTTCCGCAGAGGGTAAGAGCAGGGCAAGCACCAGGGCTACCAGCACCCCCCACAACAACCCATACAGGCTGGCCAGAATGGCCACGGTAAACATGTACCAAGGAACGATATAAGCAGTACCGTACCCCCAAAGACTCACCATCTGACCCACAGCCAGGGTCAGAAGAGCCATAAGGGGGTAAAAGTAAGCCATTTCGTTCACTATGATGGCATTGAGCATAAGCCTGTGTTGGTAATTTGGGCTTTCTTATGCAAAAGCGATTAAAGAAGCATGTTTGTGAAAACAACAACCAGGGTACAAAACCGCCTTTTGGGATAAAGTTGAGGAATGAGGTTGGCCCTTATGCTGCGTCTGCTGCTGCTGATAGGTCTGTTAGCCCTAGGAGGGGCTGGCGCGGCTGTGCAGGGAGCCTTGGCCTACGCCCAAGCCACCCCTCAGGTGGCCGAGCGGCGCATCGGTCCCCAGGGAGGGGTGTTGCAACTACCCGGCATCCGGGTAGAGGTGCCCGCGGGAGCGCTGGCCTTGCTGGTTCGCTTCCGCCTCGAGCGCTTGCAGGCTGTACCCACCTCGCCACCCCAAAACGAGGTCTTCTTCATCCAAACCCTACCCGAGCGCGAGGTAGTGGGCATTTACCGGTTTTCCTCCAGTGCCACCAACTTTCTCAAGCCTTTAACCATCGAACTCAAGGTCAACCCGCCCTACCAACCTGGAGGGCGCAGCTTCAAAAGCGCGGTTTACCTCTGGGATGGGAGCGGCTATGTCAGCATCCAGGTGCCAGCCACAAGGGAGTCGCTTCGTCTAAGCCGCCTCGAGCTGGGCCTGGGGGCCGGGGCTGGGGGGTACCCAGCAGGGCTGGTGCTGGCGGTATTGCGAGCACCGGAGGAAAACCTGCGGCGGGAGTGCCAGGCCCGTGGGGGCCGCTGGACCGGCTCGAGCTGCGAACAGCGGTAAAGCAAGGGGTATCCTGGGTTTATGTCCCCCTATCTGGCAGTGGGTCTGGCGCTATATCTGCTGAATCTGCTGGTCGGGTTGGCCGCACAACTGCGGCTGGGGCGTTTTGGGTTGTGGCACCACGGGCTTTATTTGGTGGTTTTCGTCAGCACAGTAGCTGCTTTGGTCCTTGCTAGGGAAGGGTGGCTGCTAATTACTGTAGGCTGCCTGGCCCTGTTCCCCAAAGCCCGGCCCCACACCTGGCTGCACCCCACCCTGGGAGCGGTGGGGCTGGCAGGTTACTTGCTGGCACTGGGAGGGTGAGATGGAGTTTTTAGAGGTCATCCGCCGGCGCAAAACCACCAATGGCCCCTTTCTGGATAGGCCTGTATCCAAAGAACACCAACACCTCTTGATGGAGGCGGCCAGCCGGGCCCCCAGCCATTTCAACTCCCAACCCTGGCGCTTCATCCTGATCGAGGATCAAGCTAAGCGCGAAAAAATCGCTGAAATTGGCGGACGCACCATGCAGCAGCTCATTGCCGAGGGGCGGTTTTTTGAGCGCTACCGCCGCTACTTCCGCTTTAGTAAAGAAGAGATGGAAGCGCACCGCGACGGCATTCTGATCGACCAGTTGCCCGCACCGCTGCGCCCTTTCACCCGCCAGATCATGGGCCCTTCGGCCCTAGGGCTTTTGCGGACGCTGCGGGTGCCGCAAATCCTAGGGCAGGATAACCGCAAACTCATCGCTGGCTCCCCTTTGCTGTTAGCAGCCCTGCTGGACAGGGAAGAGTACCGCCCCGGTGAACTTTCGGGCTTTTACAGCCTGCTGGCCCTGGGCATGGCCATCGAGAACATCTGGCTGACCACGGTCGAGCTGGGCATGGGCATCCAGTTCATCTCTACCCCTATGGAGGTTCCCCAGGCCTGGGAAGAAATCAAACGGTTGCTGGAGGTGCCCGAGCACCTCGAGCTGATGGCCCTCTACCGGCTGGGCTACCTTCCCTCTGAACCACCCCGCCCCCGCATCGACTGGCAGTCCCACCAGCGCAAGCGCCTTTCGCAGTTTGTCTTCCGCGAAACCTGCGCCACTCCCGAGGGGGACGGCTGAGGTCTTTATGCAACCTTGCATCCTGAGCGTGGCCACGGCAAATCCGCCCTACCGGGTGGGGCAGCCAGAGGTGCGCGAGCTGGTACGCCTTTTGTTCGACCAGCTTCCGGGAATAGAGCGGCTTCTGGGCGTCTTCGAAAACACCGGTATCGAATCGCGCTATCTCTCGGCTCCGCTGGAGTGGTTCACCCAAGAGCACATCTTCGCCCATAAAAACCAGCGCTGGTTTGAGATGGCCCTGGCCTTGAGCGAGAGCGCAAGCCGCTCAGCTCTACAACAGGCTGGGGTTTGGCCCGCCGAGGTGGGGGCGGTGGTGCTGGTGAGCAGCACCGGTCTGGCTACCCCCAGCCTCGAGGCCTACCTGGCGCAACGCCTAGGCCTGCCCCCTACTGCCACCCGCCTACCCATCTGGGGCCTAGGCTGCGCTGGGGGGGCTGCCGGGCTGGCCCGGGCTGCTGAGCTGGCCCTGCGCCATCCAGAGCAGTATGTGCTGCTGGTCGCGGTAGAGCTATGCAGCCTAACCTTTGTGCGGGGCGACCTGAGCAAAAGCAACCTGGTAGCCACCAGCCTGTTCGCCGATGGGGCGGCGGCGGTGGTACTGGGCTTCCGTCCGGATGCAGCTGGGCCCTGGGTACACAAAGGGTTTAGCTATCTCCTGCCCAACAGCGACCAGGTGATGGGCTGGGATCTAGTACCGGAAGGGCTGAAGGTGCGCTTTGCCCAGAGCATTCCATCCTTGGTAGAAGGGAAGCTGGGTGGTCTAATCCAGGAAGGGCTGGCCAAGCACGGCCTAAAACCCAAGGACATTCAATTCTGGACCCTCCACCCTGGAGGGGCTAAGGTGCTGGCCGCCTACCAGAAAGCCTTAGGAGTGAAGGGAGAAAGCCTCGAGGCCGCCCGCTGGGTGCTGCGCCACTTTGGCAACATGTCCAGCCCCACCGTACTGTTCGTGCTGGCCCGCCAAATGCATCTACAGCGCGAAAGGAAGCTGGGGGCATCCAGCGCGAGAAGCCCTGGCCTACTCTTGGCCCTGGGGCCAGGTTTCGCCGCCGAGGGGGTGCTTTTAACATGGTAGCGCTCTGGCTGGCCCTGGCCTGGGTTGGGCTGCAACGGCTGCTAGAACTCTGGCTAGCCCAGCGCAACCTGCGTTGGGCTTTGGCCCGGGGAGGGCGGGAGTATGGCCGCAGTCACTACCCCCTCTTCTTCCTCTTGCACATAGGCTGGATGCTAGGCTGGTGCGCCGAAGGGCTGGTACGTGGTCAGCTCTCCCCTTTTTGGGGGCTGTGGCTGACCCTGTTCCTGCTGGCCCAAGGCCTGCGTTACTGGGCCATCGCCAGCCTGGGGCCCTACTGGAACACCCACATCGTCGTTGTGCCAGGAGGGAAGCGTATCCGAACTGGCCCCTACCGCTACCTGCGCCACCCCAACTACCTGGCGGTAGCTCTGGAAATTTTCTCCCTACCGCTCGTCTTCAACGCCTGGATCACCGCCCTGGTCGCCTCCTTGCTCAACGCGGCTTTGCTTCTGGGCATCCGCATTCCAGCAGAAGAGCGGGCGCTTAGGCTATACGAAGAGCAGAGCAGCCCCTAGACCTCGCGCACCGGCTGGCCCCTGACCAGGGCATAGGCATAGCCATCGGCTAAGGCCTTGAGGGAGGCCTCGAGGTTGTTCTTACTGGCCCCTACCGTGCTCCAACGCTCGTTGCCCCGGGCCATCTCGATCATCACCCGCACCCCCGAGGCCGTACCCGCTTCCTGGCCAGCCAGAATGCGCACCTTGTAGTCGGAAAGCTCGATCTCGGCGATCTCGGGGTAGAAGGGCTCAATGGCCTTGCGGAAGGCCTTGTCCAAGGCCGAAACCGGGCCGTACTGGCTCTCCGCTGCGGTGTGCTGCAAAGTCCCGCCCACCCACACGCGCACGGTGGCCTCAGCCCAGGTGGGGGTCTCGGGGTTGTCGTCGTTCACATGGACAAAGACCGTAAAGCCCTCCAGACGGAAGGGCATGGCCCCACCTCGCAGCCGGTGAGCCAGGAGGTAAAAGCTGGCCTCGGCCCCCTCGAAAGCGTAGCCGGCGTGCTCGAGCTGCTTGACCTCCTCCAGTAAAGCCCCGGCGGCCTCCTTGGGCATCTGTACCCCGGCTTCAGCCAGCTTGGCCAGCAGGTTACTGCGGCCCGAAAGGTCGGAAACCAGCACCCGCCGTCGGTTGCCCACCGCCTCGGGCGGCACGTGCTCGTAGGTACGGGCATCCTTGAGCACCGCCGAGACGTGGATGCCCCCCTTGTGGGCAAAGGCCGCATCCCCCACGTAGGGGGCCCGGATGTTGGGGGCCAGGTTGGCCCGTTCATCCACGAACAGCGAAACCTGGCGCAGTTCGGTGAGCTTCTCCGGGCTGATGCCTTCTAGCTTTAGGCCGTACTTCAGCATCAGGTTGGGGATGGTGCTGGTGAGGTTGAGGTTGCCGCAACGCTCCCCATAGCCATTCATGGTGCCCTGGACATGGGTGGCCCCAGCCCGCACCGCAGCCAAAGCGTTGGCCACGGCCAGCTCGCTGTCGTTGTGGGGGTGGATGCCGATGCGCACCTGGGGGAACGCCTGCACTACCTGGCGGGTAATCTCAAAAACCTCCTCTGGTAAACTGCCCCCGTTGGTGTCGCACAGGCATAGGGTGTCGGCCCCACCCCGCACCGCGGCCTCGAGGGTTTTCAGGGCGTAGGCGGGGTTGGCCTTGTAACCGTCGAAGAAGTGCTCCGCGTCGTGGATGACCCGCCGGCCTTGAGCGACCAGGTAGCGGGCGGTCTCCTCGATCATGGCCAGGTTTTCCTCGAGGGAGACCTCGAGGGCCTCAGTCACGTGAAAATCCCAGCTCTTGGCTACCACCGTCACCACCGGGGTACCGGCCACCAGCATGGCCTGCACCGAGGCGTCCTCCTCGGGACACACCCCCTTACGCCGGGTCGCACCAAAGGCCACCAGACGGCTTTGGCCCAGCCCCACCCCCTGCATACGGGCGAAGAACTCGGCGTCCTTGGGGTTAGAGCCGGGCCAGCCCCCCTCAATGAGGGGAATCCCGAAGGCCGCCAAGCGCTTGGCGATGGCGATCTTGTCGTCCGAGGAAAGGTTGACCGCCTCCCCTTGGGTACCGTCGCGCAAGGTGGTATCGAGAATTTCAATCAAGGCCTAAAACCTCCCCTACTTCCCCAGCCCCGAGCGGTGCACCTCTTCCAGCGACATGGGGTGGCGTGCTGACTGGCCTGCGGCCAGCTTGTTGGCCGCATCGAGGTAGGCGCGGGCCGAGGCCTCGATGATGTCGGGCGAGATGCCGTGTCCGGTGGCCTGCACCTCCCCCAGTTTGAGCTTGACCGTTACTTCGCCCAAGGCTTCGGTGCTACCGGTAACCGACTCCACCCGGTAGAGCTCGAGCTCCGGCTTCAGCCCGATGGCCTCGGAAATGGCTTTGTATACTGCATCCACTGGCCCATCGCCGATGGCCGTGGTGGTGACCACCCCCTTGGGGGTCTCCAGGCTGACCGTGGCGGTGGGCAACATGCCATAGCCGGAGAAAAACTGCAGGCGCTCGAGCTTGAAGAGGTGAGGGGTGGTTACCGACTCACTTTCCACCAAAGCCCGCAGCTCCTCGGTTTCGATAGGGCCTTTGCGCTCCACAATCTCGCGGAAACGGGCAAAGATCGCCCCCACCTGGGCATCGTCCAGCTTGTAGCCCAGGTCGGCTAGGGCCTTTTTGACCGCAGCCCGCCCGGAGTGCTTGCCCAGCACCAACACCGCCGCCTGGCGCCCTACCAGCTCGGCATTCATGATCTCGTAGGTCTCCTTGTTCTTGATCACCCCATCCTGGTGGATACCCGACTCGTGGGCAAAGGCGTTATCGCCCACGATGGCCTTGTTGGGCTGCACCACCATGCCGGTATACCGCGAGACCATGCGGCTCATACGGTAAAGCTCGCGGGTATTGATGCGGGTGTGGGCCTGGTAATGGTCGCGCCGCACGTACAAGGCCATCACCACCTCTTCCAGCGCGGTATTGCCGGCCCGCTCCCCGATGCCGTTGATGGTGCACTCGATCTGGGTTGCCCCGTTCTCCACCGCAGCCAGGCTGTTGGCGGTGGCCAGGCCCAGGTCGTCGTGGCAGTGGGCCGAGATATGCACGGGCCGCCCGCGCACAACCTCCCGGTAGATACGCCCAATCAGCGCCCCGTACTCCGGGGGGGTGCCGTAGCCGGTGGTGTCAGGGATGTTGATGGTGGTGGCCCCGGCGTTGATGGCGGTGTCGTAAAGCCTCAGCACAAAGTCGAAGTCGGCCCGCATCACGTCCTGGGCACTAAACTCCACATCGTCCACAAACTGCCGGGCATAGCGCACCATCTGGTCGGAAAGCTCCAGAATCTCCTCGGGGGTCTTGCGTAGCATATACTCCAGGTGCACCCTCGAGGCGCTGGTGAACACGTGGATGCGCGGCTTCTCCGCTTTCTCCAGGGCAGCCGCGGCCCGCTCGATATCCAGCTTGTGGGTACGGGCCAGGGCGCAGATAACCGGCCCTTTGACCTCTTGCGCGATGCGGGATACGCATTCAAACTCGCTGGCCCCGTTTACGGGAAAGCCCGCCTCGATGATATCCACATTCAAGCGGGCCAGGCCATGGGCAATCTCCAGCTTCTGCTGCAGAGAGAGGGCCACCCCGGGGCTTTGCTCGCCATCGCGCAGGGTGGTATCGAAAATCCGGATATGCCGCATACAAACCTCCTCTAGCCTTGGGGAACCTCTTCCTTGCTAAAGCGCGAGCGCAAGAAAGGCATCATGGCCCGCAGCTTGGGGCCGATCTGCTCGATGGGGTGATCCTTCCAGTAGTTGCGGTTGGCGTTTAGGGTAGGCTGGCCTACCAGGTTTTCCAGCATCCACTCGCGGGCAAACTCGCCCTGCTGAATCTGGCGCAACACCTCGCGCATACGGGCCTTGGTGGCCTCACGGTCAATCACCATAGGCCCCCGGGTGTAGTCGCCGTACTCCGCGGTGTTGGAGATGGAATAGCGCATCCCGGCAAAGCCCGATTCGTAGATTAGATCCACAATCAGCTTGACCTCGTGCAGGCATTCAAAGTAGGCCATCTCAGGGGGGTAACCGGCCTCCACCAGGGTCTCAAAGCCTGCGGCGATAAGCTGGGTCAGGCCCCCGCACAGCACGGTCTGCTCGCCAAAAAGGTCGGTCTCGGTCTCGTCTTTGAAGGTGGTGGCAATCACCCCGGCCCGGGTGCCGCCATTGGCCTTGGCGTAGGCCAAAGCGGTGGGGAAAGCCGAACCGGAGGCGTCCTGGTGCACGGCCACCAGCGAGGGCACCCCCGAGCCTTTTTCGTACTCCGAACGCACCAGGTGGCCCGGCCCTTTGGGTGCCACCATGAAAACGTCCAGGTCGCGCCGGGGTTTGATCTGGCCAAAGTGGATGTTGAAGCCGTGGGCAAAGGCCAAGGCCGCCCCTTCCTTGAGGTTGGGCTCAATCTCGGCCCGGTACACTGCCCCTTGGGTCTCATCCGGCAGCAGTACCATCACCACATCGGCCTTGCGCACCGCTTCGGCCACCGGCAGCACCTCGAGCCCAGCTTTGCGGGCTTTTTCCTCGTTGCGGCTGCCGGGGCGCAGTCCGACCACCACCCGGATGCCCGAGTCGCGCAGGTTTAGCGCGTGGGCGTGGCCTTGCGAGCCAAAGCCGAGAATGGCCACGGTCTTGTCCTTGATGAAGCCGATGTCCGCGTCTTGGTCGTAGTAAATCTTCATCTTTTACACCTCGCACTGTGGGCCGGCCTTGGCCCCGAACAATACAGCGGGCCGAAACCCGCTGCTAGACCGCCTTTTTCTCCCGTACCCGAAGCACCTGCTCACCCCGCGACATCCCTACCGCCCCGGTGCGCATGACCTCGAGCAGACCATAGGGCCGCAGGGCCTCCACAAAGTTGCTTACCTTCTGGGAGTCGCCGGTGAGTTCGAAGATGATGGAGCGCTTGGCCACATCCACGATGCGGGCCCGGAAGGCCTCAGCGATGTCTTTGACCTCGAGGCGCTCCTCAATGCCCGCCACGCTAACCTTCACCAAGGCTAGCTCCCGCTCTACGTGAGGCTCGGCGTGGTCGGTAACCTTGATAACCTCGATCAGGCGGTTGAGCTGCTTTTCCACCTGCTCTAAAACCGCATCATCGCCCGAGACCACCAACGAGATGCGCGAAAGCCCAGGCTGGTGGGTGCGCCCTACCGCCAGCGACTCGATGTTAAAGCCCCGGCGGGCAATCAGCCCCGCCACCCGTTGCAAAACGCCAGGGTTATCCTGTACCAACACGGAAACCAGATGCCGCATACCCGACTCCTAGTCGCCCGCCACAGCCTCACGCGGGTTCTCGATGATCATGTCCTCTGCCGCACCACCTGCCGGAATCATGGGGAAGACCCCCTCCTCGTGGTAAACCCGGGCCTCCAGCAGCACCGGGCCGGGGTGGGCCAGCACCTCCCTCACCGCCTCCTGGAGCTGGGCTTTGTCCGTGAGGGTAAGGCCCTTGATGCCGTAGGCTTCGGCCAGTTTGGCAAAATCGGGGTTGGAATCCGCCAGGTAGACCTCGCTGTAGCGCCGGGCATGGAACAAATCCTGCCACTGGCGCACCATCCCCAGAAAGCCGTTATTCAACACCACGATCTTCACATTCAGGTTGAGCTTTTTCAGGGTGGCCAGCTCTTGTAGGGTCATCTGGAAGCTGCCATCCCCGTCAAAATCAATCACCAGTTCGCCGGGTCGGGCCAGCGCGGCCCCGATGGCAAAGGGCAAGCCTACCCCCATGGTGCCCAGCCCGCCGGAGTTGATCCAGGAGCGGGGCCGGTCGAACTTGAAAAACTGAGCAGCAAACATCTGGTGCTGCCCCACCCCCGAGGTCACGATGGCCTGGCCCTGGGTCGCTTCCCAAAAGGCTTGGATTACCTCCTGGCTTTGCAGGTAAGGCTTGGGCTTCCAGGCAAAGGGGTGCTTGGTCTTCCACTCCTCGAGCTGGGCCCACCACTTGCCGATATTCATCCTTTGCGCCCCCTTGGCCAGCTCACCCGCCACCCACTTGGCATCGCCCACCACCGGGATGTGGGTTCTGACCAGCTTGCCGATCTCGGCAGGGTCGATGTCCACGTGAATGATGGTATGGGCATGGGGGGCAAAGCGGGAAATTTTGCCGGTTACCCGGTCGTCAAAGCGCAATCCGATGGCCAGGATGGTATCGGCGTGGTGGATGGCCCGGTTGGCAGCGACCGAACCGTGCATCCCCGGCATGCCCAGGCACTGGGGATGGGTTCCGGGAAAGGCCCCCAGGCCCATCAGGGTTGTGATAACCGGAATCCCGCTACGCTCGGCCAGAGCGAAAATCTCGGCAGCGGCGTGCTGGGCCCCGCCCCCCACCATCAGCACCGGCCTTTCCGCCTTCTTCAGGGCCTCGAGGGCCCGCTCAATCTGGCGGGGGTGGCCCCGGTAGGTGGGTTTGTAGCCGGGTAGGTCTATCTCTACCTCAAAACTGCCGGTAAACTCTGCTAGCTGCACATCCTTGGGGAAATCGATCAACACCGGCCCGGGCCGACCGGTGGAGGCAATGTAAAAAGCCTCAGCGATTACCCGGGGGATGTCGTTGACGTTACGCACCTGGTAGTTGTGCTTGGTCACTGGCTGGGTGATGCCCACCACATCGGCTTCCTGGAAGGCATCTGTGCCAATGAGGTGCTGGGGCACGTTGCCGGTAATGGCCACTACCGGGGTGGAGTCCATCAGGGCATCCTGCAGCCCGGTAACCAGGTTCAACGCCCCCGGCCCCGAAGTAGCCATGCAAACCCCCACCCGGCCTGAGGCCCGGGCGTAGCCGGTGGCCGCGTGCACCCCTCCTTGTTCATGTCGCACCAGGACGTGCCGGATAGGCGAGTCGTAGAGGGCATCGTAGGTCGGCATGATGGTTCCCCCTGGGTGGCCAAAAATGACCTCCACCCCCTGCCTTTCCAGGGCTTTGAGAATCGCTGCGGCTCCGTTCATGGTCTGTCCTCCAAAGAACCGCCCCCCGTGGGTTCGGGGGGCTTTAGATGCGCTATTGGCTGCTTGCTACACTAAATCCCCCGTAGGCCTGGTAATTACTAGGCCCAAAACGGCTAGGATTAGGTAGCTGGGCAAAAGCATCTTGGAATAGAGCTTACAGGTGTTTGGTATACCGTGTCAAGGCTCTGTAATCGGTCAACACATGTGAGACTGGGGAACCGACTCCTCCTGCATCTTAGCTAAATACTCCAAGGGAGCAAGACCCCCCAGGGCCATGTGAGGCCTTCGGCGGTTGTAGTGGTCCAGGTAGGCATCCAGCTCTGCCTGTAGCTCGCTGAGCCGGGGGGGCAGAGGCCGGGTATAGAGCTCCTCCCTAAAGGTCCGTTGCACCCGCTCCACGTGACCATTGAGTTTAGGACTCCTCGGCGGCAGCACAAACAAGGCAATCCCCAGAGCACAGCAGGCCTCCTCAAACTCGGCCATGAACTCGCTGCCCCCATCCACCTGGA
>NZ_AUHY01000046.1 GCF_000423425.1 Meiothermus rufus DSM 22234 | reverse complement strand
CCTTGTTTGTGCTGCCGCCGAGGAGTCCTAAACTCAATGGTCACGTGGAGCGGGTGCAACGGACCTTTAGGGAGGAGCTCTATACCCGGCCTCTGCCCCCCCGGCTCAGCGAGCTACAGGCAGAGCTGGATGCCTACCTGGACCACTACAACCGCCGAAGGCCTCACATGGCCCTGGGGGGTCTTGCTCCCTTGGAGTATTTAGCTAAGATGCAGGAGGAGTCGGTTCCCCAGTCTCACATGTGTTGACCGATTACAGGGTCTTGCTCCCTTGGAGTATTTAGCTATGATGCAGGAGGAGTCGGTTCCCCAGTCTCACATGTGTTGACCGATTACAGGGTCTTGCTCCCTTGGAGTATTTAGCTAAGATGCAGGAGGAGTCGGTTCCCCAGTCTCACATGTGTTGACCGATTACACCCCCTAGGCTGGGCGTTGGGATATACACTAGAGCTGAGCTATTCGCGCTTTCGGGAGGTCAGGCTTTGTCGCTTTATCAAACGCTCCACAAATACCTCGAGCCCATGCTGGGTGAGCGGGCCCGTGCCGTGTTAGAGGAGGGCTTGCGCCGGTTGCAGATTGCCCCGGAAAAGCTGGAAGCCCCCCAGGCGGAGGTGATCCTTAAGCGCCTGGTTTACAAAGAGTTGCAGGCTAAGATGAGTCCAGGCGCGGCCCGTAGTCGTGTCGAGGAGATGCTCAAAGAACTGGGCCTCGCCAGTGGGTCAGGGGGGAGTGCCCCCAGCCTTTCGGCCCATGCCCAAGCCGTGCTGGCCGACCTCGAGGCCGGTCTAAAGCGTTTCAGCCTGTACCTAGACTGGCCTGAGGTGGGGCGTCTGCGCGGGCTGATCCGGGCTATCAAGCAGGGGCCCGAGGCCTCGGCGGCGGGGGCACTACTGCGGGAAGGGCAGGGCGTGTTGGCGGCGCTGGAGGAGCGGCTCCAGGCGGCCTTGCTGCGGCAGACCCGCGACATCGCCCAGCTCGAGGCGTCCTTGCAGCGGGTGCAGAGCGTGGGCGGCCCCAAGGTACGCCGGCTGGAAAACCTGATCCGTCAGATTCGCGAGGCCCACGCCCAAGAGGCCCTGGCCTCGGCGGAGGTGGAGCGGGCCCGGGCCTTAGCGGCGGAGATGCGCAAGCTGGTGGAGTCGTCGGTGGTGCAAAACCCCGAGAGCGAGATGGCCATCACCCTCGATACCATCGAGGATATTCCCGCGATAGACTGCCCTACCGAGCCCCAGGTGGTGCTCAAGGACCCTACCATCGAAGCGCCGGTTCAGCTAGAGGGGGACGACGGTTTCGATGAAGAGGCCTTGGTGCTTGACCTCGACTTCGATGCCCTAACCGCCGAGCAGCAGTCCCGCATTCGCGAGATCGACCTGGCCGAGGATGCCCGCCGCTTAGAGACCCTGCAAGAGCGCTACGAGGCGGTGCTGGGCCTGCCCCAGGTGGCCACCGAGCTGGCCGCCCTGCGGGAGGAACTGGCGGCGGGCAACCCTTTGGGCGAGCGCCTGGCTGCTTTTGCCGAGCTGCTCAAGGCTGCCCATGCTGAGGCTTTGGCCGAGGCGCGGGTGCGCTACGAATGGCTGGCTGATCGTTTGGGTCGCCTCGAGCTGCCCCCAGAGAAAACCGCCGGCGTGCAGGCCCGGCTGGCGGTGGTGCTGGAAACCCTAGAGGCGGGGGGGCTGCCCCAGGAGCTGGTCGAGTTGGAGCGAGCGGTGGAGGGCCTCGAGGCCGAGGAAAAAGCCAGCCGTGAGGCGCGCGAACGCCAGGCCCGGTTGGAGGCCGCCTTGGCCACTTTGCGCACCGAGGCCGAACTGGCCTTTTCGCCCTTCCGTGGCCGACCCCAGGTAGAGTCGTTCGTAGCGGCCCTGCTGGCTCCCGATATTTCCGAGGCCCGCCTGCAAACCCTGCGTCAGGAGCTTTCCGAGCTTCTGACCCATCTGGCCCGCGAGCGGGAGGAGGAGAGCCTAAAGCGTATGGGACTGCGGGCCACCTTGCAGGCTTTGCCCCCCCTGAATGGGTTGGAGGCCGACAGAAAAGCCTTGTTGTCGCGCCTGGAAGAGGAAAGCCGGCCTTTGGCCGACCTCGAGGCCGCGGTGAACCGCTTGGTGCTTCAGGCTAAGGAGGTGTTGGGCCGCAGACTGGAAGCCCTCGAGGCCCGCATCCGCAAGCTCGAAAAGACCCTCAAGGAGTCCCTAATCGAGCTAAAGCAGCCCCTTCAGGTAGCCCGCGAGGCCCTGGCCGAGGGGCGCCTGACCGACCCCAGCCCCCTAGAGCGGGCCCTGGAGGAGCTGGTGGCGGCCCGGCAGAGCGCGATTGCCGAGGAGCTTTCCCGCTACGAGATGGCCGCCCGTAGCATGCGGGGCCTGGGGGGAGAGGCCCTGGAGGAGAAGGTAGCCCAAGCGCGGGCCTGCCTGCAGGCGGGCGAGCTGCCCGATCTGAGCGAGGTGCATGCCCTTCTGGGCCGCTTGCGCCAGGCCCAGGAAACCCTGCGCAGCGAGCTTCAGACCCGTATAAAGGCGCTGCTGGAGGCCTACCATGCCCACAAGGGCGTGGGGGGCGAGACCGCTATGCGCATCAAGCCCCTGTGCGACTTCCTATCTTCGGCGGCAGAGCGCCTGCCCCGCCTGGGGGTCAGTAGCCTGCTGGAGGTGCGCCATGCCCTGGAGGAGGCCGAACGCCTGGAGACCCAGCTCGCCCAGGAGTATGCCGCGGCCCAGAGCCTGATGCAGGAGCTAAAACAGGCCGATATCGAGTCCCTTTTGAATGTTTTTGAGGCTCCGGTTCAGGCGGCTGCACTGGTCACCCAGGAGCTGCTGGGCTCCTTCCAGATGCGGGGAGTAGAGGCGGTGGCCTTGCTCGAGGCCGGTCAGGTGGTGGCGGGAAGCCTGCCCTTCTCTGCAAGTAGCGCCCAGGTAGTCTTCGACGACCTGCTCAATCTGGCCCAGGAGCTCAGCGCTGAGCCAGCCCAGCTCGCGGTCATCTCGCTGCCCCAGTGGGTGCTGCTCTTGGTTCCCTTGAAGCGAAAGGGGCTGATGATTCTGGCGGAAAAGGCCTTGCTTTCCCGTCTTCTGGCGCTTATCGAACGCCAGCGCGAGGCCTTGCTGTCGTTGTAGCTAGCCCCCGCTGCCGTGCGCGTACTGCAACTCGTAGAGCCGGGTGTAGTAACCGCCTTTGGCCAGGAGTTCCGGGTGGGTGCCTTCTTCGATCAGGCGCCCCTTGCGGAAGACCAGAATTCGGTCCACGTGGCGGATGGTGGAAAGGCGGTGGGCGATGATCAGGGAGGTACGGCCCTGCATGACCCGCTCGAGCGCGGCCTGCATTTTCTGCTCGGTTTCAGCGTCCACGTTGGCGGTCGCCTCATCCAAAATGAGCAGGATATCGGGGTTATGCAGGATGGCCCGGGCCAGGGCCAAAAGCTGCTTCTGCCCGGTAGAAAGCCCCCCGCCCCGCTCGTGCAGCACGGTTTGGTAGCCCTGGGGTAGCCGCAGGATGAACTCGTGAGCCCCCACAAAAGCGCAGACCTCCTGGATGCGGGCCAAGGGCAGGCTATCGTCTCCTAAGCGCAGATTGGACTCGATGGTTCCGCTAAAGAGAAATGGATCCTGCAGCACGATGCCGATGGCCCGACGCAGGTCGCGCTGGGCATACTCGCGCACATCGCGGCCATCTATCTTGACCGCTCCTCGCTGCACATCGTAGAAGCGGGCAATCAGGCTGATCACGCTGGTTTTGCCCGCCCCCGTGGCGCCCACCAAAGCCACCTTCTCCCCGGGGCGCACCCGGAAACTAACCCCCTTTAGCACCCAGTCCCACTCCCCTTCCTCCGGGCTAGAAGGGTCTGCTTCAACGCTTCCATTAGGTCTGGCCTCCCCCCGCTTTCCGTAGGCAAACCATACGTCCTCGAAGTCAATCTGCCCCTTGAAGCGTTCGACCCGTAGGGCCCCGGGTTTGTCGGCCACCTCCTCTGGGGTGTCCAGCAGGCTGAAAATCCGTTCTGCCGAGGCCATGGCCCCCTGGAAGATGTTGAACTTTTCCGAAAGGTCTTGTAAGGGCTGGAAGAGTTGGCGCACGTAATCGGTAAAGGCCACCAGCAGGCCAAGGGTGATGGTCTGTTGAATGACCTGCCCTCCCCCATACCATAGAAGCAGGGCCACCGTTACCTCGCCCATGAAGCCTACCAGGGGGAAAAACAGGGCGAACCATTTGATAATCTCCACCCAGGCTTTGCGCAGGTCGCTGGAGAGCCACTCGAACTGGCGGGTGTTTTGGGCCTCCCGATTGAAGAGCTGGGTGGTCTGAACCCCGGCCAGGTTTTCCTGCAGCGAGGCGTTGACCCGGGCCAGGCGCAAGCGCATCTCGCGGTAGGCATGGCGCATCCCACCCCGAATCCAGGTGGTTACGGCCAAAAAGACCGGCATGATGGCAAAGGAGACCAGCGCCAGCCGCCAGTCCAGGGCCAGCATAAAGCCCATTAGGCCGAAGATTAGGGCAAAGTCGGCGATAAGCCCTACCAGACCACCGGTGATGAACTGGTTAATGGCGTCCACATCCGAGGTGACCCGGGTCATCAGCCGGCCTACCGGGTTGCGGTCGAAGTACCCCAGGTGCAGCCGCTGAAGTTTGGCGAAAATCTCCGAGCGTAGATCGTAGAGGATGTGCTGGCCTACCCAGTTGATCAGATAGACCTGGGCGTAATTGGCGATGAAATCCACCACCCGCACAGCAAAGAACAGCGCGCAGATGAGCAAGAGGGTCTCGTAGCGCTGGGCTAAGGGCAGTACCTCGCGCGGGACAATGGCGTGGTCGATGGCGTACTTGAGGAATAGGGGAGTGGAGGCTGCGGTCAGGGTGCTGACCAGAAGGGCCAGCAGGGCCAGCCCCACCTGCTTCCAGTAGGGGCGCACATAGCGCAGAATGCGCCGGGCCAGCTTTATATCGAAACTCTTTTTAAAGGCTTCCTCTTCGTGCATAACTCTCCGTCAAAGGCGTTGTTTGGGCTAGGGGTTAGTCCACCTCGGCTTGTAGGTGCTGGATGCGGTCGAGTTCGGCATAGATGCCCCCCTGGGCCAGCAGCATCTCGTGGGTACCTTCCTCGACGATCCGGCCATGCTCCAGCACCACGATCCAGTCGGCGTACTGCAAGGTAGAGGTGCGGTGGCCAATCAAGAGGGTGGTCTGTTGGCCCAACACGCTTCTGAGGCCGGAGAGAATACGCGACTCGGTCTCGGTGTCGACCGCGCTCATGGCATCGTCGAGGATCAAAATTTTGGGCTGGCGGGCCAGGGCCCGGGCCAAAGCCGTGCGCTGGCGTTGCCCGCCCGAAAGGGTAACTCCCCGCTCGCCCAAGGAGGTTTGGTAGCCTTTAGGGAAAGCCAGGATATCGTCGTGGATGCCGGCCAGCCGGGCGGCCCACTGGACTCGCTCGAGGTTCACCTGGGGCAGGCCAAAAGCGATGTTCTCGGCCAGGGTATCGGAGAAAAGGAAGGGTTCTTGCGGCACCATGCCAATCAGGCTTCGCAGGGTGGACAAAGGCAGTTCGCGCACGTCGTAGCCTCCTACCCGCACCCGGCCCTGGGTGGGCTCGAGCAGGCGGGGTATTAGGCTTACCAAAAGCGTCTTACCACTGCCCGTGCGCCCGGTGATGCCCAGGGTGGTGCCCTCGGGAATGGTTAGGGTGATGCCGTCTAGCACCTTGCGTCCGCCCAGCTCGAGGTGCACGTCTTCGAACTGGATTTCCCCGCGTAGGCTCTCGGGCCTGATGGGCTTTGGGGCTATGGGGTCTTGGATGCGGGCCGGCTGCTGCCAAAACTCTTCCAGCCGCCGGTAGCTGGTGGAGCCCCGCTGAAAGAGGGTCAGGGTCCAACCTAGGCCGATGATGGGCCAGCCCAGCATCATCAGGTAGGCGTTGAACTGCACGAACTGCCCTGCGGTGAGCTCGCCCCGGATGGCCATCCCCCCGCCCAGCCACAGCACAATCAGGGCTGCTCCCCCCATCAAAAGCCCCATTAGGGCGCGCACCGGCCCATCCACCCGGGCTAGCGCCAAGCTTTTGGCAATGTAGTCCCGATTGAGGGCTTGGAAGGCCTTTAGCTCCCGTTCCTCTAAGGCAAATCCCTTAACCACACGGATGCCCGAAAAGTTTTCCTGGGCCTGGGTGGAGATGCGGTCAAAGGCCTCCTGGCTTTCGCGGTAGCGTTGGTCAATGAGCCTTAAGACGTAGTACATCACGATAAAAATCAGCGGGAAAACCAGGGACAAAGCCAGAGCTAGCGGCACGCTGACCAGATACATGGCCACGATGGCGAAGATCACGAACATCCACAGGCGGCTGCCCATATTGATGCCCGCGCCCAGCATCTCCCGCACTGCGCCTAGGTCGGTGGTGAACTTGTTCATCAGGTCGCCGATACGGTTCTGGCTGTAGAAGTAGGCATCGAGGGAGAGGGCTTTTTTAAATAGGTCCATGCGCAGATCGTGCTCAATGTGGCGGCTGGCGACCACTAAGAGCTGGCGGTTGGCCCAGGAAAAGAAGGCCGAGGCCACCGCTGAGCCTAGGAGGCCCCACACCCAGACCCCGTAGGCCTCCCCTGCCCGGATGGCGTCAATGGCGTGGCGCAGAAAGTAGGGGGAAAGCGAGGCCATGCCCACCGAGGTAATGCCCGCGAGCATACCCCAGAGGTACTGGGCTTGGTAACGGCGCAGGTAGGGCATCAGGGCCCTGAGGGGATAAAAAACTGACCGGTCAGTTCTATTACGGGGTGGTGATTCCGGGGTTGGTTGCATTTTCGTTAATCTACTCCTCCGAAGTCTTTTGAAGGTGTGCTTTGGTCTATTTTAGGCCAGACTTTCCGCCAGGGCCTTGACCGCGCTCTCCCACGCCTCCTCCAGGCCTACCACCTGAAAGGGTTTGGCGGGAGGCCACCGGCGCAGCAGTCTGCGCAAGGGGCGGGGCAGGGGCAGGTAGTCGGGGTCGTGGGCGTAAATCAAGCCTTCAATGCGGCCCATGCGCGAGAGGTAGCGGTGCATTCCGGCGGCCTCGAGGTCGGTGGGAAGCTCGAGTTCCAGGCCGAGCTTCTGGCCTTCCTGCCGCAGTTCAGCAGGGGCCTTGTCCGCCAAAAAGAGGTTCAGCCCTTGGGCGCTCAAGGCGTTGCGCAACCCCTCGAGCCAGAGGGTATCCTCGGCCAGCATGGGCTGGGCCACCAGTCCGATAAGGCGCTTTCCGGGCTGTTTGGGGGGCTTGAAGGAGGTCTCGAGCAGCCGCTTGGTGCGCTCCAGTGCCCGACGGGCCAGCATGGGGTTGCGGGTGAGGGTTTGTCCTATCTCCGCCGCCAGGCCCACCAGATTGGGGGAAAGCTCGGCGGGAACCACCAGTGCCGGGGGCAACCCCGGCACCAGGCGCTCGAGGGTAGCGGCCAGGTCAACCATCCAGGGGGTGGGGTTGCCCCGCTGGGGTTCCACCCCAAGTTGGACATCCGGCAGCAGCAGGTAGTCCACCCCCTGGTTTTTTAGGCCGTAAACCTTTTGTAGAACCCGCCGAATCGGCAGGGGCATAGGCAGCCGCACCTCCGCGTCCATTGGAGGAACCACCTCGACCTCCAGGGCCTCAAAGTAAGGCTCCCAGAAGGGAAGGTAGCGGTTGCTCAACCAGGTATCCAGTACACCAACACGCACCGGAATATCCTACAACGGGCTGGGGTTGGCGGAGGAATAGCCCCCTTCCTGGCGCGCTGGCTCGAGGGGTGTTTTTTACACTGCGCCTTGGCGGTTGACGCTGGGAGGGGTGCTTCGTATACTGCTTCAAATCTTCGCATAAGTTTGCGAGGATTTTTCCCCTACACCGAAGCGCTCTTTTTGGGAGGTCGAGTGGATGAAGTTCAGTGAGGCGTATCCTGGTATACCAAACGGACGCGACGCTTGCGGCATTATCGCCATTGTCGAAAAGAGCGCACGGCCCAGCCACGCCAATGTGCAGCGCACCATCGAAAGCCTCTACAAGATGGCCCATCGGGCGGGTCTGATCCGGGGAGAGGGCGATGGTACCGGGATTCAGACCGACCTCCCGCGGGAGCTATGGGCGGGCTACCTCTACGAAGCGGGTTTGGACAGCAACCTAGCCCAGAACCCGCGCTTTTTTGTAGGGCACTTGTTCATTCCTAAAAGCGAAAGCGCACGGGTGCAGGAGCTCTTTGACCTGTTCCGCGTGGAGGGTTCCAAGCGGGGGATTAAGCTGCTTTTAGAGCGCAAGGGGGAGACCAACAGCAGCGTGCTTGGGCCGGTGGGGCGGCGTACCGAGCCGCTGTTTTACCAGGTGGCTGGGCTGTCCACCGATGGCGATGGGCCTTTATGGGAGTTGGGCCTTCTGCTCGAGCAGCGCTTTCCCGTGCACGTGGTCTCGCTTTCCACCGCTACGGTGGTCTACAAGGTGCGGGGCTCGGCAGAGATTCTCAAGCGCTACTTCCCCGAGCTCTCCCGGGCGGAGTACAAGTCCACCATCACCCTGGGCCACAACCGCTACTCCACCAACACCATGTCCACCTTCGAGGCGGTGCAGCCGTTTGGCCTGTTGGGCCATAACGGCGAGATCAACACCATCGAGCGCTTGCGCCGCGAGGGCCGCTTCCTGAATATTCCCCTCACCGGCGGTTCCGACTCACAGGACTTAAACCGCATTTTGGAGGGTCTGCTCTACCGTTTTGGCCTTTCCTTGCCCGAGGCCATGGATTTGGTCTTCCCGCCCATCCTAGGGGAGATTAAAAACTACTCGCCCGCCCTGCAGGACTTGTATATGAACCTGCGCCAGCGTTTTGGACCCCTGGCCCAGGGGCCGGCGGCTTTGGTGACGCGCCACCGGGAAGAGGCCGTCTTTGCTACCGACGCCATGGGCTTGCGCCCGTTATGGTTTGTTGAGACCGACTCGGAGTATGTCTTCAGCTCGGAGCGGGGGGTGTTTACCGTAGAGGAGTTTGTCTCTGAACCCCGCCCCTTTGCCCCTGGCGAAAAGATGTACCTGCGCCTGACCCCTGAAGGGGCCCGGCTGTTTACCTTTGACCGGCACCAGCGGCAGGTGCTCGAGCGCATCCTGCCCAAAAGCCATAGCCTCGAGGGCTACCGGGCCCACCTGGCCGGGCCCCGCTACGCCTCACCCCCACCCCTGGCCGGTGGCAGCGAGGCCCAGGTGGAGGACAAACCCGCGCCACCCTCGCTGAACCTCGAGCGGGCCTATGGTTGGGATCGCTGGGACAACGGCTACCTCGAGGCCCTAGCCGAGACGGGCAACGAGCCCATCGGCTCTCTGGGCTACGATGGCCCCATCGCGGCGCTCAACCCCGAGAAACCCAACCTCTCGGAGTTCTTCAAGGAGACCGTGGCGGTGGTGACCAACCCGGCCATCGACCGCGAGCGCGAAATTGAGCATTTTTCCACCCGCAGTATCCTGGGCCGCCGCCCGCTGCCCGATGGGCGGGGCGCAGGCCATGTGGAAGAGCTGGTGGTGCCCCTATTGCTGGAAGAGAGCATCCCCAACGTGGCTGCCATCGCTCAGGGTCAGGGTACCCTGACCTACGAGGAAGCCTTACGGCGCTTTAAGCACGCCCTGCTGCCCCTACAGTTCTCGGTAGAAGAAGGGATTGCCGCAGGTCTCAAGCGCCTGCAGGAGGCGGCGGTGGAAGCGGTACGGGAAGGGGCCGAGTTGCTGGTACTCTCCGACCGTGGCGCTTTCGAAGGGGGGGTCTGGCTGGATGCGTATCTGGCCTTGGCGGCGGTAGGCCGGGCTTTGGAGGAGGCTCGCGACGAGGAGGGCATCTCGCTGCGCCGGCGTACCTCCATCCTGGTGCACTCCGGTGGGGTGCGCAACCTGCACGATGTGGCAGTCTGCCTGGGCCTGGGGGCCGACGCGGTCGCGCCTTGGCTCATGCAGCACAAGGCCCAGGCCAAAAACGGTATGCTGGGCCTGCAATACCTGCTCGAGGGCTTGAAAAAGGGCCTGGAGAAGGTTATCTCTACCATGGGCATCCACGAGGTGCGCGGCTATGGGCGCATCTTCAGTGCGATTGGCCTAAAGCCCGATCTGGCTGAGTACTTTGGAATCCGCAACTTCCTGGGTTCGGAGAAGGCGGGCTATGGCTTACTGGAACTCGAGCGCACCCTTTTAGAACGCCTCAACCTACTCAATGCGGAAAAAGTCCCCCCGGCCAAGGACTTCCGCTTCAACTCCCGCATCTTCAAAGCGGCTTTAGAGGTGGCCACGGAGGAGTCGCCCTACGAGCACTTCCAGGCCAAGGTGCGCAGCCTCGAGCAGGAATCACCGGTGGCCGCGCGCCAGCTTTTGGGCATCCGCTTTGCTGAAAAATCTCCGGTCAACCCCGAGGAGGTTGACCTGAGCGTGGGGGGTCATTCCCTGCCGTTTGTGATTACCGCCATGAGCTTTGGCTCGCAAGGCGAGACCAGCTTCCGCGCCTACGTGGAGGCGGTTAAAAAGCTCAACATGGTCTGCATCAACGGCGAGGGGGGCGAGATTCCCGACATGCTGGGCAAGTACACCCACTGGCGGGGCCAGCAGGTGGCCTCGGGCCGCTTTGGGGTTCATGCCTACATGCTCAACTCGGCCAGCTTCATCGAGATCAAGATTGGCCAAGGGGCCAAGCCAGGGGAGGGCGGGCACCTGCCGGGCAAAAAGGTCACCACCAAGGTGGCCGCGGCCCGCAACGCTGTGCCAGGGGTGGATCTGATCTCTCCTTCCAACAACCACGACCTTTACTCCATTGAGGACCTGGCCCAGCTCATCGAGGAACTCAAGACCGTCAACCCCAAGGCCAAGGTCTCGGTGAAGGTGCCGGTTATTCCGGGTATTGGCACCATCGCGGTGGGTATCGCCAAGGCGGGAGCAGATGTGATCGCCCTCTCGGGCTTTGAGGGGGGAACCGGGGCGGCCCGCTGGCATGCGCTCAAATACGCTGGTCTGCCGGTGGAGCTTGGGGTGCGCCGAGCCCATCGGGCTTTGGTGCGGGCGGGTCTGCGGGATAGGGTCGAGCTTTGGGCCGATGGCGGCCTCAAGACCGCCTACGACGTTTTGCGCATGGTGCTTTTGGGGGCCGACCGGGTGGGTATGGCCACCATGGCCATGGTAGCCATCGGCTGCACCATCTGCCGACAGTGCCAGATGGATACCTGCCACGTGGGGATTGCTACCCAGATCGAAACCCTAGAGCAGGCCCAGGCCCACGGCTTAAAGCGCTTTGTGCCGCAGGAGCTGGATCGGGCGGTGGAGCAGCTGGTGACCTTTTTCGCGGCCAAAGGCGATGAGCTGCGCCGGCTGGTGGCGGCTTTGGGCGAGACCCGCCTGCGCAACCTGGTAGGCCGCAGCGACCTCTTGGTGCAGGAAGGCCACCCGCAGGAGCTAGACCTGGGCTACTTCTTCGAGCCGGTGACAGCCCCCGACTGGCTGGGTGAACGTTCGGCCCATGTGTTGCGCAAGCCACTGAACCAGCTCACCCGCTCGATTACCGAGGTGGTCAGCGGGGCTTATGCCGAGGGCGGGCGGGAGCTGCTTTTCCAGGAGGGGCCGGTAGGCTCCACCGACCGCGCCCTGGGGACCCACCTAGCCGGCGAGGTTGCCCGCCGCCGCCTTTACGGCAAGGGCTGGGAGGCCAAGGTGGAGCTGCGCTTCGATGCCGGTAGCGTAGCCGGCAACGGCATTGCCGCGTTCAACGTGGAGGGCCTCGAGGTGGTGGTGGAGGGGGGCGCCCAGGATGGGGTAGCCAAGAGTGCCTATGGGGGCCGGGTGGCCATCCTGAAAGGGCGTAACCCCCTCGGCCAGTACGTGGATGGCTCGGTGGGTAAGTCCTTTGCCTACGGGGCCATAGGGGGCCTGCTGATTGTGGAAGGACAGGCCGATAGCCGCTTCTGCATCCGCCTGTCTGGGGCCGATGTGGTCTTGGGGGGCGAGCCAGACCGTCCGGTGCAGGACGAGCTGGGCAACATTGCTGCCCGGGCCCAGGCCAAGGGTTTTGCCTTCGAGTACATGACCCGGGGCCGGGCGGTGGTGCTGGGTGATCCTGGCCCTTGGATTTGTTCGGGCATGACCGGCGGGCGGGTTTATTTGCGCTACTGGCCGGAGATGGGCCTGACTGAAGAGGCCATGCGCCGTCGCCTGGCCAAAGGGGCCAAGGTGAGTGTACAAAAGCTCGACGAGCGGGGCATCGCCGACGTGCGTGAGTTGATGAGTGCCTACCTCGATGCTTTGCGGGCCGCGAAGCGGGAGGAGAAAGCCGAACGCTTGATGAAGCTGTTGCTCGACCCGGTCACCCATTTCCGCATGGTGCTGCCCACCAACCAGCAGGTGGCCCAGGAAGTGAGTACAGAGTAGTCTTCCCCTCGAGCGTTTGCCTTGGCGTCCTTGGGTGGTATGGCTCGTGCCACCCAAGTGTCCAAGCCAAGCCAAGGATTCAACAGAAGGGTTTCAGAGGCTTGTTTGAGCGTTGGAGGGGTGGGCAAAAGACCATGGTACGATTGTCCCGATGAATCCGGGTGCGCTGCTAGATACCCTCAAACGACGCACCGGCTTCACCGAGGCCCATGTGGAGGTGTTGGTGGGGTTGGGCGGGTACATGGCTCCCTTGGCCTCGGAGGTGGCCCTGGCCTTTTACGACTATCTGGGCCGGGATGCGGAGATGCGCGAGATACTCTGGGGGGTTCCAGGGCGGGTAGAGCGGCTGTATGGAAGTTTTGCGGCCTGGTATCGGGAGCTTTTTTCTGGTGTGTACGATGCAGATTATGCCCACCGTCGCTACCGGATTGGCCTAATCCATGCCCGCCTCGGGGTGACCCCCAGCCATATGGTGCCGGCCATGGGCATTGTGCAGGAACTCTCCCTCGAGCATATGCGCACCGCTTTGCGCTCAGCAGAGATTTTCCCGGCGGTGGAGGCTTTCGAGAAGATTATCGCCATCGAGATTGCCCTTATCGAAGAGAGCTACCTGGCGGCCCTCGAGGCGGGCTTCAGGCTGGGCGTTTCAAGCAGCAGCCGGGAGGCGTTGTCGCGCGGGGCCAGCGTGCTGCTGCAAGAGGCCCAGGCCTGATGGGTTCAAGCCCAGCTGAATCACCGCCCACGGTAAAAATCTCATGATTGCCGCTATTTTGTTCGACCTAGACGAGACCCTTATCCTTGACCACCCGGTCTCACGGCACGCTTGGCAAAACTGCGCTTTATATGCGGCTTCCCGCTATAGCCTGGACGTGGCCCTTCTGGTGCATTCCGCCGAACAGGCCGCGCAGCGGCTTTGGCAGAGCGGGCCAGCCTTTGCATACACCCAGCGCATTGGCCATAGCGCGGGGGAGGGGCTATGGGCCCGCTACGAGGTACAGACCCATCCTGCCCTAAAGACCCTGTGCACCTGGGCCCCTTCTTTTCGGGTGGCGGTCTGGGTCGAGGCCCTGGCCGAGCAGGGCATCCACGACCCGGATTTGTGCCAGGAACTGGCTCAGCGCTACTTCCACCAGCGCCGCCTTTACCCCCGCTACCCCGAGGTGGACGCCCTGCTGCAGGCCTTGGCCGGTTACCGGCTGGGCATTGTGACCAACGGGGTGCCGGATTTGCAGCGGGAGAAGCTCGAGGGCTTTGGCCTGCGGCATCGCTTTGCCGCTGTGGCCATCTCGGGTGAGCTGGATATCGGCAAGCCGGAGCCCGGCATCTTCGCGCACATCTGCCAGGAACTGGGGGTGGCGCCCTCGGCCTGTGTGATGGTGGGCGACAACCCGGAGCGGGATGTGGCCGGGGCGCGGGCAGTGGGCATGCGCTCGGTCTGGGTGAATCGGGGCTTCAAGCCCAAAGACCCGCGCTACCCTGCCGACCTCGAGGTGTCTAACCTGTTAGAGATGCTGCCCTGGCTCGAGGCTTTGGACTGATGACGGCCAGACCACTCGCCCTTGCCGGGGCCTCTGGGATTTTTATACCCGTTTTCGCCGAATCCTTCACCACTGGAGCAAGAAGTATGGGCTTATCAAGGGCATTACCAGGGCCCCCACCCTGACGCAGTCGGGGTGGGGTGGTATTAGCGCAGGGCCTTCAGGGCCAGCTTGATGAGTTCCTGGGTGCTGGCCTCAGGGTTTTTCTGGGCTATTTCGGCCACCACGCTCCTGACCTGGCTTTCGCGGAAGCCCAGGGTTATCAGGGCGAGTTCGGCCTCCTCAGTCTGGGGGGTGTGCACCAGGCGGCCCCCCTCCCCCAGCAGGTGGGCAGGCACCTTGCCGCGCAGCTCGAGGGCCAGGCGCTCGGCCAGTTTTTTGCCGACCCCTGGGGCTGCGGTGAGCAGGCGCAGGTCGCCCTCGGCCAGGGCCCGGGCCAGCAGGGCCGGGGTCTGGGAGGAAAGCAGGTTGAGGGCCACCCGAGGCCCCACCCCCGAAACCGAGAGCAAAAGCTCGAAAAGCTCGAGGCTTCTGGTCTCGGCAAAGCCGTAGAGCGATAGGTCGTCTTCGCGCACGATGAGCCGGGTGTGCAAGGTGGCCTCTTGCCCCTCTTTCAGGCCGGCCAGGGTGGGGGCCGGGCAGTAGACCTCGAGGCCCACCCCGCCTATCCCCAGCACCACGCTCTGGGGGGTTTTCTGCACCACAGTGCCCTTGAGGTAGCGAACCACGCCTACCTTCCCCTGTAGCGAGGGGGGCGCTTCTCGTAGAAGGCCTGCACCCCTTCCCGGTGGTCCTCGGTGCGCCCGGCTACCTCCTGCAACAGGGCCTCGTACTCTAGCATCTCCTCCAGGGTGGCCTGGGCGCTGTAGCGGAGGGCCCGCTTGATTAGACCGTAGGTTTTGGTAGGCCCCTGGGCTAGCTCGCTGGCCAGCCGGCCCAGCTCCTCCTCGAAAGCCGCGCTAGGCACCACCCGGTTGACCAGGCCCAGGCTAAGGGCTTCCTGGGCCTCAATCCGGCGGGAGAGCACCGCCAGTTCAAAGGCCCGGGCATACCCCACCAGCCGGGGCAGGTGGTAGTTCATGCCGGCATCGGGGATAAGGCCGATGCGGCTAAAACCCGTGGTGAGCACAGCGTCCTCGCTGGCGATGCGCAGGTCACAGGCTAAGGCCAGCGAGAGGCCAGCCCCCGCAGCCGCCCCATGAATGGCGGCGATAATGGGTTTCTCCAGGCTCACCAGGTTTTCCACCACCGCCTGGTAGTGGCGCAGGTGGCCTTTGTAGGAGAGGGTTTTGCCTTCAAACTCCCGCAGGTCCTGCCCCGAAGAGAAGCCCCGCCCGGCCCCCCGCAGAATCACCACCCGGACTTCAGGCTGGGTGGCTTCTTTGGCTAGGGCCTGGGCCAGCTCGCTTAGCATCTCGCTGGTTAGGGCGTTGATGGTCTCGGGGCGGTTGAGGGTCAGGGTTAGGATGGGGCCTTGGGTCTGACGAAGCAGTACGCTCATGGGATGCCTCCTGGGTTTACCGGCCTTTCCACACCGGCTTGCGTTTCTCTACGAAGGCGGTAGTGCCCTCCTGCTTGTCCTCGCTGCCAAAAGCGATCAAAAAGTTGCTGCGCTCGAGGCCCAACCCCTGCTCCAGGCTGAGGTCCTGGGCGCGGTTGATAGCATCTTTGGCCAGGCGAGTCGCCAGGGGGGCCCGTTCGGCGATGCGTTGGGCGAGCTCGAGGGCCTCTTCAAGATAGAGCTCCACCGGCACCACCTTGTTGACCAGCCCATGCCGCAAGGCCTCCCAGGCCGAGAGCACCCGGCCCGCTAGAATCACCTCCATAGCCAGGTATTTGCCTACCTGCCGGGTCAGGCGCTGGGTGCCCCCTCCACCGGGGATGATGCCCAGGTTGATCTCCGGCTGGGCAAAGCGGGCGGTATCGGAGGCCACAATCAGGTCGCACAGCATGGCCAGTTCGCACCCACCCCCATAGGCGTAGCCCGAAACCGCCGCAATCAGGGGTTTGCGTACCTTGCGCAAAACCTCGTACTGGTCGGCCCGTAGGCCCCGCATCAGCTCGGGTAGGGTGGTCTGTTGGAACTCTACGATGTCGGCCCCAGCCGCAAAGGCCCGCTCGTTGCCGGTGATGACCATGGCCCCGATCTCTTCGGCCTGTTCAAAGGCGGTGATAGCCGTGGCCAGCTCGCGCAGGGTAGTGCTGTTGAGGGCGTTGAGCTGCTTGGGCCGGTTTAGCCGAACCAGTCCCACCCTCCCTACGGTTTCCACCAGGATGTTTTCGTACATACCTGGGGTTATCCTACTAGAAGGCCGCTTCAGGGGAATAGCCTAGCGCGAGGTTTTTTGCTTTGACCAACGGCCTGTGAAGATGTTAGCATGCTGTGCTAGTTATGGCCCTGATTGTGCAGAAATACGGCGGAACCAGCGTGGGTGACCTCGAGCGCATCCACAAGGTGGCCCAGCGCATCCAGCACTACCGGGAAAAGGGGCACCGGCTGGCGGTAGTGGTCTCGGCCATGGGGCGGATGACCGATGAACTCATCGCTTTGGCCAGGCGGGTCAACCGGCGCCCCCCCCAGCGCGAGTTGGATATGCTCACCACCATCGGCGAGCAGCAATCGGTGGCCCTGCTCTCCATGCAGCTTCACGCCATGGGCATTCCCGCCCGGGGCTTCACCCAGCACCAGATTGGCATCACCACCGATGGACGCTACGGGGATGCCCGCATCCTGCGGGTGGAGCCTACCCTAATCCAACGCGCCCTCGAGCGGGGCGAGGTGGCGGTGGTAGCGGGCTTCATGGGCACCACCCCCGAGGGCGAGCTGACCACCTTGGGCCGGGGTGGCTCTGATACCACCGCGGTGGCCCTGGCCGCCGCTTTGGGGGCCCAGGAGTGCGAAATTTTCACCGATACCGAAGGGGTCTACACCACCGACCCCCACACCATTCCCGAGGCCCAGAAGCTCCCCCGCATCGGCTACGACCAGATGCTCGAAATGGCCGCACTGGGGGCACGGGTGCTACACCCCCGCTCGGTATACTATGGCAAGCGCTATGGTGTGCGCATTCACGTGCGCAGCAGTTTTTCCTATAACCCTGGCACAATTGTTACGGAGGATGGCATGGAACTAGATCGCCCGGTGACGGGGGTGGCCCTCGACGACGAGATCGCCCAAATTGGCCTGGTGGGGATTCCCGACCGGCCTGGTATCGCCGCCCAGGTTTTCGAGGCCCTAGGGCGCAAGGGGGTCGCGGTGGACATGATTATTCAGGGGGTGCCGGGCCATGAGGCCAGCCGTACCCAGATGGCCTTCACCGTCAACCAGGATTTCGCTGAAGAGGCCATGGAGGCCCTCGAGCCGGTCTTGGCCGAGATAGGGGGTGAGGCCCGATTGCGCCGGGACGTCTGCAAGATTTCCATCGTGGGGGTGGCCCTGGCCTCCACGCCTGGGATTCCCGCCCGGATGTTCCAGGCGCTTTCCAGCGTGGGGGCTAACATCGAGATGATCGCCACCAGCGAGGTGCGCATCTCCGCCATTGTTCCTTCCCAGTTTGCCGAGGCCGCTTTGCGCGCTGTGCACAGCGCCTTTGAACTGGATAAGCCCATACCGGCTTCTGCCTAGGGCCATGAGCCAGGGATACGCCGGTAAGCAGTACCTTTCCTGGCAGGAGATCACCAGCCTGGTTTCCAAACTGCTGGGCCAGTTCAACCCCAACGACTTCGACTGCATCCTGGCAGTGACCCGGGGTGGCATGATCCCGGCCTGTTTGGTTTCCGAGGCCACCGACCAGCGCAATATTCTCACCGCTGCGGTGATGTTCTATACCGATGTGGGCGAGACCATCAAAGACCCGGTCTTCTTGCAGTTTCCCTCCGATAGCCTGCTGTATGGCAAGCGGGTTTTGATTGTAGACGATGTCTGGGACTCGGGTAAAACCGCCGTAGCTGTGCGGGAGCGGGTGCGCCTGGCGGGTGGGCGGCCTCAGGTGGCCGTCTTGCACTATAAGCCCCTAAAAAGCCAGTTTCCCGGCGATGGGCCAGACTACTACGCGGCCGAGACCGACGCTTGGATCGTCTACCCCTGGGACCCCGCTCAGGGCTGGACTGTACCGGGGCAGGAAGCGGGCCAGGCCTAGGGCGGGGTGCTTGGCTCGAGCGGGTGGGGGTTTAGGCTCCTAGGGGTGAACCAGGAGAAGCCCCGCTTACTCTGTCTCCTGCAGGGTGCGGCCTTAGCTTGAGGTGGAGGTAGGAGGGGTCAGAAAGGTCTAGGGTGCGGCGCAAAAAAATAAAGGGTGCGGGTAAGGGCACCCTTTGCGCGTTGTGACGTTTGCTTTTACTTGATCAGGCCCAGTTGCAGCACAGCGTCGCGCTCCTCGGCCAGCTCTTTAGCACTGGCGTCCATCCGCTCGCGGCTGAAGGCATTGATCTCCAGGCCCTGCACAATCGCAAACTCGCCGTCCTTGCAGATGCAGGGGTAGCTGTACACCAGCCCTTCGGGAATGCCGTACGAGCCATCGGAGGGGATGGCCATGCTGACCCAGTCGCCCTCGGGGGTACCCAGGGCCCAGCTGCGCATGTGGTCGATGGCGGCATTGGCGGCACTGGCTGCGGAAGAGGCCCCGCGGGCTTCGATGATCTCGGCCCCGCGCCGGGCCACCTTGGGGATATAGCTATTGACGTACCAGTCGTGGTCGCCTACCAGCTCGTAGGCGTTTTTGCCGCCCACCTCACAGTGGAAGAGGTCGGGGTACTGGGTGAGGGAGTGGTTGCCCCAGATGGTCATCTTTTTGATCTCGCTGACCGGCACTTTGAGCCGGGCGGCGAGTTGGGAGATGGCCCGGTTGTGGTCCAGGCGGGTCATGGCGTGGAACTGGCGGGGGGAGAGGTTGGGGGCGTTTTTGTAGGCGATGAGGGCGTTGGTGTTGGCGGGGTTGCCTACCACCAGCACCTTGACGCTCTTTTTGGCGTTGTCGGACAGGGCCCGGCCCTGGGCGGTGAAGATGGCCCCGTTGGCCTGGAGCAGATCAGCCCGCTCCATCCCAGCTTTGCGCGGCATGGCCCCTACCAGCAAGGCGTAGTCGGCATCCCCAAAGGCCACGTTGGGGTCGTCGGTGGCCACAATGCCCGCTAAGGTGGGGAAGGCGCAGTCCTCGAGCTCCATGATGACCCCGTTAAGGGCCTTTAGGGCCGGGGTGATTTCCAGTAGCTGGAGGATGACCGGCTGGTCTTTGCCCAGCATCTCGCCGGCGGCGATGCGAAAAAGCAGACTGTAGCCGATCTGACCGGCTGCACCGGTGATTGCAACACGAACAGGGGATTTCATCTTGACACTCCTTTCCTTGGGCCAAAAGGCCCATCGCTACCGCCCACGATGATAACGTGCGGCTGGCTCAATGTCGAAGGACAAAAGCGGGGGATAGGTACACCAGACCGCTAGACCGGAAAGCCCTTTGGGGCTTAGCATAACCCCCATGACGGTTAGTCGCTACTACGACGTCAAACGCGATGAGCGGGGCAAGCGCTACCTCGAGCCCTATGTGCTGGGCTCGCTGCTGCTAGGCCTGCCGCTTTTGAACAAGGGCACTGCCTTCACCCACGAGGAGCGGCGGGCGCTGGGCCTCGAGGGCCTCCTGCCTCCCCACGTGACCACGCTAGAGGAGCAGAAGGAGCGCAACTATCGACGCTACCGCCTGATTGAAAACGACCTGGAAAAGCACATCTTTCTGCGCAATCTGCAAGACCGCAACGAGGTGCTGTTCTATGCCCTCTTCGTTGACCACATGAGCGAGATGCTGCCCATCCTCTACACCCCCACGGTGGGGGAGGCGGTCAAGCAGTTTTCCCACATTTACCGCTACCCTCGAGGGTTCACCGCCTCGACCGATAACATCCAGATCATCGAGGAGGCGCTGGCCAACGTACCCTTGAACGATGTGCGCCTTGCGGTAGCCACCGACTCATCGGCCATTCTGGGTATTGGTGACCAGGGTTTTGGCGGCATGGCTATCTCCATTGGCAAGCTGGCCATCTACACCGCAGCCGGTGGCCTAGGCCCCGATAAGGTCCTGCCCATCGAGCTGGATGTGGGTACCAACCGTGCCGACCTGATCAATGACCCCCTCTACCTGGGGGTGCGCCACCGGCGGCTAACCGGCGAGGAGTACTTCGCCTTTATGGACCGTTTTGTGGAGGCCTTCCGCCAGCGCTACCCCAATGCCGTGATGCAGTGGGAGGATTTCGGCAAAGACACCGCTTTTGCTGTGCTCGAGCGTTACCGCAAGGTGTTGCCTTCCTTCAACGACGACATCCAGGGCACCGGTGCGGTTACCCTGGCGGGGGTGATGGCGGCCTGCCGCCTCAAGGGAGAGCGCCTTTCGGATCAGCGCATCCTGGTCTACGGGGCTGGGGCCGGGGGGGCTGGGGTGGCCCAGGCCATGCTGGATGGGTTGATGCGGGAGGGGCTAAGCCTAGAGGAGGCCCGCTCGAGGCTTTTTGTGCTCGACTCCAAGGGTTTGCTGCTCAAAGGCCGCCCCATGGAGGCCTACAAGGAAAAGTTCGCCCAGGACCCGGCCCGGATTCAGGGGTGGGCGGTGGCCGGGGAGGTGCCCAACCTCTACGAGACCGTGGTGGGCGCGGGAATTACCGTTTTGTTGGGGCTTTCTGGCCAGCCGGGCTCCTTTACCCAACCTATTGTGCAGGCCATGCTGGCCCACACCACCCGTCCGATCATCTTCCCTCTGTCTAACCCTACCAGCGCCTCGGAAGCCATCCCCGAGGAGGTTCTGCGCTGGACCCAGGGGCGGGCCCTGGTGGCGGCGGGCAGCCCCTTCCCTCCGGTGGAGCTGGAGGGGAAAACCCATCCTATTGGTCAGGGCAACAATGCCTTCGTCTTTCCCGGGCTGGGCTTTGGTACGGTGCTGGCCAAAGCCCGGGAGGTTTCCGATGGGATGGTGCTCGAGGCGGCCTACGCGCTTTACGACTACACCAGCCAACACCACCCTGAGCGTATCTACCCTCCGACCTCGGAGCTGCGGGAGGTAAGCCAGTATGTGGCCGCGCGGGTGATCCGCCAGGCCATGCGGGAGGGCCTGGCCCGTGAGGAGCGCCTGAGTGGGCTGGGGATGGAGGCCATCCAGGCCTACGTAGCCGAGCGTTTCTGGCAGCCGCGTTACCTGCCGTTCAGGCCCGCCCCAGGGAAACCGGGGGGAGTGTAGGCTCCAGCCACGAACTCGCCCATGCCCCGAGCCTGTATGGGCTGGCCCTGCCAGCTTCCACTACCGGTTATGGGGCCTTCCCAGTAGGCCACCCGGGTAGAAGCGGTGAGGAGTTCCTGTTCCCGGCGCAGGGGGGTAAGGCGCAGCTCGAGCCCCTCGGCCTCGACCTGCCAGGACAGGTCGTAGCGGCGTCCGCCGGGGGAGGTCCAGCTTTCCAGGGGGGTCATCTTCAGGCCGGACAGCTCGCGCACCCGCCCCTGGGGGTCGGTGGCCGAGCCGGCAAGCTGAACCACCTGACCCTTGGTGTTGCGCACCCGATAGAGCATCAGGTCGGTTCCGTCGGAGAGGTGCAGGCCGAACCAGTCCCACAAGGCCCCCAAGGTGGCCCCGCTGCTGAGCTGGTCGCCCCACTGGTGATCCATCCAGGCCTCGCCCTGCACCCTTCTGCCGGCGATATGCCCCTCTAGGCCCAGCCGGGTGAAGGAGACGTAGTACATCCGCCCGGTCTCGGCGGTGCCAGAGTAGCCCGGAGGGTGAACTACCGCCGGCTTGCGGGGGGTCAGGCGCACCTGGATAGGGCCAGCCTGGAGCAGGTAGGCCTCGCCCTGTTGCACCAGGTGCCAGTCGTCCTGGGCGATGTAAAGGGGAGGGTAGCGCACCAGGCTATCGCCCCAGGGCCGGTCGAAGCGGAAATCGAAGCGCTCCTCGAAGTGTGTGCGGTCGGCCCAGAGGTCGGTGATGGCGATGTGGGAGGCGTGGTAGGGGCCAGGGAAGAGGAAGGCGGGTCTGAAGAGGCCCCACTGCCAGTCTTGGGGGGCATAGGCCTTGAAAAAGGCCCAGTGGAAGGCCAGCCCATTCTCGGGTAGGTAGCCCGAGACGTACCACCATTCCAAAGGCGCGCTGTGTGGCCCCCAGGCCTCGGGGCTGGGCAGGCGCGTGGGGTCTACCCCTTGTAGCCTGGGCAGGCAGCCCGCTAAGGCAACCAAGAGTGCCAGCAGCCAAAGGCGCATAGGGCTAGTGTATGCGTTACCGGCCCCAGAGCCTGTGGCCCAGGCTGAAATGGGCTTGTGGTAGTGTGAAACGCTGTGACCGATACCCATTGCCATCTGGACTTTATGGCGCCGGAGGAAGCCCAGGCCGCCCTCGAGGCCGCCAAAGGCTTTCGGGCCATCCTGACCATCGGCACCAACCCTTTGCGCAACCGCCAGGCCCTGGCCCTGGCCGAGGCCCATCCCCATATCTGGGCTTCGGTGGGGCTGCACCCTACCGAGGCCCGCCTACTTTCCCCGGAGCTCGAGGCCGATCTAGCGTACCTAGCCCAGCATCCCCGGGTGCGAGCGGTGGGAGAGAGCGGCTTGGACTACTACTGGACCCCCGAGACCCGGACGGCCCAGTACCGGGCCTTAGACTTCCAACACGCCCTGGCCCATCGCCTGAACCGGCCCCTCATCCTTCACGTGCGCAGCAAAGAAGGCGACCAAGCCGAACAGGAGATGGCCCAATGGCTGCGGCACAATCGGCCTGCTCGGTTCGTGTTACACGCTTTCGCGGGACACCCCGGGCTGCTAGCAGCGGGGCTCGAGCTGGGGGGGTACTTTGGCTTAGCTGGGCCCTTGACCTACAAAAAGAACCAGGCCCTGCGGGAGGCGGCCCGGCAGATTCCCCTGGATCGGCTCTTGGTGGAGACCGACGCGCCCTTTCTGCCGCCTGAGCCTTTCCGAGGCCAGCGCAACCACCCTGCTTTGGTGCGCTTCACCCTGGCCCGGCTGGCTGAGCTACACGGCCTGGGGTTAGAGGAGATGGAGCGCATCACCGACCAGAATGCCCAGGCCTGCTTTGGCTTTTAGAAATGCGCTGGCTGAACCCGGACAAACACATGTGAGACTCTAAGCTGGGATAAAAAGAGGGGAACCAACCAAGAAAGGAGGTTCCCCAGGTGCAGTTTACCACCGTTGGCCGAGAGATATGGCAAGGCGCTAGACAAGCACAGAGGCTGGCCGAGGCCAAAGCAGGCGACCCAGAGG
>NZ_AUHY01000045.1 GCF_000423425.1 Meiothermus rufus DSM 22234 | reverse complement strand
TCACGTGGAGCGGGTGCAACGGACCTTTAGGGAGGAGCTCTATACCCGGCCTCTGCCCCCCCGGCTCAGCGAGCTACAGGCAGAGCTGGATGCCTACCTGGACCACTACAACCGCCGAAGGCCTCACATGGCCCTGGGGGGTCTTGCTCCCTTGGAGTATTTAGCTATGATGCAGGAGGAGTCGGTTCCCCAGTCTCACATGTGTTGACCGATTACACCAGCTTGACGCTTGGTATACCAAAGCGTATACTCAGGGGGATGAGCGTTCCGGCACAACCGCTACGGCCCCGAAGACCTGGGGTCTAGCCTGCCGCGCACCCGACCCCGGAGCCCCGCCCTCTGGGGTTTTTTCTTCAAAAGGAGGAAACCCGCCCTATGGGAAAAAGCCTGTACGAGAAAGTCTGGGAGAGCCACGCCATCCGCACCCTGCCCAACGGGCAGACCCAACTTTTCATCGATACTCATCTCATCCACGAGGTCACCAGCCCGCAGGCCTTTGGAATGCTGCGCGATCTGGGCCTCAAGGTACGCTACCCCGAGCGCACCTTTGCCACTGTAGACCACATCGTGCCCACCCACTCCCTCCTGGAACCCTTCGAAGACCCTCAGGCCGATGAGATGATCCGCCAACTGCGCAAAAACGTGCAGGAGTTCGGCATCACCTTTTTCGATGTAACCTCGGGGCAGCAGGGCATCGTGCACGTTATTGGCCCAGAGCAGGGCATCACCCAGCCGGGCATGACCATCGCCTGTGGTGACTCCCACACCTCCACCCACGGGGCTTTTGGGGCCATCGCCTTCGGCATTGGCACCACCCAGGTACGCGATGTGCTGGCCACCCAAACCATGGCGGTGAGCAAGCTCAAGGTGCGCCGCATCAATGTAAACGGCAAGCTTCAGCCCGGGGTCTACGCCAAGGATGTCATCCTACACATCATCCGAACCCTGGGGGTAAACGGGGGCCTGGGCTACGCCTATGAGTACGGCGGCAGCGTCTTCGAGCGCTTCAGCATGGAAGAGCGCATGACGGTCTGCAACATGTCTATAGAGGGGGGTGCCCGCATCGGCTACGTCAACCCCGACCAGACCACCTTCGACTACCTCAAAGGCCGGCCCTACGCCCCCAAGGGGGCTGCCTGGGATGAGGCCGTGGCCCGCTGGAAGGCCCTGGCCTCTGACCCCGACGCCCATTACGACGACGTGGTGAACATCCAAGGCGAGGACATCCCCCCGACCGTCACCTGGGGCATCAACCCTGGCCAGGGCTGCGCCATCAGCGATCGGGTTCCCGATCCGGCCCAGTATCCCGAAGCCCAGCGGGCTAGCCTGGAAGAGGCCCTGGCCCACATGAAGCTGCGACCTGGCCAGCCCATCAAGGGGGTTAAGGTGAATGTGGCCTTCCTGGGAAGCTGCACCAACGGGCGCCTTTCCGACTTCCGCGAGGCGGCCAAATACCTCAAGGGCCGCAAAGTAGCCCCTGGGGTGCGGGCCATCGCGGTGCCGGGCTCGCAGCAAGTGGCCAAAGCTTGCGAAGAGGAAGGGATTGCGGATATCTTCCGCGAGGCCGGCTTCGAATGGCGGGGAGCAGGCTGCTCGATGTGCCTGGCTATGAACCCCGACCGATTGGTGGGGGACGAGCTGTGCGCCTCCTCCTCCAATCGCAACTTCAAGGGCCGCCAGGGCAGCCCTCTGGGCCGCACCGTACTGATGTCCCCGGTGATGGTGGTGGCCGCCGCAATCACTGGCGAGATTAGCGACGCCCGTGAGGTTTTCGGCGTAGGCGAGCGGGTAGGGGCCTGAAGTGGGGCACCGCGACCAGGCCGCGCAAACCCCCACGCCCTTTTGGGAGGGGCAGGGAGCGCTTGGGCACAAGGGGGTTCGACCTTGGCAACGCTAGCGCTGATCCGTGGGGTAGCCCTAATCGCCCTTTCGGTACTGCTTTCTATTGCTACTTTAGGGGTGTGGCTTTCCAACCTCGAGGCCAACCCCGCCTTGGGTTGGGGGGTCTTCGTGCTGGGCTTCGCCCTGTGCGCGGCAGCAGCCATCGCGGGCATCTGGAGTATTCTGCGTTTTTTCAAGGACAAGGAGGAGTAAATGTTAGAACCCATCCGACAAGTCACCGGGCGAGCGGTATACGTCCCCGGGGACGATATCGACACCGACCGCATCACCCCCGCCCGCTACCTGAAGGTGGTCACCTTCGATGGGCTGGGTGAGGCGCTGTTTTACGACGAGCGTTTTAACCCCGACGGAAGCGAAAAACCCCACCCTCTAAACGACCCTCGCTTCAAGGGAGCGCGCATCATGCTGGTAGGGGCCAACTTCGGCTGCGGAAGCTCGAGGGAACACTCCCCCCAGGCCATCTACCGTGCGGGTTTCCGCGCCCTCATCGGCCAAAGCTTCGCCGAGATTTTCTTTGGTAACGCCACCACCCTTTCGCTGGCCTGCGTCAGTGCGGCCAAGGAGGACATCCTGGCCTTGGCCCAGGCCATAGCGCAAGACCCCAGCCTCGAGGTCACGGTAGACGTGGAGCGCCTCGAGGTACGCTATCGCGACCGCTCCTTCCCGGTAAACCTCCCCCCCACCGCACAAAAGGCTTTGGTGGAGGGGCGCTGGGACCCTATCGCTGACCTGCTGGAAGCCGGAGAGCTCATCGACCAGGCCGCAGCCCGGCTGGCCAAGGCGGTAAGGAGCTAGGATGCCCAAGATTGCCCTACTTCCCGGCGACGGCATCGGCCCCGAGGTCACCCAGGCGGCGGTAGCGGTGCTCCAGGCCGCCGACCAATCCTATGGGCTGGGCCTCGAGTTCGAAACCTTCCCCTTTGGCGGCAACGCCATCGATAGCCACGGGGAACCCTTCCCCCAGGTTACCCGGCAAGGCTGCCTGGAGGCCGACGCTATTCTATTGGGGGCTATCGGTGGCCCCAAGTGGGACCACGTGCCGCGCCACCTGCGGGCCGAGACCGGTCTATTGGCCCTGCGCAAAGCCCACGGCCTCTTCGCCAACCTACGCCCGGCCAAGGTACTTCCGGGGCTGGAGCACCTCTCCCCCCTCAAGCCTGAGATTGCCCGAGGGGTGGATGTGCTGGTCATCCGCGAGCTGACCGGGGGCATCTACTTTGGCGAACCGCGGGGTATGAGCGAGGCCGAAGGCTGGAACACCGAGCGCTACAGCAAGCTCGAGGTCGAACGCATCGCCCGGGTAGCCTTCGAGGCAGCACGCAAGCGGCGAGGCCAGGTCTGTAGTGTGGACAAAGCCAACGTACTCGAGGTAGGCGAGTTCTGGCGCAAAACCGTGGACGAAGTGCACCAAGACTACCCCGATGTAGCCCTCGAGCATCAGTATGTCGATGCCATGGCCATGCACCTGGTCACCAAACCCAGCCGCTTCGACGTGGTGGTCACCGGCAATATCTTCGGCGACATCCTATCCGACCTAGCCAGCGTACTGCCTGGCTCGCTGGGGCTACTGCCCTCGGCCAGCCTGGGTGAGAAAACCCCCCTCTTTGAGCCGGTGCACGGCTCGGCCCCGGACATCGCCGGCCAGGGCATCGCCAACCCCACCGCGGCCATCCTTTCCGCGGCCATGTTGCTCACCTATGCCCTAAACCGGCCCGAGGTAGCCCAGCAGATAGAGGCCGCCGTGGCCCATGCCCTGACCACCCAGCCCACCCCCGACCTAGGGGGCAAGAGCAGTACCCAGGCCTTTACCCAACAGGTCATCGCGGCCTTCCACCAGGTTAAAACACAAGGGGTAAAAACTGTCTGACCCCTAGCCCTTTGGGCCTATTTGGCGTATACAAGGGACATGAAGCTTAGGGGACAGACCTTCATCGTAACCGGGGCTAGCCGGGGCATTGGCGAGGCTTTGGCCTTGGCGCTGGCTAAGGCCGGGGCCAACCTGGTGATTGGGGCCCGCAACCCCACCGCCCTCGAGTTTGTGCGCGAGCGGGTGCGCGAGCTAGGGGTGCGCTGCGAAGCGGTAGCGGGCAACGTGGCCGAGGCAGCCGTGGCCGAGGGGTTGGTCAGGGCAGCCCTCGAGCTCGGTCATTTCACCGGCTTCATTCACAACGCCGGCGTGCTCAATGCCGGGCCCCTGACCTACGAACTCATCGAGTCGCAGTACGACGAGATTATGGACTCCAACGTCAAGGGAGGCTATCAGCTAGCCCGCTTTGCCTACCCCCACCTTATCCGCCAGCCCGGGAGCATTGCGGTCTTCCTGGGCTCCGGGGTGGCCGAACACAATATCAGCGGGATGGGCATCTACGCCATCGCCAAAGCCGCCGAGGAACACCTGGCCCGCCAGCTCGCCACCGAAGCCCTCGAGGTCACCTGCTTCATCTACCGGCCCGGCATTGTCGAAACCGAGATGCAACGCCAACTGCGCGAGGCCCAAGGTGGGGGCAGCGAGGTACTCCAGCCCCTCTTCCGCGGCTACAAGGCCCAGGGACGGGTTCTTACCCCGGAACAGTCGGCCAGGGCTCTGGTGCGCATCCTCGAAGGCGAGCCGCGCAAATACCACGGCAAAATCGCCACCCATACCGACGCTTAGGCTACCCCGCGTTGCGCAAACCCGCGGCAATACCCAGGATGGAAAGCATCAAGGCCCGTTCCAATCCGGGGCGCTCGGGCGCCTCTGGAGGGGTGCGGCGGTAGCGGGCCAGAAGCTCGACCTGTACCAGCGAGATGGGGTCGACGTAAGGGTTGCGCAGCTCGGTTTGGCGGGCCAGCACGGGGTGTTTGTAGAGCAGAGGGTTTTGGAAGGTCTCCTCCAGCAAGGCCTGGGTTTTTTGTAAGCTTTGGCGAATGGTCGGGAAAAAACGTTCGGCCAAGGAGGGCTCTACCAGGCGTAAATACTCGCTGGCAATGCCCAGATCCGCCTTGGCCAGGGCGATGGCTGCACTATCTAGGGTGGTGGCGAAGAAAGGCCAGGCCCCCTGCATCTCGCGCCGCAGCTTTAGGGGAATGGCCTCCAGCCCCTCGGCCAGGCCATACCAACCCGGCAGCAAAAGCCGCACCTGGGTCCAGGACATCACCCAGGGAATGGCCCGGAGGTCCTTGATCTCCCGCACCCGGCCCGAACGGTAAACCGGACGGCTGGCAATGTTGAGGGCCCCGATCTCGCGGATGGGGGTGAGCTGCTCGTAAAACTCGAAAAAACCGGGGCGGGACAACAGCTCGCGGTAGGCCTCGGTAGAGCGCTGGGCGGCCTCTTCCATGGCCTCGCGCCATAGCAAAGGCAAAGGCTCAGCCTGGCCATAGAGGTCGCGGGCCGAGGCCAGGGCCAGATGGTAGAGCATCTGCTCGAGGTTGCGGTAGGCCAACTCAGGATGCGCGTACCGGTCGGCCAAGGCCTCGCCCTGCTCGGTCAGGCGCATCCGGCGCCCTACTGTGCCGGGCGGCAGGCTGGCTATGGCCCGCCCGGCGGTACCGCCCCCCCTAGCGGTAGAGGTGCCGCGCCCGTGAAAGTAGTAGACCTCTACCCCCCGGGCCCGCCCCACCTGGCTGATGGCCTCCTGGGCTTTGTACAAGGCCCAGTTGGCTGCCAGGAAGCCCGCATCCTTGTTGGAGTCGGAGTAGCCAATCATCACCTCGAGGCCGCCCCGGCCCTCCACATGGGCCCGGAAGACCGGGTTATCCAGCAGCCGGGCCACCACCAAAGGCGCTTGCTCCAGGTCGTGCAGGGTCTCAAAAAGCGGCACCACATCGAAGGGCAAGGCCCGCCCGGGACGGAACAACCCCACCTCACGGGCCAGCACGAACACCTCGAGCAGATCGGAAGCGTGGTGGGTCATAGAGACCACGTGGGCCCCGCGGGTCTTCCAGGCCCGCAGGGCCTCCAACGCGGTTTGCAAGGCCCGGCTTTGCGGACGGTAGCCCACTGGGGCCAGCGGGCGGGCGGTGGCGAGCTCCTGGGTCAGCAGCTCCTCCCGCGCCAAGGGGTCTAAGGTCAGGTAGTGCTCGTGTACCCCGGCCACCCGCAATAGCTCCGCCACGGCCTCGGTTAGGGCACGCGACTCCTCGCGCAAATCCAGGCTGACCAGCTCGAGGCCAAAGGCCTCAGCGTTGTGGCGCAAAGGCCGCACATGGGCCCGGGCTACTGCTTCCAGCCCCAACTGGCTTAGGCTAGCCTCCATTTTGCGCAGATCGGCCACAAACTCTGCCGTTTTAGCGTAGCCAGGGCCGGGTTGCTCGCCCAGTAGGGCCCGCAACCGGTAGCGCTGAACCATGCCGAAGCGGCGGTATGGCTCACCTTGAAAGCGCTCGGGCAAGGCCAGGCGCTGGGCCTGTTCCTCCAAGGCCAGGCGCAGCTCGCGGGTAATGGCAATCCGATCCTCGCTCAGGGATAGGTCACGGATCAAGCCATCCACATCCTCCACAAAGCGGCGTAGGGCGGTCTCGCGGGCGTACTGCTGCGCCCAGGCGGTCACCTCGGGGGTCACGTTGGGGTTGCCATCCCGGTCCCCCCCAATCCAGCTGCGGAAAACCAGGGGGGAGGAAAGCTCGGGACGACGGCCATAGTGCGCCTCCACCGCCCGTTCCAACCCTTCCACCAGTCGGGGAACCGCCTGCCAGAGGGTGTGGGTGGTGTAGAACAACCCCCCCTTGACCTCGTCTTCCACGGTGGGGCGGGACTTGCGCAACTCGGAAGTGCCCCACAAGAGAGCCACCCGAGGCTCCAGGGCAGCCTCTTCCCCCCGCTCGAGCAGCCGTTCAATCTCGCTGATGTGGTAGCGTTGGGTGCGGCGGCGGGTCTCGGTGGGGTGGGCAGTAAAGGTGAGGTGTAAGCGCAATTTGGACAGCAACTCTACGGTCTCTTCGTAACCGAGGCCCTGGGCCTTGAGCTGCCCTACCAAGGCTAGAAAGGACTCGCCGCGGGGGTGGGCTGGGCTGCTGCGCTCCTCGCGGGCGCGGTTGACCCGCACCCGGTGGCGCTCCTCCGCCAGGTTGACCAGGTGAAAATAGGCCGAAAAAGCCCGGATAATGCTTTCTGCTTCGGAAAGGGTGAGGCTGCTCACCAGGGAGACCAGTTGCTGGTGGGTGGCCTGGCTATACCCTTGGCGCAAGGCTTTGGTCAGCTCGCGAATCTGCTCTTCCAGCTCGAATACCCGCTCCCCCGATAGCCTGCGGATGGCCTGGCCTAAGGCCCGCCCCAGCAGATCCACCTCGCGCTTGAGCTGCTCAAATAGCTGTTCCTCGCTCATCGAGGGTTAGTCTATCGGTTTTGCTTCCGATGGCCAAAGCGAGTTCAGCCCGATTTGACGTCAGGAAGCTCAGCCCTTAGCCTGGGTACATGCCCGAACGGGAATACCTGTACAAAGGACGCATTCTCAATCTGGCCCTCCAGGGCCCCTACGAGATTGTCGAGCACGCCGACGCCGTGGCGGTGTTGGCCCAACAGGAGGGCAGGGTGCTCTTCGTACGGCAGTACCGTCCAGCGGTGGGTTGCCAGACCCTGGAGATTCCCGCCGGCCTCATTGACCCCGGCGAGACCCCCCTGGCCGCAGCCCAGCGCGAACTGGCCGAGGAGGCCCAACTCGCGGGCGACCTCGAGCTTCTGGCCTGTTTCTACCTTTCCCCTGGCTTCTGCGACGAAAAGCTCTACGTTTTCCGCGCCACCAACCTAAAAAGCACCTACGCCCAGCCCGATGCCGACGAGGAGCTCAGCGTGGAGTGGCACGACCCACAAGAGGTGCTGGAAGCTGCCCGGGAGGGCCGGGTAGAAATCTCGGCCTCGGCCATGGCCGGCATTCTCTTTGCCCTGCAAGGCAGGTAAGGCCATGCTCCTCATCAACGATCCTTGCGATGCGCCTGCCGGGCCCAAGGTGGTGGCCATCGGCAGCTTCGACGGGCTGCACCTGGGCCACCAGCACCTCCTGCGCACCGCGCAAAACGAGGCCAAGCGCCGCCATACCCCCCTGCTGGTCTACACTTTCGACCCCCCCAGCAAGGTCTTCATGCGGGGGGAAGGCTTTCTCACCGACTTATCGGAGAAGATCGAGCTTCTGCGGGAGTTAGGGGTGGAGATGGCCCTGATCGTGCCCTTCAACCAGGCCTTCGCCCAGCGCAGCAAGGAGGACTTCCTTCAAGACCTGCGCACCCTCGAGGCCCAGTGCCTTTTCGTGGGACAGGATTTCCGTTTTGGCCGGGGAAGGGCCGGGGGCTTGGCTGATTTGCAAACGGTGGCCCCTACCCATGTGCTGTCCCTACTGGAACTGGGTGGGGAACCGGTGAAGTCCAGCCGCATCCGCGAGCTATTGCGCCAGGGGGAGGTAGACCAAGCCCGGCTGCTGCTAGGCCGGGCCTACACCGCCCGGGGCATCGTGCAGGAGGGAGACAAACTGGGGCGGCGGCTGGGGTTTCCCACCGCCAACCTCGAGGTCGCCCCCCACAAAATTCTGCCCCTAGGCGTATTTGTGGTGCGGGTACAGACGCCCCAGGGCCGGTTTGGCGGCATGGCCAACATCGGCTACCGCCCTACGCTCTCGGGCCAAGCCCTGCGCTTCGAGGTGCACCTGTTTGGCTTCACTGGCGACCTCTACGGCCAGGAACTCAGCGTGGAATTCCTAAGCAAGCTGCGCAGCGAAAGGAAGTTTGAAAGCTTGGAAGCCCTGCGGGCCCAGCTTGCCCAGGACGCCGAGGCAGCCCGTCGCTTACTGGGCATCTAGCGCGGGATATCCTCTGCTGTAATGAATTTGGGGCGAACCCAGCGCACCTCCTCGAAGGTACCGTCGAAGCGCAGGATGGCGGCGATGCGGGCCCTGGAATACACCTGGTGGGGCTTCTTGGGGATAAAGGCCGTCACAATATCCACCCAACGGGGCTCGCGGTACTCCAGCACCACGTGCAAGGGCAGCCGAAGGTTGGGGGGAAAGACCATATAGCCCAACACCAGCATGCGCTGATCCTCGGGGTAAACCGCCATCTCGCGGCCCCATTCCACCGCCTGCAAAACGTCGTGCTCGATAAAGCCCTCCTGCAGCATGTGCTTGGCCACGTGAGGGCCCATGCGGTAGCGGCCTTCGCGGATATAGGGGAGAAGTTCCTCGAGCCTGCGAATGCGTGGTGGTCTGCGCATCAATCCCCCCTCTGGCCCGACCCCGCGGGGCCGGTTAAGAACCCCTTGCCTGCAGTGGAGTTCTTGAACCGATTATAGGAAATACGGGGCTAGCTGGTGTGGGCGCTTGACCGCAATGGCCGCCCCGTAAACCCGGGAGGCCCCGGCCTCGAGCAAAGCCCGGCGGGCCTGCCCCCAGGTGGCCCCGCTGGTCAGCACATCGTCCACCAGGAGCCAAGGCCCCTCCACCCGGCGAAGCGGTTGGAAGGTTCCCGGGGGAAGCAAAAGGCGCTGACGCAAGGTTTTGTGGGCCTGGGAAGGCCCACCCCGCACCCGGCGCAGCACGCTCTGGTAGGGCACCCCTAGGGCTTGGGCCAGGGCCTGGGCCAGAAGCTCGGCCTGGTTGTAGCCCCGCACCAGCCGGCGCGACCACAAGGTCGGCACCGCGGTCACCCCCGCTAGCACCCAGCCCGCCTGCCGCACCCCCAAGGCCAGCCGCTGGCTCAAAAGCGCGGCCAGCTCGAGGTGGCCCCGGTACTTGACCGCCCGGGCCAGCCCGCCAAAGCGTTGGTAGCCACCCAGGTAGACCAGCCCCAGGGCGTGCCGAGGTACCAGGGCCTGCCGGCAGGCCTGGCATAACGTAGGCTGATCCAAAGGCCCCCCACAGCCCGGGCAGCGAGCCCCGGTGAGCGCTTCCCACCAACCCCCCATGGCTATGGCTCAATCCCCAAGGCTGCCGACAGGGCCTCGTCGAAGGGCGGGTAGAGCACCCCCTTCTCGGTGACGATGCCGGTAATCAGATGATGGGGCGTCACATCGAAGGCGGGGTGGGCCGCGGGGAAGCCCTCCGGGGCAATGGGCACCCCGTGCAGGTGGGTCACCTCGAGGGCGCTGCGCTCCTCGATGGGAATGTCCTGACCACTTTTGAGCGTGGGATCCACCGAAGAAAGAGGTAGGGCGGGGTAGAAGGGTATGCCGTGGTAGTGGCAGAGCACGGCCAGGCTGTAGGTGCCGATTTTGTTGGCAAAGTCGCCGTTTATAGCCATGCGGTCGGTGCCCAGGATAACCACATCCACCTGGCCCTTGCCCATCAGGTAGGCGGCCATGTTGTCGGTGATGAGGGTGGCCGGCACTCCGGCTTTTTGCAGCTCGTAGGCGGTGAGGCGGGCTCCTTGCAGGTAGGGGCGGGTCTCGTCCACCCAGACGTGCTGCACCCGGCCCTGCCGGTAGCCCTCCACAATGGCCCCCAGGGCGGTGCCGTAGCCCCCGGTGGCCAGCGGCCCGGTATTGCAGTGGGTGAGCACCTGGCCCTTTAGCACCCGGGCCCCGTGCCGGCTGATGGCCTGCTCGGTCTCTTCTACCTCGGCCCAGATGGCCCGGGCCTCGCGCAGGGAGGCCTCGAGGTCGCCCCAGTGGGGCTTCATGCGCCCCAAGGCATAAAACAGGTTAACCGCGGTGGGGCGGCTTTGGCGCAGCAGGCGGTCGGCTTCGGCGGGGTTTTCGCCCGAGAGGTGGGCCAGCACCATGCCAAAAGCCGCAGTCACCCCGATGGCCGGAGCCCCCCGCACCACCATCTCGCGGATGCCCTGGGCCGCCTCAGCCGCACTACGGCAGGGCACCCAGGCCTCCTCGAAGGGCAGTTTGCGCTGATCCAGTAGCCAGAAGGTGTTTTCTTCAAAACGAAAAGGAGAAAGCCGCATGAGGCCAGTCTACTTCAGGCTCTGGAGCAGGCTGGTGTACAGCAGGAAAAAGAGGTTTTCGTCCAGCCGGGTCTGGGGGTTGTTCCAGGTAGCCGATACGCAGTACGGTTGGCCGTTTTTGGCCACCAGCCAGGTCGTCAGGTTGAGCACCCCTGGCTCAGAGCCACCCTTGTAGGCCACCCGGATCCAGTCGGCGGGGTTGGCTAGGCCAGGGTTGAGCGACATGAAGGGCAGGGATTGTACCCGGCCCATGAGCTGGCACAGTTCGCGGGTGCTGAAAAACCACTCCACATCCAAAGCCACCGGCCCCCCGGCAAACACGCTGGCATCGGGCAGGGGGAGGCGGGCCAGTTGGGGCAGCAGAGCGGCCCGCCCTTCTGGGTTGGCCCTGTAGCGCTCGAGCCACTCACGGTTCTGCGGGTTCTTGAGCACAAAAGCCTCGCGGGTGGTGAGAAAGGGCCGGTTGCGGGGGGACAGCTTTTCCACCTCGGCCCGCCCCACGATGGCGATGAGCGCGTCGGTGGCGGTGTTGTCCGAGATGGCGATCATCTGGGTAGCGTAGCGCTCGAGGCTGATGGGTGTGCCATCCGGCTCGTTTTGCATGGTACCGCTAGGCAGGCTTTTCCACTCCGGGCGTAGGGGCACCACCTCGTCCCAGCGGCGCTGTCCTGTCTCCACCTGCTGGCGCAAAGCCTCCAACACGGCCAGCTTAAAGGCCGAGCCCACCGCCAGAACAGCATCGGCGTTCAGGTTGAGGCGTTCTCGCTCCCCCTCCAGCACCAGCACGCTGACCTGGCCCGGTAGCTTGCGGTACTCCGCCAGTATCTGCTCAGGGGTCAGGGCGGTTTTGGGCTGGGCAGGCCGGAAGAAAAGCCCTTGGATACGGCCCTGGGCATCGAGGGAAATCTGGGCTGGCACCACCCCCCGCTCGAAGTTCACCCGAAAGTTGGGGCCGTCGGGCTCTACGCCCTCGTACTGACCCAGCGCGCCCGTTAGCTGCTGGAGGATAAGCTCCACCTGGGCCAGCGGTACCTGTTGCAAAAAAACCGGGGCAAACCACTCGGCCTGGGCCGGCCGCTGGGTAAAGAGGCGCTCGAGGGCCGCCTGGGGGGTGAGGTTGGCTTGGGCCACAACCCACAGCACCCCACCCAGTAGCCACACTATCCCGTACAACCGCTTCATCTACCCATCCTACCAAAAACCCAGCCCAGAGGCCTTCTAGGCCCCTACCAGCTCCTCCACCGCAGCCCCAGCCCACTTTACGAACCCTGTCTCGCGGGGGTTGGCAAGGGTAGGATGCACCGCCACCACCCGCACCCCGTAGACATAGCTGCCCGGACGGGCGGGCTGGTAGGTGCCGCTGTAAAGCAGCGCGTCGCACTCCTGGCCGCTGGGGTGCAACGGGATGACCTCGAGGTCGCCGCTACTGCGTCGCACCACCAGCTCTACCCGCAAGGTCTCGGCGGGAATGCCGTAGGCCTGCACGAAAGCCCGCAGGTGTAGGGGTTGGTCTGCCAGGGGCTGCGGCACTTCCACCCAGACCCTAACCCCTTCCCAGTGGGTACGCACCAGGGCCTTCCAGGCCGCTAGCTCTTTCAGCACCGCCCCCTCCTCAGCCATCAGATGAGCGGCCCGCTGGGCCAGTGGGGCGTAGAACTTTTGGTGGTAGGCCTTCACCATCCGCTGGGCTGAATAGGTGGGGCCACAGGTGCGGATGCTATCGCGCACCATGGCCAGCCAGCCACTGGGGGTGCCCACCGCACCCCGGGCGTAGAACAGCGGGATGACCTCGTACTGCAGGGTGTCGTAGAAGCTTTGGGCGTCGGCGTGATCCTGAGCCTCCTCGGTAGGATAGGAGCGATCATCGCCAATGGCCCAACCGTTGGTGGTGTTGAAGGCCTCGGCCCACCAGCCGTCTAGTATGGAGAAGTTCAAGGCCCCATTGAGAGCGGCCTTCATGCCCGAGGTGCCCGAGGCCTCCATAGGGCGCCGGGGGGTGTTGAGCCAGACGTCCACCCCCTGCACCAGGGTACGGGCCAGGCCCATGTCGTAGTCCTCGAGCAAGATCATCTTGTCCTCTAGCCCGAGCTCCTTGATTTTCTGGGCTAGCTTCCTAATGAACTCCTTGCCGGGTTCGTCCTTGGGGTGGGCCTTACCCGCAAACACGAACTGCACCGGCAAGGGGCCATTCAGAATGGAAACCAGGCGCTCTGGGTCGGTGAACATCAGAATGGCCCGCTTATAGGTTGCGAAGCGACGGGCAAATCCGATGGTCAGTACAGTAGGGTCGAGCACCTTTTCCGCGGCCCGTAGGCGAGCCGGCAGCTCACCGTTGCGGCGGCGCTGCTCGAACAGGCGGGCGCGCACCTCCTCTACCAGGTGAGCCCGTAGCCGGTTGCGAATCCGCCACAGCTCGTCCTCCTCCAACCGCTCCACCGTCCACTGGCTAGGGTCGTCCAGCCGCTCAGCCCAGGTAGGGGGAAAGGCCCGCTCGTAAAGCGCGTGCATCTCAGGGTGGAGAAAGGTGCGGGTGTGAATACCGTTGGTGATGTGGTCAATCGGTATTTCCTCCACCTCCAAGCCCTTCCAAAGGTGCTGGAACATGGCCCGCGAAACCGCCCCGTGCAGGGCCGAGACCCCCCCCGCAGCACGAGAGGTCTTAAGAGCCAGGTTGGACATGCTAAAAACCGGGCCATAGCTTTTCTCCTCCCGCCCTAGGGCCAGGAACTCCTCCTTGGAAAGGCCTAGCTTATGCCACCAACCGTCCAGGTAGCGCTCTACCAGCTCGAAGGGAAAAGCGTCATGCCCGGCGGGTACGGGGGTGTGGGTGGTGAAGAGAGCGCCAGCAGCGGTGGCCTCGAGGGCCTGGTCGAACGAGCTTCCCGCCATTACCATCTCGTGCATGCGCTCGAGGGCCAAAAAGGCCGCATGGCCTTCGTTCATATGCCAGACCTCGGGGGAAAGGCCCAAAGCCCGCAACAGCCGCACCCCACCAATGCCCAGAATCAGCTCTTGCTCGATGCGCATCTCCTGCCCAGGGGCATACAGCCGCGCGGTGAGGGCCCGATCCTCGGGGCGGTTTTCTGGCAGGTTGGTGCTCATCAGGTAGACCGGGATGGTGCCTACCTGAACCTTGTAGGCCATAACCTGCACGGTTCGCCCGGGGAACTCTACCCCCACCTTGAGGGGCCTACCCCCCTGGAAGACCACCTCGAGCGGCAGCTCTTCCGCCAGCAAATCCTCGTAGACCTCCTGCTGCTGGCCTTCGGGGGTGAGCCGCTGGTGGAAATAGCCCTCGTGGTAAAACATCCCCACCCCAGTAAGGTCGAGGCCCAGATCGGAGGCGGCTTTGATATGATCACCGGCCAGAATGCCCAACCCCCCCGAGTAGATGGGTAGTGACTCGTGGAAGCCGTACTCCATCGAGAAGTAAGCGATGCGAGGGGGTTTCTTGGGCCGGCTTCGCAGGTAGCTTTGGAAGGCGGCAAGGGTAGCCTCTACCGCCCCCACATAACCGGGGTTCTCGGCCAGCGCCTGCAGACGCTGGGGGTCGGCCTCGAGCAAGGCCCGCACCGGATTTGAACGGAAGCGCTTCCAGTGTGCAGGATTGATCTGCTCAAACAGGTGCTGCGCCTCGGGATTCCAGCTCCACCACAGGTTATAGGCCAGCTCGCGTAGGCCCTGCAAGGGCTGGGGCAAAGCTGGCATAGCAGTCAGACGTCCCAGGATGTTCATAGCCAGGATTGTACCATCCAAACTACCGCCGGCGGTCTGCAAGTCCCCGGGTAAGATGAGAAGCATGGATCCAAGGCTGCGCCAAGCGGTTGCCGGGGCGCATCTGGCTCTGGAACAGCGTGTCCAAAATTATCTAGCCCAGCGGGGCCTCGAGGTGAGCTGCCACCGGGGCTGCTTTGCTTGCTGCTACGCCTGGGTAGTGGTGGGCCTTGCCGAGGCTGAATACCTGCGGGAATGGCTAGCGGAACACAGCCCCGAGCAGCTGGCCCACTGCGAAGCCGAAGGTGCAAGAAGGTTGAAGCGCATCGCCCGCGAGAAACACCGGCCCGGTTTTGCTACCGCTTACTTCCTGGAGGCCAACCCCTGTCCCCTGCTTACCCCGGATGGAGGCTGTTTTGGGCATGCCCACCGCCCCCTGGCCTGCCGGGGGGTGCTGACCAACCTCCCGCCCCGGTACTGCGCCCCCGGGGCAGTGCTGGCCCTAGAGGGACCAGAAAAGGCCACTTACCAAAACCAGCTCAACCCCTGGCATGGCCCCGAGCACTACCTGAAAAAGCCCTGGCAGCTTTCCCTCCGCACCGCCCAAAGGCTATGGGCCACGGAGCAGCACCTACGCGGTTTCACCGTGGTAGGAGAGCTAGCCAGCCTAGTTTACCTGCTAGGCCAAGGGGCATTCCAAAGAGCCCTGGCCTCGGGAAAGGAGGACGTTTACAAAGAACTGAGCCGGCGCAGGCTTCTAGAGGGCGATTTCGGTTTTTGGGTGGGTTGAGCTGGCCTACTCCACCAAGCCCGCGTCTATCATGCGCAGGTAGGAGAAAAACAACGTGAGCTGGTCGGCGAAGTCGCGCACGAAAACAAGAACAGCCTCAGCGGTAACCCCCTCCAGGCGCAGGTCGCTTTCCAGCACGGGGTCGTTATCGGCATCTAGATAAGACTTGGTAAAGCGGTAGCGGCGGTTCCAGTTGAGCAGGTGGCGCGCTTCTACTCGGTCGAAGCCAGAAAAGCCGGCCCGTAACTGCAGGCTGGTCACATGCGGCTCACCGTAGGTGATGAGCTGGCCCCGAAGACTGTTGGGGAACTCGAGGCCGAACAAGTCTTCCTTGAGCTGCTCCGCGTTGAAGCCGAGCTGCTCTAAGAGAATGCGGACTTCCTCCGGAGTAACCTGGTGCAAAACCGTATCCATTGCCTCTAAGCCTAAGACCAAGGCCTCCACCAGACGGTGAGGTCTAAACCAAAAGGCTGCTCCGCCCTAGGGCGGAGCTTCTGGCGGAGGAGGAGGGATTCGAACCCTCGATAGGGGGAAACCCCTATACCGGTTTTCGAGACCGGCCCGTTCAACCACTCCGGCACCCCTCCAAACTGGGATAGCCCGATGGGCCGAGTAGAGACTTTAGCACAACTTAGCCGTAAAGTCACGGGCCAGCGGCTACCCCGAAAGCCCCTATTTGACACCGGGCCGCCAGCCCCCTAAAATACCGCTTGCCAAACTGGGTAGGCCACCGGCCAATCCGTGCTTACCCACCCCTGCCTTGGGGCATCGTCTAATGGCAGGACAGCGGTCTTTGGAACCGCCGGTCGTGGTTCGAGTCCACGTGCCCCAGCCACTCTCCCCTCTGGGTTATCCCCAGAGGGTTTTTGTGTGACAAATGGCCATATCCCCGCTAAAGGTTTTGCTAGTATCAATGCATATGGCGGAAGCGGTGCACAGCAATAGCGTACTGGTGGTCACCCCCAGCCACCCCCTGCGGGCCTTGCTCGAGCTAGCCATCGAAGAGCAGGGAATCGAGGCGCATTTTTTTGAAAAAGCTCAGGAAGGGTTAAATTTTCTCAAGAACCACACCCCCCGGGCCATTGTGCTAGACGATAGCCTCGAGATAGACCCCTTTTCCATCGCCTCGCGCCTGAAAATGAGCCGGCGCTTGCGGGAAGTACCGGTGGTGCTCCTGATTAGCGACAACGACGAGCGCACCAAGCTTACCGCCGAGTTCACCCGCGCCGAGCATGTTTTGTCCAAGCCTGTCGACCGCAAAGCATTCTCCGCCATTCTGCGCAACCTATCCCAAGGCCAACCTGGCTAGAGGCTTAGCCAAAGTCTAATCTGTGGCTGGTACACTGAAGCCCGTGCGCGGATTTTTCCGGATTTTCAAAGTATTCCTAGCGGCGGCTTTTTTAGGAGCGGCTGGTGCAGCGGGCTATATAGCCTGGCTGTTGTTGCGCGACCTACCCAGCCTCGAGGCCCTCGATGAACTGCGTTTCACCGCCACCTCGACCTTTTATACCCGCGATGGCATTCCGATAGCTGACCTAGCCTCAGTAGAGGATGGTCGGGCCATTGCCCGGCAGTTGGTGCGGCTGGAGGAGGTCTCCCCCGCAGCCGTGGTAGCGGTGGTGGCCTCAGAAGACCAGCGCTTCTTCCGGCACTACGGCGTGGATCCCATACGCCTGCTGGGAGGGCTGTACTACTCCCTGCGGGGTGACCTACAGGGGGGTTCAACCATCACCACCCAGGTGGTCAAAAACACTCTGCTGCGCGAGCTGGCCTTTGAGCGTCGGGGGATCAGCGGCCTCGAGCGCAAACTCAAAGAGTTTCCCCTGGCCATTCAACTCGAGCGCCGCTACTCCAAGGAAGAAATCCTGGAGATGTACCTCAACGTGGTTCCCTGGGGAGGCAACGCCCAGGGCATCTGGGCTGCCGCTCAGGCTTATTTCGGCAAAGAACCTGCCGAGCTAAACCTGGCCGAGGGGGCCTACTTGGCCGTCTTGCTGCCTGCACCCAACCCCCGCTATCTCGACTACCCCGCTACCCGCCGGCGCATCCGGGTCTTGCTCAACAACATGGTCGAGGACGGGTGGGTTAGCCCCGCCGAGGCCGAGGCCGCTTGGCGCTACAAGCTGGCCCCCAAAGGATGGGAGGTTAGCTACGACGACGAGGGCAACCTGAAAAGCGCCAAACTCCTCGACCCTAGCGCCCGCATCATGCCCGAGCGCAACGTGCGCCTGGCCCCCTACTTCGTCTACGAGGTACAGCGCTACCTGCGCGATAAAATCGGGAGCGATAAGCTGCGCAACCAAGGGGGCTTGCGGGTCATCACCACCTTGGATTTGCGCATGCAAAACGCTGCGGAAAAAGCCGTCAGTAACCGGCGCCTACCCGACCAGGCCCAGCTCGCCCTGGTGGCTTTGGAGCCCAACTCGGGTGAGGTGCTGGCCATGGTGGGCGCCCGGCCCGGCACCGAAGGCGAGTTCAACCGGGCTACCCAGGCCTGGCGCAGCCCCGGCTCAGCCATCAAGCCTTTTACCTATGGGGTGGCCCTCGAGGCTGGCTGGACCCAGGCCACCACGGTGTTGGACGCCCCTATCGAGTACCGCACCCCCCAAGGGGTCTGGCGCCCCAAAAACTTCGATGGCACCTTCCTAAACCGCCCCGTGAGCATCCGCTACGCTTTCGACCGCTCGCTAAATCTACCCGCTATCCGTACGGCCGAGGCCATCGGGGTCGAGCGGCTGGGCGACAAGCTGCGGGCCGCAGGCTTCCGCCTGGCGGGCAATATAGCCGTTCTGGCCAATTCCATTGGGGGTGGGGCGGAGATTACCCCGGTGGGGCTGGCCGCGGCCTACGCCAGCTTCGTCAACGGAGGCTACTGGGTGGAACCCCGTCTGGTACTACGGGTGGAAGACAGCAAAGGCCGGCTTATCTACGAACCAGAGAATAAAAAAATACTGCTTTGGAGCCCTCAGGTGGCCTATCAGATTTGGGACATGCTCAAAGGGTATGTCTACGACGTGCCTCCTGGCTTCCGCAGCAGCCTGGCCGCGGGCGCGCGAATTCCAGGACGGATCGTGGGGGGCAAGACCGGCACTAGCGACAACGCCATCGATCTTTGGTTTGCCGGGGCCACCCGGGGGCTGGTGGCCGCCTTGTGGGTAGGCCGCGACGACCACAAACCCCAGCGCATGGGCGGGGTGGAGCCTAGCAGTTCCCTGGTTAACCCCCCCATCTGGCGCGACTTTGTAGAGGAGGCCCTGCGGGGCCGGCCCGCAGGCGACTTCCCCATGCCCCCCGGCCTGGTTCAAGCCAGTTTCGACCTGCTCAGCGGCAACGAGAGCTCGAGCGGGGTTAGCGCGGTCTTCCCCAGCCGCCAGGCCCCGCGAGCCCCCGCCCCTACTCCCACTGCCCTTCTTTCAGGAAGCAGTGTACGCGAAAGTCCACCCTTACCTTCTTACATTGCCCGCCCTGGCCCCGCTCTAACCAACGCCCGTCCCTACCAAACCCTTGCCCTGGACCGCAGCACCAGCTGCGTAGCCTCTCCCCAAACCCCCCCCGACCGCCTGATCTGGATTCAGGTACCCAGCCAGCGGGTAGGAGAGTACCGGTGCAACTAGCCTCTCCCTAGGGCTGCCGGTGGGCTAAAATCCGCCTTATGGAGATTACCGACGTCCGCTTCGATGAGGAGGGCCTGGTTCCGGTTGTGGTGCAAGACGCCCGTTCGGGACAGGTACTAACCCTGGCCTACGCCAACCGGGAGGCCCTGGAAAGAACCCTACAAACCCGGCAGAGCACCTTCTGGAGCCGTAGTCGTGGCGCACTTTGGGTCAAAGGCCAGACCTCGGGCCACACCCAAGAGGTGCTCGAGGTATTGCTGGACTGCGACCAGGACGCGGTGCTCTACAAGGTGCTCCCCCAGGGAGCGGCCTGCCATACCGGAGCGGAGAGCTGCTTCCATCAGGCCCTTACCCCCACCGACCACCCCCCTTTAGGCGAGGTGCTGGAAAAGGTCTACCGCACCATCCGGCAGCGCCTCGTGGCCCTGCCGGAAGGCTCATACGTGGCTAAGCTGCACCAGGCCGGCCTGGATCGCCTCCTTAAGAAAATCGGAGAAGAAGCAGGGGAAGTCATCATCGCAGCCAAGAACCAAGCCCCACAAGAGGTAGCCTGGGAGGCGGCTGACCTGCTGTTTCACCTGCTCGTGGTGCTGGCCGAGCAGGGGGTATCGCCCAGCGACCTGGCCCGTACCCTCTGGCAGCGGCATCAACCGGGCTAATACCGGCCCACCGAGTCAACCGGGGGTCTGCTTCTTGGTAAGCTCTAGGTATGGAAATCCACACGGACATGGACATTGAGCGGCTGTTGGTGCTCGAGGTGGCCCGGGTCACCGAGCAGGCCGCCCTGGCAGCCAGCCGTTGGGCCGGAATGGGCCAAAAAGACGCCGTAGATGCCGCTGGAACCGAGGCTATGCGCCAGGTGCTCTCCGAGCTGCCCATCCGCGGTCGGGTGGTCATCGGTGAGGGAGAGATGGACGAGGCGCCGATGCTCTACATCGGGGAGGTGCTGGGCCAGGGTGGGCCGGAGGTGGACATTGCGGTGGACCCCGTAGAGGGCACCAACATCACCGCCAAGGGGCTGCCCAACGCCATTACGGTCATCGCCATCAGCGAGAAAGGTGGCTTGGTAGGGGCCCCCGACATGTATATGCAAAAGCTGGTGGTAGGCCCCCCCGCAGCCGGCAAGGTCAGCCTGGACTTCCCCGTGGAGGCCAATCTGCGCATCATTGCCGACGCCCTGCAACGCAGGGTGGAAGACCTGGTGGTGGTGATTTTAGACCGCCCCCGCCACGAACAGCTCATCCAGGAGGTGCGGCGAGCCGGAGCCCGGGTCAAGCTCATCACCGATGGCGACGTGGTAGCCGCCGTGGCGGTGGCGGTGCGCGGCACCGGGGTTCACGCCATGATGGGTAGCGGAGGAGCCCCGGAAGGGGTGCTGGCCGCCGCAGCCCTCAAGTGCATGGGCGGGGAGATTCAAGGGCGCTTTTTACCGGAAAACCAGGCCCAGCTCGAGCGCCTCCGGGCCATGGGCGTGGATGAAAAGAAAATATACCGCACCCACGACCTAGCCCCGGGCCAACAAATCGTGTTCTCGGCCACCGGCATCACCCATGGCGAGCTGCTCGAGGGGGTGCGCTACTTCGGCGGGGGAGCCCGTACCCATTCCATCGTGATGGGCTACAAGACCAAGGTGGTGCGCTTTATCGACTCGATCCACCTCTACGAAAGCGGGGCCCGGGTGAATATCCGGGTTTAATCCCCCAAGCCAGTCTTGGGCTATCTTGCCTTTTTCTCACCATTGTCTTATATTCTGCTCATGGAACCGGGTACCCCCTCCCCCACCCCTCAGGCCGAGCGGCTATGGGCTGTACTCGTTCACTTTGCGCCGATTCTCAGCCTCTTTTTTGCCATAGGGCAGTTTCTCCTACCCTTGCTGGTGCTGCTCGTTGGCCCCAAGGATGCCCTGACCCAGGCCAACGCCAAGGAGTCTATGAACGCCCAGATCAGCTACACGCTCTTTGGTATAGGCCTTTGGCTCTTGGCTATCACTGTGCTGGGGCTGATTTTAGCTATCCCCCTCTCCCTTGTCCTGCTGGGGCTGGTCATCTGGAACATGATCGCCGGGGCCATGGCCGCGGGAAGAGGCGAGGTTTTTGCCTACCGCTTCATCCTTCGCTTTATTCCTTAGAACGGCACAGTAGCTCGAGCAAAGCCAAGTCACTGCCCCAAGGCCCCACAAGCTGCACCCCTACGGGAGCTTCTGCCTCGGCCTCTGGACTGGCCCATACCGGCGGCACAGTAACTGCCGGAGCCCCCAGCAGGCTGGCGTAGCAGGTTAAGCTGAGGGTGCGCAGGCGGAAGGCTAGGGCTTTTTCAGCATCCTGTAGGTCGGCTAGTAATGGGGCTGGGCTGGGGGTGGCCGGCAACAGCACCAGGGTACCGGGCTCGAGCCAGGCCCCCATCTCGCTTCTCAGGCGCACCTGCTCGGCCAAGGCCCGGCCAATCTCGCCCGGGGTGAGCCTCGAGGCGGTTTGCAAAAGTGCGCGTACATCCTCGCCCAACGGAGGTTGTTTTTCCTCCAACCAGCGCTGGTGGAAGCCCCAGGCCTGGGCTCCCTGCAAGACCCGCTGTACCTCCCGTGCAGCAACCAACAGGCCAAGCCGACGTTCCTCAATCCTACAGCCTAAGGCCTGAAGCCTCTGGGCCACCTGCTCTACCGCCTGCTGGGCCTCGGGCGCGCAGACCTCGAGGGCCTCCACAAGGATCAAGGCCCGCACAAAAGGCTCCTGCCCACAGGCATCCGCCAGCAGAACCTGGGCGAAGCGCCGCATAACTCCCGGCTCTAGGGCCAAAAGGCCCACGGTGTCGTAGCTGGGGGCCAGGGGTACCACCCCAGTAGCCGGGATAGCCCCATGGGTGGGACGGTAGGCGTAGATACCACAAAATGAGGCGGGTATCCGCACCGAACCGGCCGTATCGGTTCCTAGGGCTACCGGAACCAGGCCCGCTGCCACGGCCACCGCCGACCCCGAGGATGAGCCGCCGGGAATCGCTCCGGGCCGCCGGGGGTTCTGCGGGGTGCCAAAGTGGGGGTTGATGCCGGTCATACCATAGGCCAGCTCGTGGGTATGGGTCTTAGCCACCAACCAGGCCCCAGCCTGCTTGAGCCGGGCCACTGCCCAGGCATCCTGGGTGGGCAGCCCCCAGTATTCGGCGAACTGGGGATTACCTGCCGCGGTGGGCATGCCAGCTACATCGAACAGGTCTTTGGCCGCAAAGGAAAGACCCGCCAAGGGACCTGGGGTGGGGCTGAATTCGTCCGTGGGGTTCACCCAGGCCACCACTGCGCCATAGGGGTCGAGGGAAGGGTTCACCCTTTCATCGTATCCCACCGGCCTTTTGCGCTAAGGTATGGGGGTATGGTCGAGGTTCACCCGCGCCATGTAACCTTTCACCCTCCGGCCAAGGCCCGCTACCTTATTGGTGACTTCACTGACTGGGAACGCCGACCGATCCCCATCGCCGAACCCCTGACCCTGGAATTCCCTGCCGGGGCCTATATCGAGTACGCCTTCCTGGATGCCCAGGGCCAACCCTTCCCCGACCCCGACAACCCCCACAAGGCCCAGAACCCTTGGTGGAGCTACCCAAGGGCCATCGAGCTACCGGGCTTCCGCTACGTCCCGCCCCGCCCTCCTTCCCAGCCCGTTCAGGTACACCGTCACCGGCTGGAATCGGCAGCCTTTGGCACCACGCGCCGCTACTACGTCTATAACCCCAACGAGCCAGCCCAGGCCACCCTGTATGTGCACGATGGTGTGGCCTACTACCGCACTGCCCGGCTGGCCGAGGTTGCCCAAGGCCTGCTCGAGCTAGGCGAAATTAAACCCCTGCGAATCGTATTTGTCGAACCCGAGGAGCGCCGCCAGGAGTACTGGTTCAACCTAGCCTACGAGGCCCACCTGCTGCAGGAGGTGATGCCTGCAGTGCAGGCTCACTACGGCCCCACCCCGGAACAGGGCCTTCTGGGGGCCAGCCTGGGGGGGTTGGTCTCGGCCTGGCTGGCCTGGCGCAACCCGCAGATTTTTTCCAAGGTGGCCACCCAGTCGGCCTGCCTTACCGCCTCTCCTAAGGGAGGCAACTCCTTCACCGACCCAGAGTGGCTCACCGAGCAGTATCAGGCCACCCCCACCCTTCCCCTGCGCTTCTACTGCGAAACCGGCCAGATCGAGTGGCTGCTGGCCCCCAATCGGCGTTTTGCCGCCATGCTGGCCGACAAGGGCTACCCTCACGCCTACCTCGAGCGGCCCTCCGGTCACAACTGGATGACCTGGCGACAAGGGCTGGCCCCAGCGCTAACCTACCTCTTTGGTAACTAGGGCCCTACCGTTGGGCTGCCCTGCCGGGGCCCCTAGGAGGCAGGCGCCTGGGCAGCCCAATGGGCCCGTTGGAAAATCAGGGCCTCCCCCACCCGGCCCTCCAGCACGGCCACCGCAGAGGAAACCGCTATCTGCCCACAAAAAGGTACATCGGCCTCCAGGCCCACCTGGCGCAAGGCCTGGGCCGCAGCAGAAAGGTGTAAGGGCTCGAGGGGGTCGGGGTAGGCCCGGCGGGTGGTGAGGGCCGTCAGGGCTCCGTCCTCGAGTTCATAAGAGCCCATAATCTGCAAAAACTCGGCCAGTACGCCTGCAGTATACACATCGTCTAGGCCAATGCGGCCCTCCTTACCCGCACAAAGAATGGCCACCTCCTCGGTCGCTAGCTGGTGGGCCAACCGGGCCGCAGCGTGGGCATTGTACAGCGAGGCCAGCAGGACATACTTGGCACTACGAGCCGCCAGATGGGCTGTGCGGGTTCCATTGGTGGTGCTCATCACCACTATTTTGCCCCCTACCGGGGCCTCTCGGGCTTCTCTGGGCGAATTGCCATAGTCGAAACCACTAGGCTTGAGCCCTCCCTCCTCGCCCGCCAGTACCACATCGGTATCGCGAAAAGCGCGAGCGCTATCCAGATCAGCGGTCAGGTATAGGCTAGCCGCCCCTGCCTCCAGAAAAGCGGTGGCCGTGGTGGTGGCTCGGATCACGTCTACCACCAGCACCACATCCGGATAGCTAAGGTTCTCCTGGGGAAGCAAATCAGCCCGCAAGCGCATAGCCCTTCCCTTTGCACCACAGCCCCATCATCTCTACCCGCACTCGGCCAGGGGAGGTTTCTGAGGGGCAGATGAAACCCCAGGCATCATACCGGATGGGGCCCTCGGGATGTAAAGAGGGTGTAATCGGTCAACACATGTGAGACTGGGGAACCGACTCCTCCTGCATCTTAGCTAAATACTCCAAGGGAGCAAGACCCCCCAGGGCCATGTGAGGCCTTCGGCGGTTGTAGTGGTCCAGGTAGGCATCCAGCTCTGCCTGTAGCTCGCTGAGCCGGGGGGGCAGAGGCCGGGTATAGAGCTCCTCCCTAAAGGTCCGTTGCACCCGCTCCACGTGACCATTGAGTTTAGGACTCCTCGGCGGCAGCACAAACAAGGCAATCCCCAGAGCACAGCAGGCCTCCTCAAACTCGGCCATGAACTCGCTGCCCCCATC
>NZ_AUHY01000044.1 GCF_000423425.1 Meiothermus rufus DSM 22234 | reverse complement strand
AAAGGCATCATGGGCGGGAGGGCTCTTCTCCTTTGGACTACAGCGAGCGGCCTCGGTACAGGTGAAGACCCGCTGAGCGGCGATGAGAAAGTGGATGTAGTCCAGGTCATCGCACTTCGGTGGGTTCATGGGCATCACCCCCTTTGGAGAAGCTTGGCTAAGCACTCTCCTCCTAGCACACAGAAGAATGTCCAGTCAACTGCAACTGCGTAACTCCTATTTAATTTAACGCACAGCTACCCTAGCCGCCCTCCGGGCACGCATGCCACAGGGGGTCAGCCAGGATACGATGTTACGGAGTGGCAGGGCCGGTAACCACACCAAACATCAGCGTTGCCTTACCGATTAGATATCCCCCAGCTCCCAGAGCAAAGTCTATCCAATCGCCCCTCCTGGCTCCTTCAACCATTTGTTTCATACCACTTGCCATCATCAAGAATCCCCCAGCCGCAGTGAGGAAACCTGTGCCTTCAGTATTGTCCAGCTCCTCCTCCGAGAGCTCCTGCCCCTGGGGAAGCACCAGGGCTTGGGGAAGAACCACACTCTGAGTAGGAACCCGAGCTGCGTCTACCCCCTGGGCCAAGGCCCAGCCAGGAACCGCCAGGCTAAAAGCCGCCAAAATCATGAGCACCTGTAGCGGTTTCGTGCAGGAGGTCTTTGTCTTCCCCCGAGATAATCGAATGGCATGCCTCCGTCATTATTTTGTAACGGGCGGGGGCTACTGGGGCCGCCGGGTTTTGCCGTCCAGGGTTAGGAGGGGGCTGTAGAGATCGGGGCGGCGGTCGCGGAAGAAGCCGAACCCAGCCCGGAAGGCGCGGGCCTCCTCCAGGTTTAGCTCGGCGACCAGTACCGTCTCCTCGCTACGGCCTGCCTCGACCAGCTTGTTGCCCATGTAGTCGGCAATGAAAGAGGAGCCGTAGTAGGTTTGGGCCTTACCCTCCACCACCTCGAGGCCCACCCGGTTAGCCGCGGCTAGGTAGCAAAGGTTGGAGACCGCATGGCCGATCATGGCCCGCTGCCACATCTCTTTGGTGTCGATGCCTCCTGCTTCGGGGGGCTCGGAGCCAATGGCGGTGGGATAAAGCAGGATTTCCGCGCCCAGCAAAGCCATACTGCGGGCGCACTCGGGGTACCACTGGTCCCAGCAAATGCCCGCCCCGATGGTGCCGTAGCGCGTGGGAAAGGCCATAAAGCCAGTGTCGCCAGGGTTGAAGTAGTACTTTTCCTCGTAACCAGGGCCATCGGGGATGTGCGCCTTGCGGTAGACCCCACGGATTTCGCCGGTGGCGTCGATTAGGGCCAGGCTGTTGTAGTAGGCCTGCCCGACTTTTTCAAAGAACGAGACGGGCAGCACCACCCCCAGCTCCTGGGCCAGGCGCTGGAACTGGGGCAGGAAGGGGTGGCCCTCTACCGGGTGGGCCAGGGCGAAGTAGGCTTCGCGCTCGACCTGGCAGAAATAGAGGGTCTCGAACAGCTCGGGCAGCAGAATAATCTGGGCCCCCTGGGCCGCGGCCTCCCGCACCATGGCGCTGGCTTTGGTCAGATTTTCCGTTCGATCGGGACTCATGGACATTTGCACTACGCCCAGCTTGGTCATGGGTTTTCTCCTTTCCAGATAGGCCCGATGGGCTGCTGCTGGGTGACGCAGTGGAAACTGCCCCCACCGGTGATCAGGGCCTGGCTAGGGAGCCCCAGGACGCTCCGGCCAGGGAAGAGGGGGCGCAGGATTTCCAGGGCCCGTTCATCGTTGGGATCGCCGTACTGGGGCACCAGCACTACCCCGTTGGCGATGTAAAAGTTGGCGTAGGTGAGGGGTAGGCGGGTATGGGCCTCGAGCCAGCGGGGGTTTCGGGGTAAAGGGAGCTCCACGATGCAAAAACTCCCCAGGCTTCGCAGGATTTCTAGGTTCTCCTGCAAAGGGCGGTGGTTGGGGTCGGCGGGGTCTTCCGCAACCGAGGTGACCAGGGTGGTGGGGGAGGTAAAGCGGGTCAGGGTGTCGATGTGCCCATCGGTGTGGTCGCCCTCGAGGCCTTCCCCCAGCCAGATCAGGTGGCGGATGCCCAGGTAGTCGTGCAGATAGGCCTCCAGGTCTTCCTCGTGCAAACCGGGGTTGCGCGTGGGGGAGAGCAGGCACTGCCGGGTGGTGAGGGCCACGCCAGCAGCGCCCACCTCAAGGCTGCCCCCCTCCAGCACCAGGCCAGGGCTGAACAGCCGGGCCCCCAACAGGCGGGCCATCTGGCGGGGCACCTGGTTGTCCTGTTCGGCAGGGTATTTGCCCCCCCAGCCGTTGAACTCCCAGTTGACCAAGGCCAGCGCTCCGGCTGCGTTGGCCACGAAGATACCCCCAGAGTCGCGCAGCCAGACGTCGTCGTGGGGGATGCGGTGGAAGTGAATCTGGCCTGTGAGCCGGGATTGGGCGTCGCGTTCGGACTCCTCGTCGTGGACAACCAGATGAACCGGCTCGAAGCGGGCCAGGGTGTTCACCAGAAGGGCAAACTCCTGCCGCACCGGCTCTAAGTAGCCCAGCCATTTTTCATCGTCGTAGGGCCAGGCCATCCAGGTAGCGGCATGGGGGGCCCACTCGGGGGGCATGGCAAAGCCTAAGGCCCGGGGGGTGAGGGTCTCGTTCACAAAGCTTAGAGTATAGCAGGTTTAGCCGGCTGCCTTGCGTAAGGCGGCCTCGAGGTCGGCCCAGAGGTCTTCCGCATCCTCGATACCCACGCTCAGGCGCAGCAGGGAGGGGGGCAGGTGCTCCTGCCCGGGGATGCCCGCGCGCCGTTCCATGGTGGACTCCACCCCGCCCAGGCTGGTGGCGTGGCGGATGAGCTGGGTATGGCGGCAGACCGCATCGGCCCGCTCGGCCCCACCTTTTAGCTCGAAGGAAAGCACCGCCCCAAAGCCCTTCAGCACCCGTTTGGCCACGGCATGGGTAGGGTGGGAGGGAAGCCCCGGGTAGCGCACCCGGGCCACCAGGGGGTGGGCCTCCAGGCGCTGAGCCAGGTAGGCAGCGTTGGCCTGGGCCCGCTCCAGGCGCAAGGCCAGGGTGCGGGCCCCGCGGGTGGCCAGGAAGGCCTCGAGGGTACCCGGGGTGGCACCGGTCAACTCCCGAGACTTCCGCAGGGCCTGCCAGAAGGTTTGGTCGCGGGTGGTCGCCACCCCCGCCAACAGGTCGGAGTGGCCACCTATGAACTTGGTGGCTGATTGGATGGATACCGTAGCGCCAAACTCGAGCGGCTGCTGGTTCAAAGGCGTGGCGAAGGTGTTGTCCACCGCTACAATCGTCCCCGGCTTGCGGGGCGCGCTGCAGATGGCCTCCAGATCGGCCACTGCCAGCAGGGGGTTGGAGGGGGACTCGAGCCAGACCAGGTCGGCCTCGGCACAGGCCTGTATCCAGCCGGTGGTATCCTCTACGGCCAGCCGCCGCACCGACCAGCGCCCCTGCTCGGCCCCGGCCATGGCCAGGCCCACCACCCCCTGGTAGCAGTCCTCCGGCAGAACCACCACCGCCCCCACCCTGAGCTGGTTGAATACTGCGCTTACCGCGGCCATCCCCGAGGCGAAGGCTACTGCCTTACCCGCCTCGAGACCTCCCACGATTTCCTCGAGGGCCTCCCAGGTGGGGGTGCCGTCGTCGCGGGCATAGGCCCGCGGGTGCTCCAGCAGGAAGTTGGAGGCTGGAACCAAAGGGGTGTTGAGAGGGCTACCGGTTTCCTCCGGGCGGCCCGCGGCCACCAGCCAGGAGGCGGGTTTGAGCTTGGGAGGTTGCGCCATGGCCGCAGTCTACCGGCCCTGGTAAACTGGGTCTATGCCCCAGCTTTTCAATGCCGACACCGGCCAGCACATTGGCGAAATTAGCGAGGCCCAGCTTCAGTTCCTGATGGACCAAATGGAGGAGGAACACGCCCAGGACCAGGACTACTACCTGAACGCCGGTTTGCTCGAGGCCTGGCGCGCGCAGGGGGCCGATGTAGCCCTACTGGAACTTTTGCAACAGGCCATGGGCAACCAGGCAGAACTGAACATTCGCTGGGCCCGCTAATCCCTACTGCGAGAGCACTACCTCGTCGGCCAGGCCCTCAGCCCAGGCCTCGAGGTGCCCCACATCCCCTACCGAAAGGGCCCGCCCCTCGGGGTAGAGCAGGCGGGTGATGGAGGTGTTTTGAATCTGGAACTTGCCCCAGGCGCCGTTGTCTAGGTTGAGCACAATTTTGAGGGCGGCCCGGATGACCCCCCCATGTGTAACCACGATAAAGCGCCCCTCCGGCAGATCATCTAGGAAAGACTGCACCCGTGCGGCCAGGTCGGCCATACTTTCCCCACCAGGGCGTTTGGTGTTCCAGGGGTCTTGCTGGATGGCTCGGTGGAACTCAGGGTAACGGGCCTCCATTTCGCTGCGCAGTAGCCCCTGAAGCTCGCCGGCATAGATTTCCCGGATACGCGGGTCGGGGATGGGAGTAAGGCCCAGGGCTTCGGCAATGGGCCTAGCGGTAAGCAAGGCCCGTCCTAGGTCGGAGCTGTATAGCCCGTTGAAGGCATAGCGGCTGGCCGCGAGCCGCTCGGCCACCCGGTAGGCCTGGTGCAGCCCATGGGGGGACAGACCGATATCGTAGTGGCCCTGGAAGCGTCCCTCAGCGTTCCAGGGAGTTTCTCCGTGGCGTACCAGCCAGAGTTCTTTCATAGGGTGGGGGGGTAGGGTTCAAGCCAGCCTGACCCCTGACCCTTCTATGATATAGCCTACCGGGTGGCTTTGGGGCAAAAGCCTCCTGGCCTGGGCAGCCATGTCTGGACTTAAAACCAAAATGTAACCAAGCCCCATGTTGAAGACCCGGAACATCTCTGCTTCCTCTATTGCCCCGGCCTTTTGGATCAGGGTGAAGATGGGCGGCACCGGAAAACTGCCCCGCTGAACCTCGGCCCCTAGGCCTAAGGGCAACACCCGGGGCAGGTTCTCGAAGAGGCCTCCTCCGGTGATGTGGGCCATGGCGCGAATCTCGATGCCCTCGGCCTGAAGGGCCTCGACCTCATTCAGGTAGCAGCGGTGGGGCTCGAGCAAGGCCTCGGCCAGCGACCGGCCTTCTAGCTCGGGCCGGGGGGCCTCGAGGTCCCACCCGGCTAGGACTTTGCGGGCCAGGCTATAACCGTTGGTGTGCAGCCCCGAGGAGGGCAGAGCCAGGAGCACATCGCCGGGCTGAACCCTCGAGCCGTCCACCACCTGGGTTTTGTCCACCACCCCCACGATGGTGCCCACCAGGTCGAGGCTGCCCTCCTGGTAGACCCCCGGCATCTCGGCGGTCTCGCCGCCTAAGAGGGGAATCCCCACCGCCTTACAGGCCTCGGCCAGCGACTCCAGCACCGCTCCCAGCACGGCGGGCTCGAGGCGGGCGCTGGCGATGTAGTCCATGAAGAACAAGGGCCGGGCCCCTTGCACCAGGATGTCGTTGACCGAGTGGTTCACGATGTCGAAGCCCAGGCCCCCATAGCGCCCGGTCTGGGCGGCCAGGAGGGTCTTGGTGCCCACCCCGTCGGTGGAGGCTACCAGCACCGGCTGGGCCAGGCCTTTGAGCCGGGAAACCTCGATCATCCCGCCAAAGGCCCCGATGCCGAGGAGCACCTCGGGGGTATAGGTTTCCTTGATTTTGCGGGCCGCGGCCTTCAGGGCCCCTGCCTTGCGCTCGATATCTACGCCGGCGTCTTGGTAGTTCAAAGCTCCACCCCCAGCAGCTCCCCCAGGATTTTCCGTACCACGTCGGCCTTGGCCGTGCCTTTGCTCTCCTTCATGATGGGGCCTATCAGGGCGTTGGCAGCCTTGAGGTTGCCCCCCCGAACCTGCGCAACCACGCCGGGATGAGCCGCCACCACCCGCTCCACCAGGGGCCGCAGGGCGCCTTCGTCGGCTACCGAGCGCAGGCCGCGCTCCTCCACCAGGCGCAAAGGGTCGGCCCCTTGCATCACCTCGGGCAGAAGCTGGCTCAAGACCCGGTTGGTAATCTCGCGCCGCTCAAAGAGCCCGGCCAGCCGGGCCAGGTGCTCGGGGCTGAGGGCGGTCTGGTGAACCTCGAGGCCCCGCTCGTTGAGATAGCCGGCCACCTCGGCATTGAGCAGGTTGGCGATGGTCTGGGGGTTGCCCTGGTAGCAGGCCAGGGCCTGGTCGAAGAAGCGGGCCAGTGAGGCGTTGTAGGCCAGGATTTCGGCATCGTAGGGGCGCACCCCACTTTGCACATAGCGGGCGTACTTCTGGGCGGGCAGCTCGGGCATGGCCGCCTTGAGCCTGCTGAGCCAGGCCTCGTCCACCACGATGGGGGGTAGGTCGGGATCGGGGAAGTAGCGGTAGTCAGCCTCGCCTTCCTTTAGGCGCATCAGGTAGGTTTTGCCAGCGGCCTCGTCCCAGCCCAAGGTGGCCTGTTCCACCCGGCGCCCGCTGCGCAGAAGCTCCTGCTGCCGCTTGATCTCGTACTCTAAGGCCCTGGCTACGCTGCGGAAGGAGTTGAGGTTTTTAATTTCGACCTTGGTGCCCAAAGACCCGCCGACCCGCCGTACCGAGACGTTCACATCGGCCCGCATCTTGCCCTCCTCGGGGTTGGCATCCGAGACTCCCAGGGTCTGGGCGATGGAGCGGATATGCGAGAGGAAGACCCGGGCCTGTTCGGGGGTGCGGATGTCGGGTTCGGTGACCATCTCGATCAGGGGGGCACCGGCCCGGTTGAGGTCGATCAGGGAGTAGGAGGCCCCCTCGGGGTGGGTGGACTTGGCCGCGTCTTCCTCGAGGTGGATGCGCCGGATGCGCACCCGCTGCCCCTCGACCTCCAGGTAGCCCTCTGCGGCGATGGGCAGGTCGTACTGGGAAATCTGGTAGTTTTTGGGCATGTCCGGGTAGTAGTAGCTCTTGCGGTGGAACTGGGTCCAGCGGGCAATGCGGCAGTTCAGGGCCAGGCCAAACAGAATGCCAAACTCCACCGCCTGGGCGTTCACCACCGGCAGCACGCCCGGCAGGCCCATACAGACCGGGCAGGCATGGGTGTTGGGCGCGTCGCCAAAGTAGCTGGCATCGCAGCCGCAGAACATCTTGCTCTTGGTTTTGAGGTGCAGGTGGATTTCCAACCCCACCACGGCTTCGAACTCGGACATACCCGACCCATTATAGGTGCAGGGCCATAAAGTTGCCGCCTTTCAAAATGCCCAGAGCCGTCGGAACCTAAAAGCGCACCAAGGGCAGCAGGCAGAGGTAGAAGCCCACAGAACTAGATGCTACAATCTGGGTTGCTTGTGACGGCAAGCCCTTTGCGCTCGTAGCTCAGTGGATAGAGCAAAGGTTTCCTAAACCTTAGGTCGCAGGTTCGAGTCCTGCCGGGCGCGCCAGTCTAGGACGCAAAAACCCGGGGTCGCTCTGGCCCCGGTCTTGCGTTTTTACGGGAAGTTGGGCTAGCGTGGCTTGGTTTTTCGGGTGGGTTCGGCCTTCCAGGGGTCTTCGGGCCAGGGGTGTTTGGGGTAGCGGCCTCGCAGCTCCTTGCGCACCTGGGGGTAGGTCTGGTTCCAGAAGCTTTTTAGGTCTTGCGTAACCTGGATGGGCCGCTGGGCAGGGGAGAGCAAGTGTAGAAGAACCGGGGTGCGACCCTCGTTAATGGTGGGGGTTTCGGCCAGGCCAAAAAGCTCCTGTAGCTTGACCGCCAGCACCGGGGGGCTGCCGTCGGGGTGGTAGGTGAGCCGGATACGAGAACCGCTGGGTACGGTCAGCCGGGTGGGGGCCAGGGCCTCCAGGCGGGCGGGAAGGGGCCAGGGCAGCAGGCCATGCAGGATAGTGGCCAGCTCGATCCGGGCGAAGTCCTCCCGCCGCCAGACCGGCTTTAGCCAGGGGGCCAGCCAGTCCTCCAGGGTTTCTAGGAGATGGGCATCGGAGACGTCGGGCCAGTCCTCCTCGGGCCGCCAGTGCCGTAGGCTTTGCACCCGGGCCTGCCACTGGCGCAGTTCCTCGTTCCAGGGCAGAAGCCCTAGGCCCTCGCGGCGCACCTCCTGGCAGAGCAGCTGGCTGCGCTTGGCGAAGGGGACGTCTTTCAGAGGGTGGCTAGAGAGCACCACCTGGCCCAGGCGCTCCTCGAGCTGGGCCACCACAACCCCCTTTTGGGCGTCCCAGGCCAGGGTTTCCTCTGGCCGGGCCAAAGGCTTGAGGTCCTGGGGGTCTACCGGGGCGGCCAGAAAGACCCGGCCCTCCTCCTCCCCTGCGTCGAGGTGCGCCATTGCCAGCCAGGGGCTGCCGGCTAAGGGGTCGTCCTCCCAAAGCCGCACCCCCCGCCCGCCCGAGAGGCGGTAGCGCACCCGCTCCCCTGGGCGCAACTGGGCGATGCGCTCGGGGTAGGCTAGGGCTACCAACCGGCCCAGGGCCTTGGGGTCGGGCGGGCTGGAGTCGGGGCCAGTATGCAGGCGTTGGCGCCACTGCTGGCTCAGGCGCTCGATGCGGGCCAGCCGGGTTGGGTCGGCCTGGTGAAGCGTGCGTCCGGTGCGGCGCCAGTGGCGCAGGGCCTCCAGGCGCAGAGCCAGATCGGCCCCGGCCTCCCTAGGCAGAGGGTCGCGCTCCTCCAGCAAAGCGGCCAGGTCGGCGGCCAGGGCATTCTGGCCCTCTAGCAATAGATGGGCCAGTCGGGGGTGAGTGGGCCACTCCAGCAAGGCCCGGCCCCGCGGGCTCAGGCGGGTTCCCTCGAGGGCCCCCAAGGCCTCCAGCAGTGCCCGGGCTTGCTCCAGGGCCGGGGCTGGCGGAGGGGTCACCCAGGCCAGGGTGTAGGGGTCGGACACCCCCCACTGGGTCAGCTCGAGCAGCAGCGAGGCCAGGTCGCTTTGGAGAATCTCCGGGGGGCGCTGGGGGGGGAGGAGCCGGTGGGTGGCCAGGCTCCACAGCCGATAGCAGACCCCCGGCCCCAGCCGCCCCGCCCGCCCCGCCCGCTGCTCAGCGGCATCGAGGCTGACCCGTACGGTCTCGAGGCGGGTCAGGCCGCTTTTGGGGTCGAAGCGGGGCAGCCGGGTGTAGCCAGCGTCCACCACCGTTCGGATGCCCTCGATGGTCAGACTGGTCTCGGCGATGGAGGTAGCCAGCACCACCTTGCGCTTTTGTGGGTCGGGCAGGAGAGCAGCCTGCTGGGCGGCCAGGGGCAGGTCGCCGTAGAGGGGGGCCAGCCGGAGCGCAGGGTGGCGCTGGGCCAGCAGCTTCTCCACCTGGGCGATCTCGGCGGCCCCAGGCAGAAAGACCAGCACATCCCCTTCCTGCTCGGCCAGGGCCCGCGAGACCGCCCCGGCCACCACCCCGGGCAGAAGCCCCTCCGGGTCGCGCTCGAGGTAGCGAATGGCCACCGGGTATTGTCGGCCCTCCGCCCGCAGCACCGGCGCTTCCAGCAACTCGCCCAGCCTTTCCCCTTCCAAGGTAGCCGACATCACCAAGAGGCGCAGGTCGGGGCGCAAAGCCTGCTGGGCTTCCAAGCACAGTACCAAGGCTAGGTCGGCCTGCAGGCTGCGTTCGTGGAACTCGTCGAAGATGACCAGTCCCACGCCCTCCAGGCTGGGGTCGTGTTGCAGCCGGCGGGTCAGGATGCCTTCGGTGAGCACCTCCAGGCGGGTTTGGGGCCCCACCCGGCTTTCGAAGCGCACCCGGTAGCCCACGGTCTGCCCGGTTTCCTCGCCCAGCAAGGCAGCCATGCGGGCGGCGATGTTGCGGGCGGCCAGGCGGCGGGGCTCGAGCATCCAGATTTTTTGCCCACTCAGCCAGGATTCCGACAATAGGGCCAGCGGCAGCACCGTGCTTTTGCCCGCTCCGGGTGGGGCCTGTAGCACTACCCGCCGCTGGCTCTGCAAGGCTTCGCGCAGCGCGGGCAAAACCTGGTAGATGGGCAGCTCCATATGCCCTTGGTATTTTGGCACAGGGCTTAGGGGAAGGGTGGGTATGGGGCTTTGGTCTTGGGGAGCGGGCTTGTCCTGGCTCTGCGTTAGAGGAGACAGCCTTGGCTCAAGAAACGCGTTACGCCAATTTTATGTCGGATTTAGGCATGACAACCCCATGGATTCGGGCTATCTATAGAGGGTATGAGCAAGATACCCGACTATACCCTCTGGGCCCAGAGTTTTATCCGGGCCCGCCGGGTGGTGAAGGTACACCTCGACGCCGAACGAGGCGAGTACGAGGCCATCAGCGAGAACGGTTCCCGCTACCCCTTAGAACGCCTCGAGCAGGCCCAAACCCTGCTGCGGGTCTTGCGCGAAACCCGCTCCAATCGGGGCTAGCCTCCCGTAGTATGGGTTTGTGGAGTACCTGGCCTATGCGGTATTGTTTCTGACCTACCTGGGTCTGGGGCTGGGCTACTGGCCTGGCTACCGCATGAACCGAGCCGCCATTGCCCTATGTGGGGCGGCTTTTCTTATAGTCCTGGGGGTGCTAGACCTCGAGGGGGCCTGGGAAGCCCTAGAGCCCCATACCCTGACCTTTCTGTTTGGGGTGATGGTGCTCAACGCCCACCTGGGCTACGCGGGGTTTTTCCAGCTTGTCCTGGATCGCCTGGTGCACCTGGCCCGAACGCCTTTGGGCCTTTTGGTCTGGCTGACCTACGGTACAGGCTTGCTCTCGGCGTTGTTTCTCAACGACACCATCGCCATCCTCTTTACCCCGCTGGTGCTGGCCCTGACCCGTAGCCTAGGTTTGCCGCCCGTACCTTACCTGTTGGCCCTGGCTGGGGCCACCAACCTGGGCAGTGTAGCCACCCTGACCGGCAACCCGCAGAACATCGTGGTAGGGAGCCTGTCCAAGATCGGCTACCTCGAGTTTGCCCAGGCCCTAGCCCCGGTGGCCCTGCTGGGGCTTTCCTTGCAGGTAGCCCTGCTTTACGCGCTCTACCCGGCGGTGCGCTCGAGGGCTTCCCTGCCCCCCCTCCCTCCTTTTCGCTTCCGCCTTCACCGGGCCCTGCTGGCCAAGGGGGTCTGGGTTAGCCTGGCCTTGCTGGCGGCCTTTTTGCTGGGTTATCCCCTGGCCCAGGGGGCGTTGGTGGCGGCGGGGTTTTTGCTATGGAGCCGACGGCTTCGCTCCGAGCGCTTTTTTATGCGGGTAGACTGGGAGCTTTTGGTGTTGTTTGCTGGCTTGTTTATGGTGACCGCGGCGGTGAAGGCGCTGGGCCTTCTGGCCCCGCTGGAGGCTTTGGCCAACGCTCCAGCAGGCCTGGCAGCGGTGACGACCCTGCTTTCCAACCTGATCTCCAACGTGCCGGCAGTGCTGCTGCTTTACCCACTGATTCCCTCCGCCGATACCCAAGGCTGGCTGATGCTGGCCGCGGCCGCCACCCTGGCGGGTAACCTCACCTTGCTGGGTTCGGTGGCCAACCTCATCGTGGCCGAGGCGGCCCGGCGAGAGGGCTGCCGGCTGAGCTTTTTCGAGCACCTGCGCTTCGGCCTGCCCCTGACCCTGCTAAGCCTGCTTTTGGCTTATGGCTGGCTCTACCGCTAAACCCCTCGAGCCCCGTCTGCTGGCCGTGGCCGGCGAGATTCGGGCCGAGACCTACGCCGATATTGGGGCCGACCATGCCCTGTTGCCCTGTTACCTGCTCCAAACAGGCCGGGTGCGCCGAGTGATTGTGGTGGAAAAAAGCCGCGGGCCCTGGGAGAACGCCAGGCGGGCGCTGCGGGGCCTGCCTGCCGAGGTGCGCTTGGGGGACGGCCTGGCGCCTTTGGCCCCGGGAGAGGTGGAGGTTCTGAGCCTCTGCGGGATGGGGGCCCGGCGTATGGTGCGCATTCTCTCGGCCCATCCCGAGCGGCTTCCTTCCCGGATCGTCCTCCAGCCCAACGACGCCGCCGAGCCATTGCGCCGCTGGGCCCTCGAGGCGGGCTTTGCCCTAAGCAACGAACAGATGGTTCCGGGGTTCTGGTACTACACCGTGCTGACCTTTGTGCGGGGGTCGCTTTCCCCTGCGGCAGCCTACCAGGGCCTACCGCGGGAGGTGGCCTTGCGTTACGGGCCCCTTCTGCTGGCCCAGCGGCACCCCTTGCTGCGGGGCGAGCTGGAGCGGCGCCGGGCCTACCTCAGACGGCTTCCGCCGGTGGAGCGGGTGCGGCTCGAGCAGGCCTACCTCGAACAGGCCTTAGCTCTTTGGGATGCCTAGTGGGGTAGCCGGCGCTGCACCAGCCCGTAGGCGTAGGTGCCCAGCAAGGCTCCCAGCAGGATGACCAAAGCCCCGGCATGGCCGCTGCCCAGCAGAGCGTAGATGGGGCCAGGGCAGGCCCCCACCAGGCCCCAGCCTAGCCCGAAGACCAGCCCGCCCAGAAGGTAGCGGTATCGGCCCGGCTCAGCGGGGCGCACCGCCAGGGGTTCGCCATCCGTTGAGCGCAGCCCCAGCCGCCGCAACAGCAAAAGCGAAAGGGCCCCGGTCAGTACCGCACTGCCGATGACCCCGTACATGTGGAACGACTCAAAGCGGAACATCTCGTAGATGCGGTACCAGGAGGCGATCTCCGAGCGGATGGCCACAAAGCCGAAGAACGTCCCGGCCAGAAGGTAGGGCAGATAGGCCCCCAGGGGGATGGGCTGGGCTTTTGCTTCGGTTTCCGCTTTGAACTCATCGGGAATGGGGAAGGCCATATCTCACCTCAACCAAGCCAGTAGCCAAGGTAGTAGCCCGTGGGCCGAGACCAACCCGCCCAGGAAGAAGCCCAGGGTGGCTACCAGAGAGGGCCGTTGCAGGGCGGATAAGCCGGTGATGGCGTGGCCCGAGGTGCAGCCCGCCGCCCAGCGGGCGCCAAAGCCGATCAAAAAGCCGCCTATCAGCAAGAACAAAAAGCCCTCCGGGCGCAGCACAGCGGCCCAGGAGAAAAGTTCTTTGGGCAGGAGGCCCGAGTCGGGCGAAAGCCCTAAGCCCTCGAGGGCCGCTTGCGTCTGGGGGTTGAGGGCTACCGGCTGGGGGTTGGCCAGCCACACCCCGGCCACGAACCCTCCCAGTACGATGCCCAGGACAAAGGCCAGGTTCCAGCCCTCGGCCCGCCAGTTGTAGCGGAAGAAGGGTAGTCGGCTGCCCATGGCCGCGCAAAGATGGCGTAAAGAGGAGGAGATACCAAAGCGGCGGTTGCCCAACAGAAGCAGCAAGGGCACCATCAGACCGATCAGAGGCCCGGCCACGTACCAAGGCCAGGGATGGGTAAGCCATTCCATAGCTTCTTATCATGCGGGATAAAATGACAAATATTGTAAACTGTATCGCAATAAACCTATGAGTCCTGGCAGTGGGTTTAGTCGGCAGCCACCCCAGCCTTCTGCCTGATTTCTGGGATGCGGGCCAGGAAGGCCCCGGTGGGACTGCCGCTTTGGGCTACCTCCTCGGGGGTGCCCTCCGCGATGATCTGCCCACCCCGGGCCCCGCCCTCGGGTCCCAGGTCAATTACCCAGTCGGCGGTTTTGACCACGTCCATGTTGTGCTCAATCACCACCACGGTGTTGCCCCCATCCACCAACCGGTGCAGCACCTGCAAAAGCTTGGCGGTGTCCTCGAAGTGCAGCCCTGTCGTGGGCTCGTCCAGGATGTAGAGGGTGCGCCCGGTGGAGCGGCGGCCCAGCTCGGTGGAGAGTTTGATGCGCTGGGCCTCCCCGCCCGAGAGGGTGGGCGAGGGCTGGCCCAGCTTCATGTAGCCCAGACCCACATCCACCATCAGCTGCAACTTGCGGGCGATAGAGGGGATGTTTTCGAAGAAGGCCAGGGCTTCTTCCGCGGTCATGTCCAGCACATCGGCGATGTTTTTGCCCCGTAGCCTGACCTCGAGGGTCTCCTTGTTGTAGCGCTTGCCCTTGCAGACCTCGCACTGCACATAGAGGTCGGGCAGAAAGAGCATCTCGATCTTCTTGGTGCCATCCCCGCCGCAGGCCTCGCAGCGTCCGCCCTTCACGTTGAAGCTGAAGCGCCCGGCCTCGTAGCCGCGCTTGCGGGCCTCGGGGGTCTTGGCGAAGAGCTCGCGAATCTCGTCGAAGATCCCGGTGTAGGTCGCGGGGTTGGAGCGGGGGGTGCGGCCAATGGGCGACTGATCGATCTCGATGACCTTGTCCAGGTGCTCTATGCCCTCCAGGCCCTCAAAGCGGCCGGGGATAGCCTTGGCCCGCATCAGGTCGCGGGCCAGCGCGGCGTAAAGGATATCGTGCACCAGGGTGGACTTGCCCGACCCGGAGGGCCCGGTAATGGCCACGAACTTGCCCAGGGGGATGCGCAGGTTCACGTTCTTGAGGTTGTGCTCGTGCGCCCCTTTGACCAGCAGGTGCTTGCCGTTGCCCTTGCGCCGGGTTTTGGGCACCGGAATAAACTTGCTGCCCCTGAGGTAGGCCCCGGTCAGGCTCTGGGGGTGGGCGAGGATGTCCTCGAGGGTTCCCTGGGCTACTACCTGGCCCCCGTGTACCCCGGCGCCCGGCCCCATGTCCACAATCCAGTCGGCCTCGCGCATGGTCTCCTCGTCGTGCTCCACCACCAGCAGGGTGTTGCCCAGGTCACGCAGCTTCTTGAGGGTGCCCAAAAGGCGCTGGTTGTCGCGGGGGTGCAGGCCGATGGAGGGCTCATCCAGCACGTAGAGCACCCCAGTCAGGCCGGAGCCTACCTGGGTAGCCAGGCGGATGCGCTGGGCCTCGCCGCCGGAGAGGGTGTTGGCCGCGCGGTCGAGGGTCAGGTAGTCCAGGCCCACGTCCTCCAGGAAGCCCAGCCGGCTATAGATTTCCCGCCAGATGGGGGCCGCCACCTGCACCTGGAAGGCGTTCAGGTTGCGCTTTTCCTGGGGCTCGGCTAGGCCCTCTAGCGGGATGCGGAAGGCCGCTAAGGCCTCGCTGGCCTCTACCACCCGGTTCTCGGCCACCGCCTGGAAGAACTGCTTGGCCTCCCGCACCGGCAGGTTGGAGACCTCGGCGATGTTGAAAAGCCCTATGCGCACCGAGAGCACCTCGCGCTTGTAGCGTGTGCCCCCGCAGGCTGGGCAGGCTTTGAGGGTCATATAGGCCTCCAGGGCCTCGCGCAGCCCTTCCGACTCGGTCTCGCGGTAGCGCCCCTCGAGCCAAGGGATCACCCCCTCGTAGCTCACCATGAAACGCATGGTCTCGCGTCCGTTGCGCCGGAAAACCACCTCGAAGGGCTCGGGTAGGCCGTAGAGCACAGCCTGCTGAGCTTGCGGCGAGAGTTGCTTGAAAGGGGCCTTCATATCGAAGCCCAGGTGCTCGGCCAGGGCCCGCAGCCGATCCCACAGGTAGCCCTTGCCGTTTTCGCGCCCCCGGCTCCAGGGCAGGATGGCCCCCTCGGCCAGCGAGAGTTCAGGGTTCACAATCAGCTCAGGGTCGAAGACCTGATTGTAGCCCAGGCCGGAGCAGTCCGGGCAGGCCCCATAGGGCGCGTTGAAGGAGAAGATGCGCGGCTCGAGTTCCTCCAGCACGCTGCCATGCTCCGGGCAGGCGAACTTCTCCGAAAACAGCTCCTCCTGGCCGCTGTCGGGGTACAAGACCCGCATCAGCCCCTCGCCGCGTAACAAGGCCAGCTCCACCGACTCGGCGATGCGGGGGCGCTCTTCCAGCTTCAAGACCACCCGGTCCACCACCAGGTCGATGTCGTGCTTCTCGTATTTTTCCAGCTTGAGGCCCAGTGCCTCCTCGAGGGTGTAGATCACCCCGTCCACCCGCACCCGGGCGTAGCCCTCCTTCTGCAGCTGCAAGAACTCTTTGCGGTACTCGCCCTTGCGACCCCGCACCACCGGGGCCATCAGGATGGCCTTGGTGCCCTGGGGCTTTTGGAAGAGCCGGTCGGTAATTTCGGAGGCCGACTGCCGCTCGATGGGCCGCCCGCAGTGGGGGCAGTAGGCGGTGCCCACCCGGGCAAACAGCAGGCGGAGGTAGTCGTGGATTTCGGTTACCGTGCCCACCGTGGAGCGAGGGTTGTGCGAGGTGGTTTTCTGGTCAATGGAGATGGCCGGGGAAAGCCCCTCGATGCTTTCCACATCGGGTTTTTCCATCACCCCTAGGAACTGCCGCGCATACGAGGAAAGGCTCTCCACGTAGCGCCGCTGCCCCTCGGCGTAGATGGTATCGAAGGCCAGGGTGCTCTTGCCCGAGCCGGAGACCCCGGTAATGACGATGAACTGCCCTCGGGGCAGCGCAACGGTAATGTTTTTCAAATTGTGCTCTTTGGCCCCACGGACGATAATCTTGTCCATCCGGGGAGTATAACACCTGGGCCTGGCTTATGTAAATGACGTATCCCACGCGGCAAAGGGGGTGTAAAAAGTTACCGGCTCGAGTCAAGGGAGGCCCGCAACCGTCCGAAGTCGCGCCCGAAAATGAGGCGAACCGGGGTGCGCTGGGTATCGAGACGGTACCAGCCTTCCACCAACAGATCCTCTCGGGCGAAGCGGTAGCCCACCAGGCCCCCTGAGGGGGGAAGGGTTTCCAGCTGCCCCTGGGCTAGTTTGGGGAAGTCCACCACGTAGACCGTGCGGATTTCCGGTCGCACCCGCAGAAGGTAGACCAGCGAGAGCATGTCCACCACATCCTCGCGGGGGCTTTGCCAGACGCTCTCTCGGCCATCGGGGTAGACCACCCGGGCCTTTGAGCCGCTGTTTTCCTGCCGCTCGAAAACCAGGCGGGTGGTGCCCTTTAGGGGCTCGCGTAGGGTTTGCCAGAAGCGGTCGGTGTAGAGGTCGTAGCCTACCTGGCTCTCCGCCTCGAGGCCGTAGCCCAGGGCCTGGGCTAGACCAGTGGGCTCTAGTTTCATGCGGAAACGCCAGCCTCCTTCGATGCCCTCGGCAAAAAGGAAAAGCCGGCCTACCTCGAGGCCCTGCCAGGTGAGGTGATAGTTGAGCTGCTCGCTGGGGGCCCAGGGTACCGCGGGGGGTTGGGCCAGAACGGCATGGGAGGGGCCTTCTGGGGTGTAGGGACTTTGATTTGTGCCCATCATCCCCAGAAGCCCCAGGAGCCACCCGCTTTTCCAGTTCATCTGACTTTTATACCCTATTGCAGCAGCGTTTGGGGGTCGGTGTAGGGCAGGCCGAAAGCCTCGGCCACGCCCAAGCAGGTGAGCCGGCCCTGATGGGTGTTGAGGCCCCGCAGCAGAGCGGGGTCGTCGCACAGAGCTTCCAGGCCCTTCTCGGCCAACCGGAGTAGGTAGGGTAGGGTCTGGTTGGTGAGGGCAAAGGTGGAGGTGCGGGGCACCGCGCCAGGCATGTTGGCCACCCCGTAGTGCACCACCCCATCGATCACGTAGGTAGGGTTGGCGTGAGTGGTGGGGTGGATGGTCTCCACGCAGCCGCCCTGGTCTACTGCTACGTCCACAATCACCGCTCCCTCCTTCATGCTGGAAAGCATCTCCCGCGTGACCAGTTTAGGGGCCTTGGCCCCGGGGATGAGCACTGCGCCAATGAGCAGGTCGGCATGGCGAATAGAGGCGGCGATGTTGGCCTCGGTAGAGGCCAGGGTAATCACCCGCCCACCGAAGACGTCGTCGAGGTACTGCATCCGGGCCTTGCTCACCTCAAGGATGGTGACCTGGGCCCCCATGCCTAGGGCAATCTTGGCAGCGTTGATCCCCACCACCCCGCCCCCCAGGATGACCACGCTGGCTGGGGCCACGCCGGGTACCCCGCCCAGCAGCACACCCCGCCCCCTGTGGGGCTTTTCCAGGGCGGCGGCCCCCACCTGCGGGGCCATGCGCCCAGCTACCTCGCTCATGGGGACCAGCAGGGGCAAGGTGCCGTCCTCGAGCTGCACCGTCTCGTAGGCGATGGCGCTGGTACCCCCGGCGAGCAGGGCTCGGGTGAGGGCTTCATCGGCGGCCAGGTGTAGGTAGGTAAAAAGAATCAGCCCCGGGCGCAGGTGGCGGTACTCCTCGGCGATGGGCTCCTTGACCTTGACCACCAGATCGGCGGCCCAGGCCTCAGCAGCCGAGACCAACTCTGCCCCAGCCTTTTGGTACTCCGCATCGGATATCCCCGAGCCCAGCCCAGCCCCTTGTTCTACCAGAACCGTATGCCCCCGCCGCACCAGGCTATGCGCGCCCCCCGGGGTAAGAGCCACCCGGTTTTCCAGTGTTTTGATCTCCTTTGGCACCCCAATGACCATAAGCACCTCCGTTTTTCTCTAAGGCTAGGGGGTTTTGTAGCTGAATGGAAGGAATATTGTTAGCTTATTTTTGCACTTTGCCTTATTTCTTAAGCCATAATGGGCTTTATGGTTTCTAAGCTCCTAGACGCCACCAACCGCGCCATCCTTAGGGAGTTGCAGCAGGATGGCCGGCTTTCCTATAGCGAGTTAGGCCGGCGGGTGGGCCTTTCCACCCCGGCGGTTACCGAGCGGGTACGCCGGCTCGAGGATGCCGGTATCATCACCGGCTATGGGGCTCGCATCAACCCTACGGCCTTAGGGTATGCCATTACCGCCCTAATCGAGGTGGCCACCCCCCCTGGTCGCTACCAGCAGATGCTCGAGTTTGCCCGCACCACCCCCGCGGTGCGGGAGTGCTACTTCGTTACGGGAGCCGCGTCCTTTGTGGCCAAGGTGGTGGTACCCTCGGTGGCCCACCTGCAGGAACTCATCCAACAGATGGGCTTGTACGGGAGCACCCGCACCTCGGTGGTACTGTCCCAACCCATCATCAAGGAGGTCTTCGAGATAGAGCCCTAGCGCCGGGCCACCATGGTGACCACCACCTCCAGCCGCCGCCCGTTGCGCCAGATGGTCAGGTTGACCCGGTCGCCGGGGCGGTAGCGGGCGATGATCTGGGTGACTTCGCTGGCGTTGCGCACCGTGCGTCCCCCCACCGCTAGGATGATGTCACCCAGGCTGACCAGCTTACCGCGCTGGTCGCGCTCAGCAGGGCGCAGGCCGGCCCGGGCTGCTGGGCCGCCGGGCTGCACTTTTTCAATCATGGCCCCGCGGGTAGAGAGCAGGCCTACCCGTCCTAGCAGGAGGGGGTCTAGCTCGCTTAGGTCGAGCAGGGTGGCCCCCAGATAGCCCCGCTGCGGCACCCCGAAGCGCTCGAGGTCGCTCACGCTCTGCCGTACTAGGTCAGCGGGGATGGCCACCCCGATACCACCCACCCCGCTCAGGTCGCCTAAGGTGGCATTGGCCACCCCCACCACCCGCCCTTGCAGGTCGAGCACCGGGCCCCCGGAGTTGCCCTGCACGATGCGGGCATCGGTGAAGATGAGGTCGCCTATCTCGGCCCCGATCTCGGGGTCTAGCTCGTTTTTCTCGGCAGCGGTGGGGCCTATGCCCGCTAGGATGCCATAAGAGGCCAGGTTGCGCTGACCAAAGGGGCTGCCAATGACCACCAGGCCCATCCCCACTGGTAGGTTTTGCGAGCTACCGAAGGATAACTGAGCGGGGGCGGTGACCCCTTGCACGCTCAGGATGGCGATATCGATGCCCTTATCCACGGCAAAAACCTGGGCAGGGAAGGAACGTCCATCGAAGAGCTCCACGCTGATGTCGCGCAAGTCCTGCACCACATGGTAGTTGGTGATGATACGGCTGGGTGCGTAGAAGAAACCCGAGCCGTTGGTGGGGCCCTCGTTGCCGGTCTGGGGGTCACGTAGGATGCCGGAAATTTTGACTACCGCCGGCAAAGCCCGGCGCACCACCTCTACCCGGGCCACCTCCTCCGGGGTGGTCAGGCGGGGGACCTGGGCCAGGGCCGGGGTGGAAATGAGCAGCAATAGGGCAAGCAAGCGCATCATCGGCAAACCCCACCCATTCTGATATGCCCAGGGTGAGGAATCAATAGCGCTTTGGGTCGATCCCACAGGAAACCTTAACCCCACCCAAGGCTTACATCACCTCGGGGGCCTGTAGGCCCAGTAGGCTCAAGCCCTGCTTTAGGGTCTGGCGCAGGGCCCGCACCAGCTCTAGCCGCAGGCCCCGTAGGCCCAAGGGGGCGGTCAGAACGGGGGTGGCGGGCCGGCCCTCGGGGGTTTTGGCGTTGTAGAAGCTGTTCCAGGCCGCGGCTAGCTCGAGCAGGTACTGGGCCAGGATATGCGGGGCTTTGTTGCGGGCCGCGTCTTGTACGGCTTCAGGAAAGCGCAAAATAACCTTAGCCAAGGCCAGCTCAAAGGGGGTGGCCTGGGCAAAGTCGGCTTGCTCCTGGAAGAGGCCCTGTTCCTCGGCCTTGCGCAGGATGGAGCCCGCCCGGGCGTAGGCGTACTGCACATAGGGGCCGGTGTCGCCTTCCAAGCTCAGGGCCTGCTCGTAGCGGAAGTCGATCTGCTTTTTAGCCTCGGTTTTGAGCATGGCAAAGCGCACCGCCCCCACCCCGATCTGCTCGGCGGCCTCCTTTGGGTTGGGGTGGTCGGGGTTTTTCTCCGCCATGACGGCCCGTACCCGCCGCACCGCCTCGTCCATCACCTCGTCCACCGAGACCACGATGCCCTTGCGCCCGGACATTTGTCGGCCTTCCAGCAGTACCGTTTCATAGGCCAAGTGGAAGCAGCGCTGGGCTAGGTCGGGCCGTCCCTCGACCTCGAGGGAGGCCTGTACCACCCGCAGGGCGTGGCTTTGGCGGGCATCTACTACATTAATGGTCTCGTCGGCCCCGCCGAAAGGCATGGGCTGGCCCTCGGGATGGGTGCTGTAGAGGGGAGCCCCGCTGGGCTGGGTGTCGTAAGGCCGGAAGCAGAGGCCCTTAAGGAGCCCCATCTTCCAGAACTGCAAGGCGATGTCCTTAGCGGTGTAAGTAGAGGTGCCATTTGAGCGCAGCAGTACCAGGTAGGGGTCCTCCAGGCCAGGGATGAAAGGGCTGGTGTCCATGACCAAAGCCCCGGCATACTTGCCCTCGCGGGGGCGGAAGACCAGAGGAGAGCGGGCCAGAGCCTTTAGAGCTTGTTGCAGCAGGCCCTCCCGCACGATGTCCGACTCCCAGACCAAGAGGTCGTACTCGGCCCCCAGGCGGTACATGGTCTGGAGCTGGGCGCGCAGAATCTTGTCCACCTCGTCCCGCAGCCTTCCTTCTTCCAAGCGGTGCAGAATCTCCTGTACCCCCTGTTCGATGGTGGCTTTTTTCTCGGGGTCGTCCATGGCCTGGTGCAGCCGCACGTAGGCCTGGCCTACCCAGTGGTCGTACTTGACCCCTGGCGGGGGGGCGTCCAGGCCGAAATACCCCAGGGCAAAAAGGCTTTCGGCGGCTTGCCGCCCGGTATCGTCGATGTAGTTCATCACCTCGACTGGATGCCCCACGAAGCGCAGAATCCGGGCCAGCGAGTCGCCCAGGCAGATGTTGCGCAGATGCCCTACGTGCAGCTCCTTGTTGGGGTTGACCGAGGTGTGCTCCAAAAGTACCTTGCCCTTTTGCGCCGGGAAGGGGGGTAGGGGTTGGGTGGCGGCCTCCACCAGAAAGGCCGGCTCGAGCTCGAAGTTGAGATAGCCCCCCACTACAAAGGTGCGCCGCACCCAGGGTGGAAGCTGGATGTTGTGCAGGAGTTCAGCGGCGATCTGGGGCGGGGCCTGGCGTAGGCTGCGGGCCAGGGCCATAGCGATGGGGGTGCCGTAGTCGCCCTCCTTACCCACAGGGGTTTCCTGCACCACAATTTCGGGCCATTCGCTTAGGCCCAAGGTCTCCAGGGCTTGGGCGATGGCTTCTTTGAGCTGGCTTTTAATATCGGGGCGTGACGCTCGCACCGCCATAGGATAGCAGTTTGGCTGGGGCTTGGCCTATAGTGGGCTCTGTGAAGCCGTTAGGTTACCTTCAATCCCAACTGCCGGCCATTTTGCAAGACCTCGAGGCCATCGTTCGCCTCGAGGCCCCCTCCCACGACCAGGCCGGGCTGGCCCGAGTGGCGGATTGGATCGCCCAGCAGTTTGCCCCTTTTGGCCTACCAGAGCGCCAGGAAACCCCCCACGGGCCCCTGTTGCGCTTGCGGCTTTCCGGCACGGGCCCGAGGGTGCTGGTGCTTTGCCACTTCGACACGGTGCACCCAGTAGGAGCCTTTCCCCAACCCTGGAGGGTAGAGGGGGATCGGGCCTACGGCCCCGGCATCTACGACATGAAGGGCAACATCGTGCAGCTGTTGTGGGCTCTGCGCACCAACCAGGCCTTGGGGCTGGGCTGGCCTGAGCTCGAGCTGCTCTTCACCCCCGACGAGGAAATCGGTTCCCCCAGCAGCCGTCCTTTTATAGAAGAGGCGGCTCGGCGCAGCCAGGCGGTGTTGGTGTTGGAGGCCCCCATGGGCAATGGCGACCTTAAGGTGGCCCGCAAAGGGGTAGGCCAGTACCGCCTTACCGCCCTAGGCCAGCCCGCCCACCAGGGGGTTGAACCGGAAAAGGGTATTAACGCTATCGTGGAGCTGGCCCACCAGATTCTGCGCGTGGTGGCTTTGCAAGACCCAGTCCAGGGCACCACCCTAGGGCCCAACGTGGTACAGGGAGGAACCACCAGCAACGTGGTGGCGGCCTCGGCTACCGTGGAGATCGACCTGCGGGTCTGGACCTTGGCCGAAGCCGAGCGCGTCGAGCGTGCCCTGCGAAGCCTCGAACCAGTGCTGCCCGGGGCCCGGCTACAGGTAGAAGGGGGGTTGAACCGCCCGCCCATGGAGCCCAGCCCGGCTTCCCTCGAGCTTTTTGCGCTGGCCCGGCGCCTCGGGGCCGAGGTAGGCCTAGCGCTGGGGGCGGGGCGGGTAGGTGGAGGCTCAGACGGCAACTTCACCGCCGCTTTGGGGGTGCCCACCCTGGATGGGCTGGGCCTTTTCGGTGAGGCGGCCCATCAGCTCAGCGAGAACATCTATATACCCCAGGTTCCCCCCCGCATCGCCCTGCTCTCGGGCCTATTGCAGGCCCTCTCCGAGAACGGCCATGCTTAGCCCCAGCGCCCAGAGGGTACAGGAGGCCCTGGAGGTCAGGGGGTTTGCCCATCTGCGGGTTCAGGAGTTACCTACCTCCACCCGCACGGCCCCGGAGGCAGCTATGGCGGTGGGGTGCGCGGTGGGGCAGATCGTTAAATCGCTGGTGTTTCGTGGGGCCCAAAGTGGCAAGCCCTACCTGCTCTTGGTCTCCGGGGCTCATCGGGTCGACCTGAAGCGGGTAGAGGAAAGCGTGGGCGAGCCATTGGAGAAGCCCGATGCCGAATATGTGCGCCGGGTGACTGGTTTCGCCATCGGGGGGGTGCCCCCTCTGGGTCATGCCCAGCCCCTCGAGGCTTTGGTGGACCCCCATCTGCTGGACTATCCTTGTCTGTACGCTGCAGGAGGAACCCCCACCGCACTGTTTGCCCTCTCGCCCGCGGAGCTACTGGCTTTGAGTGGGGGCCGGGTGGTTCCCCTTTGCTAAGCTGAGGGTATGTTCGGCTTGTTCCGCAAACCCGACGAGCATGTCCAGCGCGAGGGCGACGTGGCCTTTCGCGTTCGAGTGCGTACCGCACGCCACGGCGAAATCGTCGAGCTAAGGTTGACCAAAGGGGGGGAGATTTCCCTTAGCGATGAAGGAGGGTACTACGTGCGCAAAGTCATCGTTTCCCCGAAGCATCTCGACCGGGCGGTGCTGGAAATCTGGTTCGACGCGGCCTACCGCCCTAAGCGCAAGCTGGTGGAGGGGGGTGAGCTGGTGCCCATAAAGGAGTGGGCCCCGTAGAGGGATTAGCGCAGCTCGTCCTCGAGGTTTTCCATCAGCCGCTGGGCGGCTTTGGTTTCTTCCTCCTCAGGGCTGCTTTCCTCGCTTACGCTGGGGTAGATGCGCCGCCCCCCGCCGGTGCGCTCGAGCTGTCCTTGTAACTCCCGTAGATCTAGGTAGCGATCGCACTGGTTGCGCAGCTCGAGGTCGGTCAGCTCGGGTACGCCCAATAGATGAATCTCCTTTCCCTGGGCCCGCAGGGCCGAGAGGGTGTGGGCCAGGTCGCCCGAGCCACTAGCCAGCACCGCTCGCTCCCAGCGGGGTGCGGTGACCAGCATGTCGGTGGCCATCATGGCCTCGAAGCGGGGGTCGCCGTGGGTCTCGCGGCTGCGTACGGTATAGCCCATGAACACCAGGGCATCGAGGAATTTTTGTTGACGTTCATCGCTGCTGTCGGTTACAGGAGCGTAGTAAAAGGCGTTGTACAGTTCCTCTGGGCGGGCGAAGACGCCGATGGCCTTGCGGTGATCGATGTTCCAACCCAGCCGCTTGGCCGCGTCGTACATATAAGAACCATCAATGAACAAAGCGATCTTCATCGTTTTTTCTCACTTTCTGTCCTGCGGCGGGGCAAACCGCTAAGCTAGGTGCATGCTACACCTAGATAGCCCAATCTACTATCTCGGCCCCCTCGAGCGGCCGCTACTTCTTCAGATAGGGCCACCCCTAGCTCTGCTCTTTACATCTTGCGACAAAGCGCGGGAATTTCCTGTAATCGGTCAACACATGTGAGACTGGGGAACCGACTCCTCCTGCATCTTAGCTAAATACTCCAAGGGAGCAAGACCCCCCAGGGCCATGTGAGGCCTTCGGCGGTTGTAGTGGTCCAGGTAGGCATCCAGCTCTGCCTGTAGCTCGCTGAGCCGGGGGGGCAGAGGCCGGGTATAGAGCTCCTCCCTAAAGGTCCGTTGCACCCGCTCCACGTGACCATTGAGTTTAGGACTCCTCGGCGGCAGCACAAACAAGGCAATCCCCAGAGCACAGCAGGCCTCCTCAAACTCGG
>NZ_AUHY01000043.1 GCF_000423425.1 Meiothermus rufus DSM 22234 | reverse complement strand
TCACGTGGAGCGGGTGCAACGGACCTTTAGGGAGGAGCTCTATACCCGGCCTCTGCCCCCCCGGCTCAGCGAGCTACAGGCAGAGCTGGATGCCTACCTGGACCACTACAACCGCCGAAGGCCTCACATGGCCCTGGGGGGTCTTGCTCCCTTGGAGTATTTAGCTAAGATGCAGGAGGAGTCGGTTCCCCAGTCTCACATGTGTTGACCGATTACAGGGTCTTGCTCCCTTGGAGTATTTAGCTATGATGCAGGAGGAGTCGGTTCCCCAGTCTCACATGTGTTGACCGATTACAGCTCCTTTCCCAAGCAATGATAGGTCTATCATTATCGCTGGGGCACTAGGGCCCCCTGTAGGAGGTTTTATGAGAAAAAATCTGCCTATCCTGACCTTGCTCCTGGCCGGGCTACTAACCGCCTGCGGCGAACAACCCACCAGCGAACCCATGAGTCAAAACGACGCACAAAACTTAAAATACACCTTTTTGCAAAGCAATCCGTTCTTCATTGCCAGCCTAGGCAACCCCGCCGGCCTCCTGAATACCGCCGGCACACAGGGCTTGCCTGAGCCTATCGCTACTTTAGGCGCAGCCATGGGCTTCGACCTAGAGCCGGCCAGCCTCGCCTGTAGCGTAAACAGCGGTGGCAACACACAAGACCAAGACCGCGACGGCATTCCCCTACAAGCCAGCTACACTGCCGACTGCCAGCAAGGCAACAACAGCTTCAAAGCCCGTATGAGCCTGCGTGACAAGGACGACAACAACCCCAAAAGCGGTTATGTCCTAGACACGCAAGAGTTCCAGCTCGTCCTGTACAAGGGTCAGAGCACCGAGACGGGGTTGATTCTCGACCTCGACCTCGACCTGACCCAGCACAACTCCAACTACAGCCTCTACCACAACTTCAACCTTACCCTCTACAACCGCAGCAACCGCTACAACCTGGCCTACACCTACACCACCACCTACACCCCCGACGACCCGCAAAACCCCTTCTATGCTGGAACCATCAACTTTAGCGGCATCTTCGACTACCGCTACAACCGCAAGTGGTACCGACTCAACGCCCTGGGCATCGACCTAAAATACAGCCGCACCTGCACGCAAAGCTTCATTGGGGGCAGGGTACGGCTCGAGGACAGCCAAAGCAACCGCCTAGAAATCGTCTATAACGGTTGCAACAATATAAGCGCCACCTACAACGGCCAAGTCCTGTAAAATTCCCATCCCTTTCCCAAGCAGGCGGGTACCATAGAGGTATGGCTCGCCTGCTTGCCTTGCTTCTTCTTTTTGGTTCGGCCCTGGCACAAAACCTACTGGCCCTGGCCCCTCAGGGGGCGGTGGCGGGCTTCCAACTAAGCGACCTACGAGGTAGTCGCTACCTGGCCGGGCTGGCCGAGGACTGGAAAAGCAGTGGGCTAGAGACCCTCCTCAGGCGCGAGCTGCAAAAAGAGGTGGGCATTCAAGCCGACCTGCTGGGCATTGCTGCGGGAGGGGTGGCCGCGGCGCTGTACCGCGACGGCTTCTTCCTCATCGCCCGGCCTAGCCCGGCGGCCTTGCAGGCCGTGCGGCGCGAAGCCCGGGGGTTGCGCCCCGAAGGAGGCTGGCTGGTAGGGGGCGACGGTGAGGTGCTCACCGGCATTAGCCGGGAACTAGTCTTCCTGGCCTCACCCAAGTACGCCCGCCTCTTCCTGCAAGGCCGGCGAGGCCTGCAAGCCCCAGCTAGGGGAGACATCGTGCTGTGGGGTGTGCTCCCGCAAGACCTAGTGCGAAGCTCAGGCCTGCCTCCTCGCACCCAGAGTGCCCTTGGTACCTTCCGCCATTTCAGTTACACCCTACAGCTCACCCCTGGAGGCTACACCGACGAGAGTCGCCTCGAGCTCAACCCAGGTGCCGACCCCACCCTGGCTGCGCTGCTTTTGCCCAAAGAGCGCCCCTTCGACGTGGGTAGCCTACCCCAGGGCTACGCGGTCACTAGCGGGGTCTTCGACTTGGGCCTACTGGGGGCTTATCTACCTGGGTTGCTGCGCGAGTTTGACTTGCGGCTAAACCTCGATCTGCGGGCCTTCGGCGCCCGTTTTGCCACGGTGAGCGTTCAGGGGCCACCCCCTGCCCTGGATGGCCTGGGAGAAGGGCTTCTAGGGCACAACCTGATTTACTGGGAGGTGCGCGACCCCGCTACCGCCGAGGCCAACCTGCTGGCCTTGCTGCAGACCCTGGCTGCTTTTGCCACCCCCCAGGGGCAGGGGGGCTTCCGGATGCTCGGCAACGTCAGCGGATTCAAAGGGGTGGAGGTGGGCTTGATGGGCAAGCTTTACTACCGCCTCGAGGCCAGCCGATTGGTTCTGGCCACCAGTGAGCACGCGCTACAGGCCACCCGCAACCCTCCCTGGAACCAAAACCCCGACTTTCGCCGCTTCCGTGTGCGCATTCCGGCGGGTGCGGTGGGCTATACCTTTAGCCAACAGGGTACAATCCTGCAAGAGCAAGCCGCCCAGCTAGCCAGGCTGCTGCCCCAAGCCATCGGCAGCAGCGGCCTCGAGCGCGAGTTGGCCCGATCTCGGTCGCTGGTCAGCTTTACCGAGCGCCTGGCCAAACGCTTCGGCGCAGGGCTTTCCTACACGGTGGTAGAGGGCAACAACCTAGTGAGCCGAGGGTTTTACCAGGTGCGCTGGTAGCCCTTATTCCAGCGGTACCTCTACCACCCGGCCCAACGAAGAAAGGGGTTTGTCAAACTGGCGTTGGTCGCCCACCACCACAATCACGAACTCTTCCGGGCGCACAAACTGCTGCATCACCCGCTGCAAATCGGCAGGGGTGGCGGCCTGAATCTGCTGGATGTAGCGCTCGTAGTAGTCGGCGGGTAGGCCCAGCATCTGGGTACGGGCGATGCGCTCGGCCACGGCCTGTTTGGAGGTGAAGCGGAAGACCTCGGCATTGAGGATGTTGTTGCGGAAAAGCTCGAGCTCCTCTGGTGAAACCGGGCGTTCCCGCAGGTCGCGGAACTGCCCTAGCATCAGCTCGATCACCTCCACCGTCTTGTCCACGCGCGAGATCGAGGCCCCATAGAAGAAGCCCGGCCAACCAAACCCCTGGGTCTGGGCCCCTCCGGTGGCATAGGCCAGCCCCCGCTTGGTACGCACCTCCAGGAAAAGCCGGCTGTTGAAACCATCGCCCAGCACCCGGCTGGCTAGATCAAGTTCGCTGTAGCCTGGGGCAAAAGCCGTTACGGTGGGGTTGCCCATGTAGATGACGCTCTGGTTGGTCTCCTTCTGCACGAAGTAGATGGCCGGCTTAGGACTGGGCGGGGCAAAGCTGGGCAGGCTGACCTCCCCCGGGCGCCAGTCCCGCAAAACCCGCTCCAGCCGAGCCACCATCTCCTGGGTATTGAAATCGCCGCTAATAGCCAGCACCGCCCTGTTAGGCTTGAAGAAGCGCTGGTGGAAGGCCAGCAGGTCCTCGCGGGTGATGGAGCCTACCGAGGCTGCGCTGCTCACCCGGCCTGCAGGGTGCCCTTCTTGGATACGGCGGAGGAACTCCCGCACGGCGATCTGGGTTGGTTGGTCGTTACGCCGGCGGATGGCCTCCAAAGCCCGGCCCTTCTCCAGCTCGAGCCGCTCCTGGGCGAAGCGGGGCCGGATGAGCACATCGGCCCATATCTCTAGTACCTGATCCAGGTTCTCACTCAGGGTGTTGAAGGCCACCGAGGTAAAAAGGGTATCGCTGCTGACACTCACCGAAGCGGCCAGGGTCTCCAGGATTTCATCCACTGCGCCGGGGTCGCGCTCCCCAGCCCCACCGGTGCGCATAACGCTGGCAAAAAGCCCGCTCAGGCCCACCTTATCGTCGGGCTCGTAGATGGAGCCCGCCTGTAGGTAGATGCGCCCGCTCACGAAGGGCAGGCTGCGATCCTCCACCAAGAGAACCGTCAAACCGTTAGAAAGCTGAACCCGGGTAGGCTGGATAACCGCAGGTTGCAGCCGGGGAAACTGCATCTTGAAGGGGTCGGGCCAGTCGGAAGGTACCCCCTGGGCCAAGGCCAGCGGAAGCAAAGCGGCCCCAAGCAGGCTCCAGATGGCTTTCATCGGCTCCCTCCTTTGGTAACTAGGGTGGCTACCGTGCGGTTCTGCTCGGTGAAGTATTTGCGTGCCACCTGCTGAATCTCCTCTGCGGTGATGGTGTTGTAGATGGCTTCCTCTTCAAAAATCCGCTGATACCCCCCAAAGAACAGCTCGTAGAAGGCCAAGGTCTGGGCTAGCCCCGGCCCACCCTGCAAGACCCGTAGGTAGGCGGCGCGGGTCTGGTTGCGCACCCGGGTCAGCTCCTGGGGGGTAACCGGCTCGTTTTTGAGGCGCTCGAGCTCCTCGTAGATGAGGCGCTCGAGGTCCTGGGTGGTGCGCGGAGCACGGGGCTGGGCCGAGATGACAAAGAGGTTGGGGTAGCGGAAGCCGGGCGAGGCTGAGCTGGAGCTAACGTTCAAAGCGGCCTGCTCCTGGATCACCAAACGGCGGAACAAGCGGCTGGTACGCCCCTCGGTGAGGATAGCGTCGATTACATCCATCACGTAGGCCTCCCGGCTGGGATAGGTGGGCTTGTGGAAACCGATGCGCAGGCTGGGCTGGGCGTTGTACTCTAGCGTCACCCGCCGCTCGGCCGTCTGGGGGGGTTCGGAGGGAATATTCAGGCTGGGCCGCTCAGGACCCCGGGGCACCGCCCCCATGTAGCGACGCACCAACTGGATATCCCGCTCAGGCTCCACATCCCCCACCAACACCAGCACCGCCCGGTTGGGGTGGTAGTGGGTACGCCAAAACGCCAGGGCCTTATCTACCCGGTAGCCCTGAATTTCCTCTCGGCTGCCAATCAGAGGCCGGCCATAGGGGTGCACCTGGAAGGCCGCGCGCAAAAAGACCTCGCTCAACGCCCCGTTAGGGTCGTTCTCGTTGCGCTGACGGCGCTCTTCCAGCACCACATCCACCTCCTCGTAAAAGCTACGGAAGACCGCGTTCATCATTACATCGGCGTAGACCCGCAGGTAGAGCTCGAGGCGGTTGGAAGGCACGGAAACCCGGTAGTCGGTGCGGTCGTAGCCGGTGGAAGCATTGAGGCCCTGCTCGCCATTGTTGGTGAAAAGCTGATCAATCGGGTTGGGCAGGGCCAGCTTTTTAGCCTCCTCACGGGCTTGGTTGAAAGCTGCCGTAAGGCGCTGGATTTCCTCCTGCGAGGCCCCCCGGGCGATGGCCTGATCCAACTCGGCCCGGGCCCGATCCACCGCCTCTAGGGCTGCCTTTTCCCTAGGCCAGTCCAGGCTCCCAATGCTGGGTGTGCCCTTGAAAGCCATGTGCTCGACCATGTGGGCAATCCCCCCCAGCCCCGGGGCCTCGTCCACACCGCCAACATCGAACATCAGATTGAAGTGGATAACCGGGGCCGTCTTATCGGGCACCATCAAGACCCGCAATCCATTGTCTAGGGTGTATTTGCGTATCTGTTCGCGTAGCTGCTGGGCCGGGGCTGCAGGTAGAAACAACAACAACATCATCACCAACCAAAGTTTGTGTCTCACCGCGTTCCTCCCTTGCTAGGGCAGTGTATGGTTTTAGATTAAGGCCAAAAAATGAGGAAAAAAATGGGGCTGCCCACCTTCCCCAGCCCTCAGGGCGGCAAGACCACAATCAGGACCTGCATGATAAAAGGAGGCATCTGTCGGCCTGGCAGGGGCCGGCCCAAAAGCACCAGAAAATAGGGGCCTGGTTTGGGGAAAACCACCCGCCCTTCTACCCGCCCATTGCGTGGGTTGAACTGAAGCTGCACCTGGGCATCGGGCTGGGCCGTAGCCCTAACCTGGCCTTGGTAGAACAGCAGGGTACAGAAACAGTCCCGCGGATTAATGGGCAGCCCCCCCACCCGCACGTACTCAATCCAGGCCACAGTGGGAACACCTGCTCTGGGCGTGGCATCGTTGGGCTCAAAGTCTACCTCCCCCTCCACAAAGCCGCCATTGCCACGAAAGGGATGGGCCAGCCCCAGACCCAGCATCAAAACTAGCGCGAGCCATCGTCCCATATCTGCTCTCAGTCTAAGGTTCAGCTGGGGGTAAAAGGTTGGGGTTGGCGGTGAAGCTACGGTCGGTGAGGGACTCCAGGAAGGCCACCAGGTCGTCGATCTCCTGCTCGCTAAGGCCTAAAGGTCGGATAAGCACATCGGCGTTCAGGTTGGGTTGCCCTCCTCGGTTGTAGTGCATGACCACTTCGCGCAGGGTGGGGATGGAACCATCGTGCATGTAAGGCGCGGTAAGGGCCACGTTGCGCAGGGTGGGGGTCTTGAACTTGCCCACGTCCTCATCCCGACCGGTGGCCCGGGCCAGGCCGATATCCGGGTAAACCGTGTATAAAGCGGTGTTGTGAGGGGTGTCGTCGGTAAACTCCGGGCCGGTATGGCAGTGAAAGCAGTCCCCCCGCTCACTGAAAAATAGCTCCATGCCCCGCTGGGCCGCGGGAGAAAGGGCCTTGAGATCACCAGCCTGGAAACGGTCAAAGGGGCTGTTGTAGGAAAGCAGGGTGCGCTGGAAGGCGGCCAAGGCAAAGGTCACCATCCGCAGGCTGGGGGGCTCCCCGAAGACCTCGCGGAAGGCTTGGGCGTAGCTGGGAATGGCCTCGAGGCGCTGGGCTAGGGCCTCGGGCGTCATGGCCATCTCGTTGTGGGCAGTAAGGGGCCCCACCGCCTGTAGCTCGAGCCGGGGTGAACGGCCCTCCCAGAACAAAGCCCGGCGGTGGCCTACATTGGTCAGGCTGGGCGCGTTGCGCTGGCCTTCCTGCCCCCCCACCCCTCGGCTGAAGCGCTGGCCCCCATCGCTAAAGGCAAAGGCTGGCTTGTGGCAGCTAGCACAGGCCACGGTGCCGTCGGCGGAAAGACGGGTATCGTAAAACAGACGGCGGCCCAGGGCCACCTTAGCTGGGGTCTGGGGATTGTCGGGAGGCTCAAGGGGCAGCCGCACCATAGGCATAGACAAAGCCCCCTCCCCTTCCACCCGGAGCGTGGCCAGCCAAAGCAAGCCTGGCAAGCCCAACAACAGCAGAAAATAGGTCCAGCGCGCGTTCATCGGCTTTGCAGCGGGGGCGAGGCTAGGCTAAAGGCCTGGATCAGATTCTGATACACCAACCCCATGAAAGCGCGCGTCTGGGGACTCAACCCGTGAAGCTGGCGCAGCTCTTCCTGCCGCCAATCCAGAAAAGCCCCCCCTGGCCCGGGCAAAAAAGCCGCGCCTACGTCCAGATTGAGCAAGATACTCCCCCCCCGGCCGGGCAAATTGAGCACTAAGCGTGGGGTTTGTAGGTCCTGAAGCCGTACCGGGATGCGAAAAGCATCGGTGCCCATATGGATCACCCAACGCCGCTCTGGCTCCAGAAAAGCCCGGCCCTCGAGCTTGAAGAAGATGTAGCCTGGGTTCCAGGCCCAATACATCCCGGAGTTGACCCCTAAGGGAGGCGACTGGGTGGCGGCATCCAGGTGGTTCAGTTCCCGCGGTACGCCCACGTTGAAGCGGATACCCCGATAGGTGCCGGGTGGGGCCTCGAAGCGCATTAGTGTCACTCCTTGGGTTGGGCCTCCGGGTTTGAACTCGGCCAGCACCAGGCCCGGCACACGCACCTCGCTGCCGTCAGGGCGCACCAAGGCCACCTCAGAGAGGTAAAACTTGAGCAGGTCGATCTGGTAGCGCTGCTTCTGGGGGGTTTGGTAGGTTTGGCCAAATTGCAAGGGCTGGCCCCCTACCCGCAGGTTCAGCTTGAGTTCGACCGGGGCGGCCAGGGCCAGGGCAAACAAGGGCCAAAGCAATAACCACCTCTGCATCCCACACGCTCCTCTTATACCCGAGGATAGCAGACCTACCCCATCCAGGGTGTGATACCAGCCTCCACTGGCTAACGCGAAACCCATAGGGTATACGCCAGACGGCGGCCCGGCAGGTCAACCGTCACTTCCCATAGCCCTGGCTTCGGAACCAGCAAGGCCAGGTGGTACTGCGAGCGGTAAAAAGGCTGGGCTGCCTCGGTGCGCTCGAGGCCCTCCCGGCGGGCCTTCAGAACAATAGTAGGGCCAGAAGACAACAGCCCTCCTTGGTCATCCCGCCAATCCAAGTAGAGGTGGATGATGCCGGCCTGGCTGTAAAGCTGGCCCACCCAGTGCCCCTCGGGGGTGGCCTCGGCTATCTGAATCAGGCGGGAAGCAGCTGGAGCAGGCGGAGGGGTGGTCGCCAGAAAGCCGCTGGCCAGCAAAACCCCCACCAGCAAAGCGGCCTCGAGGCCCAGCGTGCCAAGGCCCAAGACCCCCCCAGCCCGGTAACGGGGCAGGAACCACCAGCGGTGGAAAACCGCCAGGCCCAGCGTCAGGGCCACCAAGGCTAATTTCAACAGTAGGCGCTGCCCGTAGGTGCTGGCCAGCAGATCGAGGGAAGGCAGGCGGGCCCAAGCCAAATAGGCCCCAGCCAGACTGAGCAACCCCACCATGGCCAGGCCCAAAGCAGAAAGCCTTTCTAAAGCCTTCAGGACAACCTCGCGGGGCGTACCCGGCCCAACCAAGGCCAAAGCCAACAAGGCCCCACCCCAGACCACCCCAGCTCCCAGGTGCAGCAGGTCGGCCAAAACCTGGCCCAGGCTAGCGGCGGCATGCCCGCTCAGAGCCAAGGTGAACAACAGCCCAGCAGCCAGCCAGGGGTAAAGCCAACGGTCCCAGCGAAGCCGACCCAGGGCGAACCACAACAGCCCTAGCAACAGCCCCAGCCGCAGCAGCACCAGACGCCCCTGGGTGGTCTCGAGTAGGTAAGTTCCCATCAGACTGGGGTCCCCCAGCATCCAGGCCAGGTGGTAGGTTCCATACAGACTGGCCCCCGAGGCCAGCAAAAAGCCCAGCGAAAGCATATACCACAAGCGCCAGCGCTGGCGGCGGGCGGCCTGAGGGCTCAGATAGCGGGCAAAGATACCTGCGCCCAAAAGGCAAAATACTCCCAGATACAGCCCGGCCCGCAGAACCGACTGGGTGGCCTCGTGCTCATGGGGCATGCCGCAGCCTCAGGGTTTATACACAAAGACGAAGTAGCCCGTCGCAGGGTGACCATCCACTCCCAGGCTCCGCCACATCACCACGTAAGGACCCGGCCTCAGGTTGGGCTTGAGGTTTAGGATCACGGTCTGGCTGGTACGGGCCGTGGTGGCTAAGCCGGCATCCACCCGTCGGGCCGCATCGTTCTTGGCCGGTAGGGCCTGCTTGACCAGGTCGGCAGCCAACCGGCGCAAGCGGGTGGGGCTTTCCCAGGCCTCCGAGGGGGCCTCGAGGGGGTAGACCTTGAAGGTAGAAAGCCGCACCTCCACCGCCTCGGTAAAGGTGAGGCGCACCGTCTTGGGGGGGGTGCGAACCGTGGCCCCCGCCGCAGGTACCGAGCTTTTATACTCGGCATGCGCCAAGGCTAGACCCGACACCAGCAGTAGACACACTATCCAGCGGAACATGTTTTTCCTCCTATGGACGGTAAACAAAGAGCAAAAAGCCACGTGTGGTGTGGGTGTCCACCGACAACACCTGCCACATCACCACGTAAGCTCCCGGTTTCAGGCCAGGCTTAAGGGCAAGCTGCACGTTCTCTGCCGTGCGACCCGGGGTAACCAGGCCCATATCTACGCGCCGGGCTTCGTCATCGCGCAGAGGGAGCACCTGGGCCACCAGGGCCTCGGCCAGCATCCGTAGGCGCTGAGGGTTGTTCAGAGCTTCCCGAGGGGCCTCGAGGGGGTAGACCTTGAACCGCGAGAAACGCAGTTCAACCGCCTCAGTAAAGCTCAGGCGAACCTGGCTTGGCGCTTCTCGCAGCACCGCCCCGTCGGCAGGGCTGCTGCTGACCAGGTAGGCATGGGCCAGGGCAACCCCGGCCAAGGCCAGGGTTGCCCCGATAGGCAGAAAAAACCTCATCGGATTTCGAAGTTGCTCCTATCGCGGATGTTGAAGGTGGAGCCCCCCCCAGTAAAGTCGATTTGGACCCCTTCAATCTCGCCATAGACCCGCACCTGGTACTGCCCGGGTACCGCCAGAACCCACTTGGTGGTATACCTTCCGGGCCGGTCGGTGCCTTGCGGGCGCAGGCGGTAGATATCTTTGGCGTCGTCGGATCACTTGTAGACCCGGCGCTGGCCCGAGGGGCCAATCACCTCCACGGTAAGATTCTTTTCTACCCCCACTACCGGCGAGTTATCGGCCTTACGCCGGATGATGAGGTCCAGACCGTTGATCTCACCCGCCATGGAAGGCTCGTTGACCTGCCCCACCGCAAAAACGAACGGGCCTACCTCAACCCGTTCATGCGCCAGGGCCGACGTCGAAAGCAAGAGAACCACCAGCAGTGCAAACAAACGAGGCATTTTCAACAACTCCTGTGTGTAGCTAGGGCCGCATAGGCCCCAAGATAAGGTTCCGAGGGCCGTGGGCTTAACGTTAGGGAGGACTGCAACCCGGCAACCGTGGTCAGAGGCTAAAAGGAGGGGCTGGCCGGAGGTCCTCGAGCCCATACCGCCTGTACAAAGGCCCCTTTAGCCCTTGGCTCCCCTAGCCAAAGCCGCTCGGCATGCGCCACAGGCTGGCCTAGGCCCAGCGCTGGGGCCAGCGTGGGCAGCATCATCTGCAACAAGCAGATGGGGCAGTGCTCGAGGTGGGCCTGAGGCTTGGCCGGAGGGTGCTCGGGGGCAGTTTGGCAAAGCTGGGATGGAAGGGCCGCCTGCGAGAGCATAACCACCCCGCGCAGGCTGAACAGCAGCGAGGCCAGACCCAGCAAGAGCACCAAGCCCAACACCCCCGCTAGGGGTGGGGTTTTGGGCCAGGCCTGGCGCAACATCCTGCCCTTTAATATAGGCCACCTTGTCCCCGCACGCACCCCCAGATATGCTCTACCACATGCCTCTGCTTCTGCTGAGCCCAACCCCCCTCGAGGCCGCTTTTCTGCGGGGGCGGCGGTTTGTGTTTCATGGACGGGCCGGGCTACGCGGCGAAGGCTGGGTCTGGCTCGAGAGTGGGATAGGCAAGGTCAACACCGCAGCTACCTTGGCCGCTTTTGCCCAAGGGCGCCGGCTAAAGCAGGTACTCCTGTTTGGTGTAGGGGGGGCCTACCCCAGCTCGGGGCTGGCCATCGGCGATGCGGCTCTGGCCGAGAGGGAAATCCAGGCCGACCTGGGGGTGCGGGAGGGGGGCATGAAGGGGCTGGGCTTTCCCAGTCTGGTGATAGACCAGCACCCCTACCACAACTCCTTCCCCTTAGACCCTGCCTTCACCAACGAGCTAAAGCAGCGGCTGGGTCTACCCGGCAAGGTTTTTCTGACCCAGGACACGGTCTCGGAAACCCCCGGCGAGGCCCTGGCGCTTTCCCGCCGCTGGAAAGCCGACCTAGAGAACATGGAAGGCGCGGCTTTTGCCCAAACCTGCCTCTGGCTGGGGCTGGTCGGGGCTGAGCTGCGCGTGGTTTCCAACCTGGCGGGCATCCGCGACAAGGCCCAGTGGCGCATCCGGCAGGCCATCGAGGTGCTGGAAAGCCACATCCTGCGTATCCTGGGGGCATGATCGACATCACCCGCCGCATCTACCCGGGTGTTCCGGTCTGGCCCGGCGACACCCCCTACCGCTTCGAGCTGGCCTGGCAGATGGCCCAGGGCGCCAGCGTAAACGTGGGCCGAATCACCAGCACCACCCACCTGGGCACCCATCTAGACGCGCCCTGGCACTACCTCGAGGAAGGGGAAACGCTAGAAAGCATACCCCTCTCACTCCTCATCGGCCCCTGCCAGGTGGTGGACGCCCGGGGGCAGGAGGCCCTGACAGTGGCGTTTTTGCGCGAGGTTCCCCTGGCTGAGCGAACCCTTTTCTACACCGGCCAGCCCAACGACTGGGCCAGCTTCCCGCAAACCTTTATGCCCGTATTGCCCGAGGCCGCAGCCTACCTGGCAGCCCAAGGGGTGCGGCTTTTCGGCACCGATGCCCCCAGCGTAGACCCCCTCGACTCCCAGGAGCTACCCGGTCACAAAGCCCTGGCCCAAGGCGGGGTCTACATCCTGGAAGGGCTAGCCTTGGAAGGGGTAGCCCCAGGCTGCTACGAGCTCATCGCTTTGCCGCTATCCCTCGAGGGGGCCGACGCTGCTCCGGTGCGGGCGGTTCTTCGCTAGCCACAAAGCAGTCCCGAAAACCCTACATTCTCACCTTGCTGGGCTAAGATGGCCTTTGATGCGCGTATTTTTCGTATTCCTGGGGGTGCTGGCCTCGCTGGGCTGGGCCCAGCCACGCGTAGGCATCGAACCGGGCCTAACCCGGCTGGTCTTCGACCTGCCCGCTGGGGCCACCTATAGGCTCAGCCAGAGTGGCCAGGTACTCGCCATCCGCTTTCAGGGCACCCCACCCCGTCACCTGGACACTGCCCTCAACACCCCTGAGGTCGTGGGCTACCAAGCCCGCCCCAGCCCAGGCGGCTCCACCTATACCCTCCACCTGCGGCCCCAGACCACCCATCGCACCCTCGAGCTAAGCCAGCCGCGGCGCCTGGTGTTGGAGGTGCGAAGCCCGTCTGCCCCCTCCTCCCAGCCCCGCGCCCCTACCCCGGTGGTGGTGCTCGACCCGGGCCACGGTGGGATAGACCCCGGTGCGGTGGGCCACGTACACGAACACGAGGTGGTACTGGACGTGGCTAAGCGCACCCAAAAGTTGCTAGAAGCTCGAGGCATCCAGGTGGTATTAACCCGCAACGCCAACCGCCACCTCTCCCCAGACAAGGCCACCGACCTGGGCCTTCGGGCAGCCATGGCTGACAGCAAGCGTATCCTGTTTGTCTCCATCCATGCCAACGCCGCCGAGAAGGCCGCCCAGGGCATCGAGGTCTACTACTTTGGTGAGGCCATAGACCAACGGCTTTTATCCAAGGCCATTTGGGAGAATGGCGGTGGGGCTTTGGGCGAACGCCTAACCCAGGAGGCCCGTACGGTAGCGCAGCGGCTCATGAGCGACCTGCTGGCCCAGGCCAACCTAAAGTTCTCCGAGCAGCTCGCCCGGGCTACCCTGCAATCGCTGGTGCGCGAGACCGGGGCCGTGAGCCGAGGGGTGCAGACCGCCCCATTCTACGTCATCCGCAACGCCCGCATTCCCGCTATTCTGGTAGAGATTGGCTTTGTCAACCATCCTGTAGAGGGGCGCAAGCTAGCCAGCGAGGCCTATCGGGCCCGGCTAGCCCGGGGCCTGGCTGGGGGCATTGTGGCTTTTCTAAACAATGGCCAGGCCCAGCGCTAGGCGGCCTACGGCCAATCCAGGCCCACCAGGCCGGCAACGCCCGCCGAGCCAATGCGGGTAGGTGGTAAAGCTGAGCCGTGCGGTAACCCGGCCCCAGCCGGGCCCAAAGCCCCTCCTCGTAAGCCTGCACCAAGGGCTGGAACCGAGAAAGCCCCTCTGCCCAAGGTACTGGCTGCCGCGCCGGGTTTAGTTCGGGCAGGCCCTGGGCCGAGTCTTGGTAGAAAAAAGCCTCACTGGGCCGCGAGTAAACCAGCACCCCTCCGGCCTGCTCGAGCCAAGCTGCGCTGGAGTGTAGACCTACCCCTTCCCGCAGGTAAAGGCTCGAGCCCCGTCCCGTGGGGTTGGGCATTTTACGGAAGCCCTGGGCCTGCAAAAGCCCGGCTAAAACATCCTGACCCCACAACCAAAACTGCACCACGAGCGGATTGGCCCCCATCCCCCACCTCAACGCAGCGCCTGGCAGACCGCCTGCCCGTTGGCCTCGATGAGTTTTAGGTAGGTGTTGACCTGCTGGTCGAAGGAATCGGCGTAGATACGCACAATGCGGGCCCCGGTGGCCTCGGCTAAAGCCCGGGCCTGGCCCTGGGCTAGTTGTGGCTCCACAAAGACGACCCGTACCCCTTCTTTGCGCATGGCCTGGGCCAGCCGGGCTAGGCTGGCTGGGCCTCGCTCCTGTCCAACGAAATCGGCGATGTTACCGATGCTCTTGAGACCGTAGTAGCGGTTGAAGTAGGCCAGCGAGGCATGCTGCGAGACCAGCTTACGCCGCTCAGGGGGAATGACCGCCATACAGGAGCGCACCCGGGCGTCGGCCTGGCGAATCTGCTCGATGTAGCGCTGGGCATTCTGGGTGTAGAGTCCCCTGCCTTGGGGGTCGGCCTCGGTTAGGGCCTGGCGGATTTTCTCCACATAGCGAATCCCGTAGGTAGGGTCGAGCCACAGATGCGGGTCGAAAGCCCCGTGACTATGGTGATCCGCGCTGTGGTCGTGCGCGTCTTTACTGTGAATCAGGTTGGGCATCCCCTCCGCCAGCTCCACGATGCGGGCTTTAGGAGGCAGCTGGGCCTCGAGCTTCTCGAAGAAGGGCTCCAAACCCAGCCCGTTGGCAAAGAGCACCCGGGCCTGGCCCAAGGCCCGCACCACGGAAGGGCGTGGCTCAAAACTATGAGGATCGGTTCCATCGGGCACAATCTGCACTACCGCTACCCGGCTCCCGCCCACATTGCGCACCATGTCAGCCAGAATGCCGGTCGTCGCGGCCACACGCATCGGCTGGGCCAGGGCCAAACCCCAACCGGTCAGAAAAGCCATGAGCAAAGACAGCTTCATCATGCCAATCCCGTGCTCATATTGATAAATCAATATCATTTTGTCAAGCCTGCGTTTGCTATCCTAATAGGCATGGAACGCGCCACCCGCCAGCGGCAGGCCATCCGCGAGGTCATGCACGAGCTGAACCGGCCCCTCTCCCCCGTCGAAGTGCTCGAGGCCGCCCGGCAAAAAGTCCCCGGCCTGGGCATTGCCACCGTCTACCGTACTCTCAAAGGCTTGGTGGAGGAAGGCAGCGCGGTACCGGTTGAGCTACCCGGCCAGCCCCCCCGCTACGAGCTGGCCGGCAAGAAGCACCACCACCACTTCCACTGCCTCCACTGCGGCAAGGTCTTCGAGCTGGAGGGCTGCCCTGGCGACTTTACCTCAATGGTGCCCAAAGGCTTCCAGACCGAGCGGCACGAGATCGTGTTGTATGGGCGTTGTGCGGACTGCCCGGCTTGAAGCTACTGGAAAACATCAAGGAGCCGCTCGAGCTCTGTAGGCTTGATCTCGCCGATATGTCGCTTTAGCAGGGTTCCTTTGGCATCATACAAAAGGGTGACCGGTAGGCCCTGGATTTTCAAAGGGTCGCTTAGGCGGGCCTCGGGGTCAAGTAGGACGTTGGGAATTTGCAGCTGCAACTCCCGCTCAAAAGCCCGCACGGCCTCTGGCCCGTCGCTAATGTTCAGAAAGACAAAGCGGATACCAGGGTTGGCCCGGGCCGCCTCCACCAGCAAGGGCATCTCGCGGCGGCAGGGACCGCACCAGGTAGCCCAGGCGTTGAGCACCATGGGCTGGCCCTTGAACTCGCTCAGGTTGACTACCTCGCCATCCAGCCGCCTAAGCTCGAGGGCGGGCAACACCTCCACCCCGCTGGCCCTAGGCTGCAACAGCCACCAGCCCACCACCCCCGCTGCCACCAGAGCAAGCCAGCGCCAAGCTCTCATCAAGGCCAGCTTACCCAAAGCGGCCCGAAGGTGAGGGGAAATGCCCCACACTTCACCACCCCGGCTTCGCCAGGGCAGGAGCCCCGACCATGCCCGTGGCGAAGGGTTCAGCGAAAAAAGGGTACCTTCTGGTATGGTAAAAAGAGTGCGGGTACACCTGGTGGCGGTGCAGACCGAGCTACGGCCCGAGCCCTATCTAGCGGCCCAGGCCTTCCAGCGCTATGTGCTCGAGCTTTGCCAAGAGGCCGTGCGCGGGCTGCCCCAAAATGAGCCGCGCATCCTGGCCTTTCCCGAGGCCTTCGCCCTGCCCCTATTGTTCTGGCTGGACACGCCACCGACCGTGCGCCAGGCCCCCACCAGTCTCCAAGCCGCACTGGGCCTACTGCGGATGAACGGTCTGGCAGCCTTAAGGCTAGGGGTCTACAGCCCGGCCCTGGTCTACCACCTGCGGGCCCGCACTATCTGGAGGGTATACCAAGAAAGCTTCCAGCAGGCCGCCCAGGCTAGCGGGGCCTACGTGGTGGCCGGTAGCCTTTTCAGCCCGCTCATAGACTACGAGCCCAGCCAACATCTCCACACACTGGGCAAAGCCGTGTACAACCTGTCGCTGGTGGTCTCGCCCCAAGGCAGCGTCTTGGGCCGGGTTCCCAAGGTTCACCTCACCCCCCACGAGCGGCGGGCCTTCCTCTCCTCCGGCCCCACCGGGCGGCAAACCCTGCGAACCCGCCTGGGCACCCTGGCCAACCTAATCTGCCTGGACGCTTTCCACGATGACCTCATCGAGCAGGCCGACGCAGCCGGGGCCTGGCTGGTGGTGCAACCATCGGCCAATGCTGCCCGCTGGGAGGGTCCCTGGACGGCAGATGCCCGCCAGGTGGAAGGCCAGGTCTGGCTGCGGGAGGGGCTGGCCCGAAAGCTCCAGGGCCGGGAACACCTGCGCTACGGGCTCAACCCCATGCTCAACGGGCCACTCTACGAGCTCTACTTTGAAGGGCGAAGCGGCGTCTACCAGCCTGGCGGGCCGCTGGCCCTGGCCGAGCGCCCGGTGGGCGATGCCTTTGTGCGGGCCACGGTGGAAATTCCCCTGCCCCGGTTAGACTAAAGGCATGCGGCTTTCCAAGACCGACATTTACGCCTTCAAAACCCTGGGCTATCTGGCCACCCAGCCCCTCGAGCGCTACGTGGGCTCGGAGGAGCTAAGCCAGGCCACCGGGGTGCGACATACCTATCTGGTGCGTATTCTAGCTGCGCTGGTCAGCCACAACCTGGTGGTCTCCAAAAAGGGCCAGGGGGGTGGCTACGCCCTGCCCCGCCCTGCCGAGGAAATCAGTCTGCGCGACGTGATCCGGGCGGTGGACGGCCCCATTGCTCCCTTGGCCTGCGTGAGCCTGAACTGGCCCAAAGCCTGCGTGGAGGAACAACGCTGCTGGGCCCGCAGCCAGGTCTGGCTCAAGGTGCGCGATGCGGTGTTGCAAACCCTGAGCCAGCTCAGCGTGGCCGACCTAGCCACCGACTTCAAACAGGGCATCGACTATTCGCAGTGCTTAGAACACCTGCTGCCCTCGAGCGAGCTGCTCACCCGCCGGGTGGGCAAAGCCCCCAAGACGGCACGGCGCTAGGCCAGCCGCGGGCGCACAAGTTTACATTTTTTGTAATCTGTGTTAGCGTAGCCTGACCTGTAGCGCGTATGCTGTTTTTTGTGCCTAACGCGCACCATATAGGAGGACAAAGATGAACTACGCCAACCCGGATGTACTGGTTTCCACCGACTGGGTGCTTGAGCATCTGCAAGACCCTGGCATCAAAATCCTCGAGGTCAACGAAGATATTCTGCTCTACGACACCGGCCACATCCCCGGCGCGCAAAAGATCGACTGGCAGGCCGACCTCTGGGACCCGGTGATCCGCGAGTTTATTCAGCCCGAGGAACTGGCCCAGCTTTTCGAGCGCTTGGGCATCTCCAACGACACCACCATCGTGCTTTACGGCGACAAGAACAACTGGTGGGCTGCCTACGCCTTCTGGTTCTTCAGCTACAACGGGCACCAGAAGCTCAAACTGATGAACGGTGGGCGGATCAAGTGGGTGCAGGAGAACAAACCCCTCACCACCGAGGTACCCACCTACCCCCGAGGCCACTACACCCCCGGACGACGCGACCCTAGCCTGCGGGCCTTCCGCGATGAGGTACTGGCCCATCTGGAAAAGGTCAAGGCCGGCCAGGGGGCTTTGGTGGATGTGCGCAGCCCTGCGGAGTTCGTAGGGGAAAAAACCCATATGCCCGAGTACCCCCAGGAAGGGGTGCTGCGGGGGGGGCATATTCCTGGGGCCAAGAACATCCCCTGGGCCACCACGGTCAACCCCGACGGCACCTTCAAAAGCGCCGAGGAACTGCGGACCATCTACGAGTCCAAAGGCATCACCCCAGACAAGGAAGTGATCGCCTACTGCCGCATCGCCGAGCGCAGCAGCCATAGCTGGTTCGTGCTTAAGCACCTACTGGGCTTCCCCAACGTGAAAAACTACGACGGAAGCTGGACCGAGTGGGGCAACGCGGTGGGTGTGCCCATCGAAAAAGGGCCCGAGCGCTAAGGCAAACCTGGGCGGGGGCACCCCCGCCCTTCTGGTTTGTCCTAGACTAGGGGTATGTCCGAGGCCCAGCTCGAGCCAGACCTAAAGGCCCTTGAACGACAGGCCCTCGAGGCCTTGCTGGGCTTCCCCCTCACCGATGCCCTTTTTGGCCGGCGTAGCCGCCGCTTTGCCCTGGGCGGTGAAGTGCCTGAGGGGCCTCTGACCTACCGCTCGCGCTACGAACCCCTCCCCCTGTCCGAGCTCGAGCGTCTGCTCATCCTCACCACGGTGGGGGGTCTGACCGGCTGGCATAACCTGATCAGCCATCACGCCAGGGTGACCCCCTATCTGCCCAGCTACTCGGGCATGGCAGCCGGACGCACCTTCCCCAGCGCCGCCGGGTTTCACACCAGCCAGATTTTCTTCACCGACGACAGCGGAACCTACACCTTCCAAACCCGCGACGCTGCGCCTCCTGTACCCCGTGGCCCGGATGGCCGGGTAGATCTGGTCGAACTGCTGTTCGCCCATCGGCAGTACATCCACCAACTCTCCCAGCAGCGTCTTTACATCCCCCCCAAAGAACCCTTCATGGCCGGACACAACGCTTGGAACGCCAACAAACCCGGCTCGCTATTGGTCTGGCCCGTAGCCGATGTAGCCCAGCACCAGCTCCTCAAGCTTTTATTCATCGGACAGAACGGCTTTGTGCTCTACGACGACATTCACCAGCGCAGCATCCCCGGGCTGGAAAAGTTTAGCCGTTACGTAGCGGTAGATAAGCCCTACCCCCTCACCGCCTTCGACCAAGCCACCCTGGCCGAGGTTTCGGCGGAGATCAGCACCGCCGTGTTTGCCGGCCACCTGATGCAGCAGGCTATGGGCCTGGGGGGCTGGATGCTCAACGGCCTGGATCGGGTGCGCCTGTTGGGGGCCTCGGGCGACCCGGCCGTACCGGGGCTGGGCTTCCGCTACGACTTCAAACCCGGTTGGTCGCGCCCCAATCCCACCGGGCTAGAAGGGGTCTTTGAGGGGTTCTGCCCACCCCATTACCCCAGCATGCGCCATGCGGTAGAGGCCCTGGTCACGCGAAAGTACCAAGCCGGAGGACCCTTTCACCCTGCAACCCCCGGCCCCTGGAAGGATAGCCCCACGGTGCGGGCCCAGGCCTTTCCCCACGAGGAGTGGCTGGTGGAGCTGGTGGCCCTCCAGGCCCAGTACATCTTCGATACCTTCGGCAAGTTCCCCGCCACGGTACCCACCATCTATACCCTGATGTTCCTGCAAAGCCACCACCTAGACCTGGAGTACTACGACCGCTTCTTCCAACCGGGGGCCTACCTTCAAAGCCACGCCGAACACCTGGAAAAGTGGCACGGCCTACGGCTGGAAGACCTGCCCCGCCGCTAGGGGCTGGGCTTGCGCAGCTTTCTGAGGCCACCCTCGAGGTTGTAGACCTGGGCGTAGCCGGCGGCCTCGAGGTAAAGCCCGGCCAGCTCGCTCATCACCCCTCGCTCGCAGATGAGCAGGATGGGCCGATCCTTGGGCAGGCTATGGTTACCGTGCTGGATATCGGTCAAGGGCAGGTGCAAAGCCCCGGCAAAATCATCGGGGTTGTACTGCTCTGGCGGGCGCACATCCACCACCACAGGGTTCTCTTGCAAGAAGCTTGGCAGCAGCTCGGGCTTTAGCGTTCGCATCTCTATACAGCTTAAGGCAAAACCACCCGGCCCGCAGGCTACCCCTCTTCTTCCAGCAGGGCCTCGGCCTGGAAGAGGTTAATGCCGCTTTCCACCAGGTCCAGGTACTTCTCCATGCTGCTCACCTCTTCAACCTGCTCCTCCAAAAACCATTGCAAAAACTGGAAGCCCACAAAATCGCTTTCGGCCAGGGCGATCTTGGCCATATCCTGAAACTGTGCGGTAACGCTGCGTTCCCACTCGAGGGCCTTAGCAATGGCCTCAGCAGCGCTTTGGAAACCCGTAGAGGCCGCAGGAAGGGCAGGGAAGTCAAAGACCTCGCCCACATCCACCAAGAAGCGCACAATCTTCATGGCGTGCTCTTTCTCCTCGGCGGCTTGCTGGTAGAAGAGGGCAGCCCATTTATCTAGGTTTTGCTGGGCAAAGTAGGTGCCGATGGCCAGGTACTGCTGGTGGGCCCCCAGCTCGTGTCCGATCTGCTCTTTTAGCTTCCGGGCCAGTTGGCTCGAGATCATAGGCTGAGTGTTTTGCATAGCATGGCTCCATTCTTCCTACGAATCCGGTTTTCCTCTAAGGCATCCCAACTAAAGATTAGCACCCTCCCCCAAAACCCAAGGTAAGCCCATCCGCTATTGCCGCAAATGTTAGTTTATTCGCAATAGCGCAACACTATGCAAAACCCTGGTAGCCACATGGGCGGATAGGTGATATTCTCTCCCCTTGGTATGCCTGCCCGCACCGACCTTAAAAAAATCCTGATCATTGGCTCCGGGCCCATCACCATCGGCCAGGCGGCAGAATTCGACTACTCCGGCACCCAGGCCGTCAAAGCCCTACGCAGCGTGGGCTACGAGGTGGTGCTGGTGAACTCTAACCCGGCCACCATCATGACCGACCCCGATCTCTCGGAGGGAACCTACCTCGAGCCCCTTACAGTGGCGTTCCTGGAAAAAATCATTGCCCAAGAGCGCCCTGATGCCCTGCTGCCCACCCTGGGCGGCCAGACCGCGCTCAACCTGGCCATGGCCCTCTTCGAGCAGGGCATTCTGGAGAAATACGGCGTCGAGCTTATCGGCGCAAACGCCGAGGCCATCAAAAAGGGCGAGGATCGCGAGGAATTCCAAAAGGCCATGCAAAAAATCGGGCTGGATGTGCCGCGAGGCCGGATGGTGCACAGCCTGGAGGAGGGCCTGGCCTTCGCCCGGGAGGTCACCGGGTATCCGGTGGTGGTGCGGCCCAGCTTCACCCTGGGGGGCACGGGTGGGGGCATCGCCCTGAACGAAGCGGAGTTTATCGAAATCCTAACCCGGGGCTTGGCCCTCTCCCCCACCCACTCTGCACTGGTGGAAGAGTCCATTGTGGGCTGGAAGGAGTACGAGCTCGAGGTCATGCGGGACAAAAACGACACCGTAGTTATCATCACCTCCATCGAAAACGTAGACCCCATGGGCGTCCACACCGGCGACTCCATCACCGTGGCCCCAGCCCAGACCCTCTCCGATGTGGAATACCAGAAAATGCGCGACGCGGCCATCGCCATCATCCGCGAGATTGGTGTGGAAACCGGTGGCTCCAACATCCAGTTTGCGGTGAACCCTAAAACCGGGCGGATGATTGTCATCGAGATGAACCCCCGGGTCTCGCGCTCCAGCGCCCTGGCCTCTAAAGCCACCGGCTTCCCCATCGCCAAAATTGCCGCTTTGCTGGCCGTGGGCTATACGCTGGATGAAATCCCCAACGACATCACCCGCAAAACCCCGGCCAGCTTTGAGCCCACCATCGACTACGTGGTTACCAAGATTCCCCGCTTCGCCTTCGAGAAGTTCAGCACCCTGCCCAACGTAAACCCCGAGGGCTTTTCCGACCGGCTGGGCACCCAGATGAAAAGCGTGGGCGAGGTAATGGCCATTGGCCGCACCTTCAAAGAGTCCTTCGGCAAAGCTTTACGCAGCCTCGAGGCCGACGTGCGCGCAGAATTCGCCGGCTACACCCAGGAGGAGCTGGAAGCCCGGCTCTACCCCAGCCCCACGCGAATGTATGCCGTGCTGGAACTCCTACGGCGGGGGGCCTCGGTGGAGGCGCTCTATCAGAAGACCCAGATCGAGCCGTGGTTCCTGAGCCAGCTCAAAGAGGTGGTCGAGGCCGAAGAGGCCCTAAAAAGCCAGCACTTTCCCCTGGCCGATGCCGAAGACTGGCGCTACGTGAAAAGCCTGGGTCTTTCGGATGCCCGTGTGGGCGAGCTTCTGGGCCTGAACGAAGCCATTGTGCGCAAGCAGCGGCTGGCGGCGGGCTCGAGGCCGGTTTACAAAACCGTAGACACCTGTGCGGCTGAGTTCGAAGCCTACACTCCCTACCACTACAGCAGCTACGAGCTGGAAGACGAGGTGCGCCCCAGCCCCAGGCCCAAGGTGGTTATTCTGGGCAGTGGCCCCATTCGTATTGGGCAGGGGGTGGAGTTCGACTATGCCACGGTACACGCGGTCTGGGCGCTGCGCGAGGCTGGCTTCGAAACCATCATGGTCAACAGCAACCCAGAGACCGTCTCCACCGACTACGACACCGCCGACCGCCTCTACTTCGAACCCCTAACCCTGGAGGACGTGCTAAACCTGGTCGAGCACGAGAAACCCCTAGGCGTGATCGCCACCCTGGGCGGCCAGACCCCTCTCAAGCTGGCCAAACGGCTGGCCGAGGCCGGAGTAGAGCTCCTGGGAACGGGCTGGGAGGCCATCCACAAAGCCGAAGACCGGGCCGAGTTCAACCGGCTATGCGCCGAGCTGGGTATCCCCCAGCCCAAAGGGGCCGTAGCCCGCAACCCCGAGGAGGCCCTGCGGCTAGCCGAACAGCTCGGCTACCCTCTGATGGCCCGGCCCAGCTATGTGCTGGGGGGGCGGGCCATGCAAGTGGTTCACAGCCCCGAGGAGTTGCGTTGGTATCTAAACGGCATCTATGCCGCCCTCAGTGAGCGGCCCTCGATCTTGCTGGATCAGTACCTTGAAAATGCCCTCGAGCTCGACGTGGACGCTTTATGCGACGGCGAGCGGGTAGTGGTAGCCGGCATCATGGAGCACATCGAGCGGGCTGGGGTACATTCTGGCGACTCGGCCACGGTGCTGCCCCCCGTCTCCCTTAGCCCCACGCAGCTCGAAACCATCAAAACCTACACCCGTAAGCTAGCCCTAGCGGTGGGGGTCAAAGGCCTCATCAACGTGCAATACGCCATCAAAGATGGCAGCGTCTACATCCTCGAGGCCAACCCCCGGGCCTCCCGCACAGTGCCTTTCGTCTCTAAGGCCATCGGGCATCCGCTGGCCAAGTACGCCGCCTTAATTGCCGTCGGGAAGAGTCTGGAAGACCTTGGCTTCAGCGAAGACCCCACCCCGGCCTTCTACTCGGTCAAGGAGGTGCTCATCCCCTGGCTCAAGTTTCCCGGCGTGATTCCAGTACTGGGGCCGGAGATGCGCTCCACCGGCGAGAGCATGGGCCTAGACGCCGACCCCTACCTGGCCTATTACCGGGCCGAGCTAGGGGTGGGGCAGCGGCTACCCCTTGAGGGCAAGGTACGGCTCATTGCAGCCGAGGCCCTGAAGGATGAGTGGGCTTCCGCTGGCTTTGAAATCTCCCAGGGCGACTACGACCTGCTCATCGCCCTCACCCCCGACCCCGAGCTACGCCGTGCGGTCGAGAGCGGCAAGCCATTCATCACTACCCTGGAAGGGGCCCGTTGGAGCCTAGAGGCCATCCGCCGGGCCCGGCAGTCGGGGCTACCGGTACGGTCGTTGCAAAACTGGCACAAAGCGTAAAAACTGGACAGGGCTTTTTTTGAGCTCCTGAGCCAAAAACCTGGCTAGACCTATCTACCAAGAGCACCGAGGGCTTGCAGGGCTCATGTTTTGGCCAAGCTAAGGACACGGCCGTACCCTTATGGCGGTAGGTGGCACTACTGATAAAAAAGCCGGTGGGGCCTCCCACCGGCTTTTTGGATACGGGCCTTAGGCCGGGTTTTCTTCCGACCGGGCAGCCGCTTTGGCCTCCACATCCTGGTTGAGCCGCTTGCGGTCGCCCTTAATGCGGGCTGCCTTACCTCGCAGTTCGCGCAGGTAGTAAAGCTTGGCCCGCCGCACCTTACCCCGGCTCACCACCTGCACGCTTTCGATAAGGGGCGAGTTGAAGGGGAAGATGCGCTCCACCCCTTCGTTGAAGGAAATTTTACGCACGGTAAAGGAGCTGTTGAAGCCGTTGCGTTTGATCTTGATGACCACACCTTCGTAGGCCTGCACACGGGTACGGTTGCCTTCGACCACCTTGTAGTTAACCCGCACGGTATCGCCTGGCCTAAAATCGGGGATATCGCTGCGGGTGTACTTTTGCTCAACTACCTTCAGCAAAGCGCCACGGTTCATGCTCTCTCCTTTTCCAGCGGAACCCAAGCTGGCCTTGCGGGTTCATGGATGCTTGCCCTCAAGCGTATCCGCCTAGCAGATACTCGGGACACAAGAGAGGATTGTATCAGCCAGAAAGGTCGTTGTCAAAATCCTGTAATCGGTCAACACATGTGAGACTGGGGAACCGACTCCTCCTGCATCTTAGCTAAATACTCCAAGGGAGCAAGACCCTGTAATCGGTCAACACATGTGAGACTGGGGAACCGACTCCTCCTGCATCTTAGCTAAATACTCCAAGGGAGCAAGACCCCCCAGGGCCATGTGAGGCCTTCGGCGGTTGTAGTGGTCCAGGGAGGCATCCAGCTCTGCCTGTAGCTCGCTGAGCCGGGGGGGCAGAGGCCGGGTATAGAGCTCCTCCCTAAAGGTCCGTTGCACCCGCTCCACGTGACCATTGAGTTTAGGACTCCTCGGCGGCAGCACAAACAAGGCAATCCCCAGAGCACAGCAGGCCTCCTCAAACTCGGCCATGAACTCGCTGCCCCCATCCACCTGGA
>NZ_AUHY01000042.1 GCF_000423425.1 Meiothermus rufus DSM 22234 | reverse complement strand
TAGGGCGGCGGGAGCGGGGTTTGAGTCCGGCCAGGCCCTTTTCTTTTAGGGCTTTTTTCCAGCGGTGGTAGGTGGCCCGGCTGATCCCGACCAGGTCCTGGATCTCCTTCCAGCTCTTTTTACTTTCACGCAGGGCTTTGACCAGTCGGAGCTTGCGCAGACGTTCCTTGACCTCTGGGTCGCCTGCTTTGGCCTCGGCCAGCCTCTGTGCTTGTCTAGCGCCTTGCCATATCTCTCGGCCAACGGTGGTAAACTGCACCTGGGGAACCTCCTTTCTTGGTTGGTTCCCCTCTTTTTATCCCAGCTTAGAGTCTCACATGTGTTTGTCCGGGTTCAGGCTTTGGGCCAGCCAGTGGAGGCTTAGCCCGATTTGCACCAACAGCACCAGCAGCACCAACAGCCCAATCGCATCGGTGGCTTCCGCCCCACTCAGCAGCCAGCCTACCGGGCTGGGGGCGGGTAGGCCCCAGGTCCGGGTCAGGATATAGACCAGGGCAGTAAAGCTAGCTATGCCCAGCCCCAGCCGCAGGAAAGGGCTGGCCTGCGATTTGGGGATATGCCCCTGGTGCATGAAGCCCAGCATAAGGAGGAAGAAGCCGGTGGTCATCAGCAAGGCGATGCCCCACAGCATGACCTGGGCATAAAAAAAGGCCTGGGGTTGTTCCAACAGCAGCCGTTCGCTGCCGATGACCCCACAAGGCCCTCCGCCTAAGGGTGTACCGGCCCAGCCTATAAGCTGCAAGGCAAAAGGGGTAAACATCAGGCCGACCAACAGGCCCAACTGCCGGTTGCGCAGGCCAACCATAAGTTGATGGTGGCATTCGATGAAGCCGGTGGGTAGGGAAGAATATCCCGGGGGTCAAAGAAAAATTTCACCAGCGAATATAATCGTGAAGATATTCACTTGCGCACTGCCAGCTCGAGAGCCTCGGCCAGGCCGCATTCCTCCACCCGCCCTACCACCCGAGCCGCCGCTTGTTTGACCAAATCCGGGGCGTTGCCCATGGCGATGCCTAGTCCGGCCGCCCGGATTAGCTCGAGGTCGTTTTCTCCATCGCCAACCATAGCGCAGTTTTGCAGGGTTAGCCCCATCTGCTGGGCCACCCACGCAGCGGCAGCCCGCTTAGAGACACCGGCTGCCGTCACCGAGTAAAACCCCACCCCAGGCATACCAGGGCTGGTGGCCTGGTGGAGCTCGAGGCCAGGCAGGCCATGGATGGCAGCCCGCACCGCGGCCCAGCCGGGGGAGGGGCGGGCTACGAACTGTACCCGTACGACGGGGCCACCGACCCCGCTTAGGTCACAGACCTCGGCAGGAAAGCCCAGCATCTCCTCGTGCATCCGCAGGTCGGGGTGGTCGCTTTCGCGGTAGAACCCTCCCTGGGCGGTGTAGACCTCGAAGGGCACCTGGTGTCTTCGGCTGAGCCAAAGCAGTTTTTGGTAAATCTCGGAGGAAAGGGCTTGGGTTCGTGCGACCTGGCCGCTCCCTGCCAGCACCACGGCCCCCGACTCGAAGATATGCAGCCCTTGGGGGTCGAGCCGACGGGCGTACTCCAGGGCAAAGCCCCGCCCTGGTCGGCCGGTGCAGATGCTGAGGTGCAGGCCGGCGGCCCGGGCCTGCTCGGCAGCCTCCCAGGCACACTGGGGCACCCCCTGGGGGCCGAACAGGGTGCCGTCCACATCGATGAGCACCAGGCGGATATTCTCGCTCACAGGGTCAACACCCCGCTTTCCGCTACCACGGCGGCCCCACCTAGGTAGACGCCCAGGATGTTGCCTGCGGGGCCGTACTCCACCCGCACCTCCACCAGGCCCGGCCCGCCCATGCGGTGGCCTTGGGTGATGGTCAGGTGGATGGCCTCCTCCCAACGAGGCACCACCCCAGCCCGGGCCAGCAGGGCCCCTAAAGCCGCGTTGGGTGAGCCGGTGACCGGGTCTTCGGGGATGCCCAGGGCGGGGGCAAAGGTGCGGGCGTAGAAGCGGCGGGGGCCGTAGGGGGCGTAGGTGTGGATGGTGGCCACCTCGAGCTTCTGCGAAAGCTCGGCCAGTGGCTCCATCTCTGGCTCGAGGGCATCAATCAGACCAGGTGCCACCATAGGCATAAAAAGGGTCCAAAGCCCAGAATAGGCTATGCCGTAGGGCAGCCCCCGGTGTAAATAGCGCTCGTTGGCTCCTAAGGCCTCGATGAACGCCTGCAACGCCTGCCAAGGGGGGGGGTCGCGGAAGCGGGGTGTGGGGGTCTCTACCCAAACCTGCCCGGTTTCGCGCTGGACCTGGAGTGTCCCACCTAGGGTGCGCAGGTAGAACTTTTCCCCTGGAAGCTGGCCCTCCCGGGCCAGAGCGTGGGCCAGGGCCACTGCAGCATGGCCGCTGAAGGTTACCTCCCCACCCGCGGCAAAGAAGCGCACCTCAAACCCCGGCCCATCCCACCCGGTTATGAAAGCGGCCTGGGACTGGCCTAGCTGGGTGGCCACCTGGTGCATCTGTTCGTGAGCCAGGCGGGAAGCATCCAGCACCAGGGCTACCCGGTTGCCTCCGCCCGGGGTGGTGGTGAAGGCATCCACCAGCAGGTAGGGAACGCGATGGGGTTGTGGCATAGCTTCTCCAACTTTACTTTTCCCGCAGGGCCAGGCCCAGTACAGCTAGCTGGGCCTCCTCGACTGGGGCGGGGGCCCCGGTTAGGGGCTCTTTGCCCTCTTTGTTTTTGGGGAAGGCGATAACCTCTCGTATGGACTCTTCCCCGGCCAGATGGGCCACAAAGCGATCCAGACCCCAGGCGATGCCCCCGTGGGGAGGAGCCCCGTAGGCCAGGGCCTCGAGCAAAAAGCCGAATTTTTCCTGGGCCTCTTCCGCGCCAATCCCTAGTAGGGCGAAAACGCGTTCCTGTAGGTCGCGCCGATGGATACGGATGGAACCCCCCCCAATTTCGCTGCCGTTGAGCACAAAATCATAGGCGTAGGCCCGCACCTGCTCGGGCTGGGTTTCCAGCAAGGGTAGGTCTTCCAGGTTGGGGCTGGTGAAGGGGTGATGCATATAGGTCCAGCGTTGGTTTTCCTCGTCCCACTCCAGCAAGGGGAAGTCCACCACCCAGAGGAAGCGGAAACCTGGCTGAATAAGACCCAGCTTCCGGCCCAGCTCGAGCCGCACCGCCCCCAGGCTCTCCACCGTTTTGCGCCAGGGGCCGGCCACGAACAACAGGGTCTGCCCCTCCGATACCGCCACCTTTTCCAAAAGGCTAGGCGGAATAAAGCGGGCAATACCGCCTGAAAGAATCCCGTTTTCCATGCGGGCCCAGGCCAGGCCTGCGGCCCCTTTGGTTTTGGCGATGGCCTCTAAGCCCTCGATCTCCTTGCGCGAAAGGGGCTGCGGTACCACCAAGGCCTTGACCGTCTCGGCGTTGGCGAAGGCGCGGAACGTGCCGCCTTTGAATACCTCGGTGACCTCTTGAAGCTCGAGGCCAAAGCGCAGGTCGGGTTTGTCCGAACCGTAGCGGTTCATGGCCTCAGCATAGGAAAGGCGGGGGAAGGGGAGGGCCACCTCCACCCCTAGGGCCTCGTGCAGCACGTAAGCAGCCAGCCGCTCGTTGAGCTTTAGAATATCCTCCTGGCTAACAAAGGACATCTCCAGGTCGAGCTGGGTAAAGTCGGGCTGGCGGTCGGCCCGCAGGTCTTCATCGCGGAAACAGCGGGCAATCTGGAAATAGCGGTCGTAGCCAGCCACCATGAGCATCTGCTTGAAGAGCTGGGGCGACTGCGGCAGGGCGTAGAAGTGGCCCGGCTCGAGCCTCGAGGGTACTAGGAAGTCCCGCGCCCCCTCAGGGGTGGAGCGGGTCAGGTAGGGGGTCTCGATGCTGAGGAAGCCTTCCTGGTCAAGAAAACGGTATATGGCCGCCACTACCTTGTGCCTTAGGCGTAGATTGTGGTGCAGCTTGCGGCGCCGCAGGTCTACCACCCGATGTTTGAGGCGCACGTCCTCGCTCACGTGGGGTTCTTCCTCGCCGCGCCAGCCCGCGTCGATGGGGAAGGGGGGGGTCTTGGCCTCGGCTAAGACCTCGAGATGGGTGGCTTCCACCTCAACCGCACCGGTTTCGATTCGCCGGTTGACCTGCGCGCTAGGGCGGGCCCGCACCTTTCCCTCGACACGGACAACCCATTCCGAGCGCAGCCGATCAGCCTCGGCAAAGCAGGGGCATTCTGGCCCTACCACAACCTGTACGAGGCCTTCCCGGTCCCGTAGGTCGATAAAGATCAGCCCGCCTAGGTCGCGCCTGCGGTTGACCCAGCCTTCTAAAACCACGGTTTTGCCAATGTGTTCTTCGCGGAGGAGTCCGCAATAGAGCGTACGACGCATGGGCTTTAGCATACCCCATCGGCTCGGATAATCAATCAAAGAAGTTTTTCACGAGCAAAGTATAATCGTGAATATTATCACTAGAGTCTCTGTACTCAATACCTGGGCCAAGCGAGGGCTCTGCGCAGGCAAGTGCGGCCACTCGGCCTGGGTATATACCAGCACCTCAGCGAGTACCGGCAGTTGTTCGGTGGGCAGACCGGCAGCACGTCGGTAAAAGGGGAGGGGGCTATCCCGAAGCAGCACCACCAGGTCAAGGTCGCTGCCTACGCCGGCATCGCCTCGGGCGTAGGAGCCAAACACCCCTACCCGTAGCAAGCCTGGCACCTGAAGCAAGACAGCCCAAGCCTGGGCTGCTTTCAGCTCGAGCGGGCCACCCGAGTACGGGCGAATGTAACGATCTCACTGGCCTAGCGCAGCGCCTCCTGGCTTTGCAAGGGGCCGTAGTGTTCGGCGGGAGGCCCCTCAGGGTAGCGTGGGGATGTAAAAGGCATCCAGGCTGCGGGCTTTTTCCACCAGCAGGGGGGGACTTCCATGGGCAGCTCAGCCAGCAAACGGGCTACCAGATGGCCCCAGGCTTCTTGGCCAAGGCTTAGGACGGCCTTGACGGCTTTCTCCGCGGCCTGTTGTGCGGCAAAGCAGGCCCACTGGTGGCGACCCGCACCTGCGGCCAGATGGGCTAGCTCGAGGTCGTAGCCCGCCAGCATCAGCCAGTCGAGGGCGCGGTTCATGCCTCCAGTTTAGCTCCCTACGCTTCCTCGAGCCGATCTACCACCGCAAACAGGCCTTCTAGGTCCATCTTGGCGTAGATGGCACTGGTATTCACGTTGGCGTGGCCCAGAAGGCGGGCGGTGGCGTGCAGGTCACGGCTGGCCTTGTAGAAGCGCGTACCGGCAGTGTGCCGCAGCATATGGGCCCCATAGTAGCGGGACGGGAAGCCCAGGGTGCGGTAGTGGTGGTTGAGGCTTTCCCGCAGGGCTTTCTCGCTCATGCCCCGCCCGTGGCCCTTGCGCCCTCCCAGGTTTACAAAAACGTGGTTTTCGCCCGCCTTGACATGGGCTAGCCGGAGTTGGAGCCAGGCCTCGAGCTCCTCGGTCAATGACTTGCTCAAGGGTACACTGCGCAACTTGCCGCCCTTACCCCGCACCTCGAGCAGGCGTTCGGCGGGATGCCAGTCCTGCAACTTCAAGTGAACTACCTCACTTATACGCAACCCCGCTTCACCCATTAGGCGCACGGCCAGCCGATCGCGGCGGTGGGCCGGTTCGGAAGACTCGAGGTAGGCCAGCAACCGACGATACAACTCAAGGGGCAGGGCCGGTCGACGCTCGTGGGCCGGTGTGGGGTCGCGCGGGGCGTGGCTCTGCGGTACCTGGCTGGCCCCAGCCCAGGCCAAGGCCCGGTAAAAGGAGCGTACCGCCGCCAGATACGTCGCGATGCTGCCGGGCCTTAGGGCAAAAGCATCCGGCCTTAGGTGGCTTCCTTGGGTTTGCAGCTCAGCAATCCAGCGGTCGAGGTCGTCGCCGGTGGCCTTGAGAATTTCCACCCGTGGTCCCGGCGACTCTGGTGGCCAGGCCCAGGCCAGGTAGTCGCGCACGGCCACCTGGTACAGCTCGAGGGTCTTCGGGCTGGTAGCCGCCCGCTTGCGGCTCTTGAGCAGCAGGTAAGCTTGGTGAAGCTCGAGCAAGGCGGCCTCATCGCGCTCATGGGCAGCGCGGATGGCCTCAAGGCGGCGCTTGCTGGGGTTGTGCCAGTTAGCCAGGGGAACCAGGGAGCTCACACGCCCACTATAACAAAAAGTTCGTTTATAAACCTAAAGGGAAATTTCCTAGTCAGCCTCTCACAAAAAGTTAACCCATGTGGTCACCCACCAACGCCGGGGGCTTGACCTGGGGCCGGTGCTCGAGGGCAGCCTCGAGGGTATCCCACTCGCTGAAGGCCAGGTCGTCGGCCTGGTTCAGATCCGCGCTGTAGATACGGCTTTTCTGGCCGTCGTACTCGTGCACCAACAGTAGGCGCGGCTTGGGCCAGGCCAGGCCGACCACCCGGTTTTTGGGGGCATCCAGCAGATAGGCGTACTCGGCGAAGAGGCCATCGGGGTTGAGCCCCAGCAGCACCAGCCGGAGCACCGCCGAGGACTCGGCTGCCTGGCAGTTGGGCAGGCAGAGGGGCCGCCCGTTGATCAGGGCCAGGTAGTTGCGGCTTTCGTCTAGGGCCACCCCACCCAACAGGCCCTGCTCTACCCCAGCAGCAAAGGGCGGGGGTAGGGCCTGGCGAACCCCGCTTTGGCCGATGGGGCCGTAGAGCCGGGTTTGGCGGGTTTTGGCATCCAGGTAGAGCAGACGCTGCCCGCCCTCGAGCCAGGCCCAGCCCTCGCTGGCCACAGCCACCCCAGGTAGTGGGTAGAAAGCCTCCAGCACCGCGTTCTCCCCCATTTGCAGCAGGGCGATGGCCGCCTCGCCTTGGTGCCGCAGGGTGGCCCAGGCCCAACCGGCCCGTTGGGCCTGCCCCAGGTGTACCAGGGCCTGCTCGAGGGTCAGCTCGGCCCAGGCCGGGGGCAGCTCCACCCGGCTGATGCGGCCTAGCGGTGTACCCTCGGCCACTGCCGATGCCTTGCTGGCGACCGGCTCCACCTGGCTCACCTGGGTGAGGGGGGCCACTTCGGCTGGTTGGGCACCCGGCTGAGGGGCCGAAGCCACCTGGCCGGGCATAAGCTGGGCTATGCGCCACAGCGAGCGGGCCATCTGGTAGCGGCTCACCGCCTCGCTACCGCGGAACTGGCCGTCCGAGCCCAAAGGCATGATGTCCAGGCCCACCACCCGCAGCACCGCGGCCTCGGCCCAGTGAGGGGTGGGGAGGTCGCCAGGCCGTACCAACCGGGCTGGGGCCGCCACCCCCAGGCTCTGCGTCAGCTTGTCTAGTACCACCGCAAGCTGGTAGCGGGTCAGCAGCGACTGGCCGCGGTAAGTCTGGTCGGGGAAGCCCTGCACCAACCCCTCCCCCACCATCCGCCGGATACCGGGCAGGGCCCAGTGATTGGGTTTAACGTCGAGGAAGCGCACCTCAGCTTCCCGCACCGGCAGGGGGCTGTCGGCCAGCACCCGGGCCAGGGTTGTGGCCAACTGGTAGCGATCCAGTGGAACCTCGCCCCGGAAGCCACCGCCGGGGTAGCCCTGCAGCCAGCCCCGTGCCACCACCTGTTCCACGGCCTGGGCGGTCCAGTGGTCGGCGGGTACATCGGGCGGAAGGTTGGCCCTCTGCGCCTGGGCCAGCGGAGACAAAGCTAGAGCCATCGTTACAAATAGCGTTACAAAGGCAATATATCTCATGCGAAAAATATTGGTTGCCTTAGAAAGCCTTTGTGGTGCATTTGACCAGGAAAGGCGTTACGCCTTTTGGCAAGGCCGGCAAAAAGAAAGGGGTGGAAAAGCCCTTAGAATAACCCTTATGTTGAAGGCCGTTCCCGGAACCAACGACATCTTCGCCCAGGCCAAGGAGTATCCCTTTCAAGAGCCGGTCTTCCGCTACATCCTAAAGACCGCGGAAGAGGTGTTGCGCGGGGCGGGGGCCCAGATGATCCACACCCCCATCTTCGAGTACCTCGAGGTCTTCCAAAAAGGGGTGGGCCTGACCTCCGACATTGTGGTCAAAAAGGAAATGTACGTGCTGGAAGACCGCGGTGGGCGGCTTCTGGCCCTGCGCCCCGAGCCCACGGCGGCCATTGTGCGGGCCTACAACGAGCACGGCATGAAGGTCTGGCCCCAACCGGTGCGACTGTTCACCTGGGGCCCTATCTTCCGTGGCGAGCGGCAGCAAAAGGGGCGCTACAAGCAGTTCCACCAGATCGACTACGAGGCTTTAGGCCTGGCCGACCCCCTCCTGGATGCCGAGGCCATTGCCCTGATGGTGCGGATTTACAAGACCCTGGGCCTGAAGCAGCTCGAGGTCAAGCTGGGCTCGGTGGGTGACCCCGAGGACCGCACCCGCTACAACCAGTACCTGCGCGAACAGCTCAGCCCCTTTGCCGACAGGCTCTCGCCCGATTCCCAGGCCCGCCTGGAGACCAACCCCATGCGCATCCTGGACTCCAAAAGCGAGACCGACCAGGCCATTCTGGTCGAGCTCAAGCTCAAGCCCATGCTCGATTTTTTAGGCCCGGCGGCGCAAGCCTTCCACCAGCAGGTTTGCGCCTACTTGGATTGGCTGGGGGTGCCCTACCGCGTGGACCCCAGCATCGTGCGCGGGCTGGACTACTACGTGCGCACCGCCTGGGAGGTGCACCACGCCCGCATCGGGGCCAAGTCGGCCCTGGGGGGTGGGGGGCGCTACGACGGGCTTTCGGAGATGCTGGGGGGGCCACGGGTGCCGGGAGTGGGCTTCGGCATCGGGGTCGAGCGGGTGGCCATTGCCCTCAAGGAAGAAGGGGTGGCTGTCCCCCCTGATCCCTCCCCTATCCTTTACCTGGCCCCCCTGGACGAGGCCGCCAAGATAGAGGCCTTAGCCCTGGCCGAACAGCTACGCCCCAAGGTCTCGGTAGAGATGGGCTACACTCCTAAAAGCCCCCGCAAGGCCCTGGAGGAAGCCCTAAAGAAAGGGGCCAAGTACGTGGGGTTTTTGGGCGAAGGCGAGCGGGCCAAAGGGGTAATCACGCTAAAACACCTGGAAAGCGGGGAGCAGAAGGAGCTCGAGCCCCTGCAACTGCACAGCCTGTTCGAGGGGCCACTGGGAGGGTAGGGCCTCAGGTGAGCGCCTTTTCCTGTTTGATGCTGTACACCCGGCTGAGCCCCCGTTCGGTGGTCACACCGTAGAGGCCATCGCAGGCCTCCATAGTGCGCTTTTGGTGGGTGACCAGAATGAACTGGGTCTGACCCCTAAAGTGCTGCAAAAAGCGGCAAAAGCGTTGGATATTCGCTTCATCCAAGGGGGCATCCACCTCGTCCAGCACGGCAATGGGTAGGCCCGAGCTGCTCTGCCCAAGCCCTGAAAGGGCAAACAAAAAGGCCAGCGCGCCCATGGTGCGCTCGCCCATGGAAAGGAGGTTCAGGTGAATGGTTCGCTTGCCTGCTGGCTTTAGTACCAGCTCGAGGCCAGCCGGGGTACGCTTTAGTCCAGCCTCGGCCTCGAGCAAGGCGTGGGCGTAGTGGGCGAACCTTTCCTTGAAGACCCCATAGACTTCCTGCAGGCGCTCTTGGTACTCGGCCTCTACCCGCTGCAGCTCGGCCTCAAGGCGGCGTACGACCTGCTCCGATTCTTTCAGGGCCTGCTCGAGCTTGCGCACCTCGGCGGCCAGTAGGGCATACTCCTGTTCGGCCAGGTGGTTGACCGGGCCCAGAGCCTCCAAAGCAGCCTCAACCTCGGCCAGGGTGCGGGCCAGGCTACGTGAGGGGCCCTCTTCGCGAGCCGGTGGCCCCGGCGGCAGGCTGGCCAGCTCTTGTTCCAGGGTCTCGATGGCAGCCTCGCGGCGGGCCCGGGTCAGGTGCAACGCCTCGAGGTCGGCGAGAATAGCGTTGGTACGAGCCAGCAGGCGGGTTTCCTCCTCGGCCAACGCCCGGGTACGGCCCCGGATCGTTTGGAGGCGCCCTTCCAAATCCGCTAGGTTCAGGGCCTGGCGGGCCTGCTCGAGTTCAGCCCGGCGGGTCTGGAGGGCCACCAGGCGCTTTTCCAGTTCGCTTTGCTCGCGCTTTAGCTGTTGTTGGCGAAGCTCGAGGGCCTTGGCCTGTGCTTGAGCCTCCTGGTAGCGCTCTAGGTTTTCGTGGTAACGCTGCCAGCTTGCCCCAAGCTCGCGCGCCCGGGCGAGCGCCTCCCTCAGGGCTTCGCGTTCCTGGCGCAGGGCCTCCAACCTCTCAGGCTGAGGGGGCGCCACCGGGGAGGGGGCCTCGGGCTGGGTCAGGGCCTGAAAGCGGGCCAGGCTGCCTTGCAGGGCTTTTAACTCGAAGGAAAGCTGGGTCTGTTGGCGCTCCAGCTCAGCCAGGCCCAGCTCAGCTAAGGCGGTCTTAAGGGCCTGTGTACGGGCTTGCAAGGCCTGGGCCTCGGCCTCTAGGCGTTCGGCCTCGGCCTGGGCCTCCTGGTAGCGGCGCCGCAGGGCCAGCATCTGTCCACCGCGCTGGATACGCCCACCGGTAATAGCCCCGCTGTGCTCCAGCAGCTCACCCTCCAAGGTGACCATCCTGGGAGGATTTTTACTTGTTCGCCAAAGGGCCAGGGCGGCTTCTAGGCTCTCCATCACCAGGGTCTCGCCCAACAGGGTGGGCAGGGCCTCGGGGCAGGCAGGTAGTTCTACCAGGTGGCGGGCCAGGCCCACCACGCCGGGCTGACCGCTTTGGCTAAAGGAACGCTCGGCCCGCCTTAGAAGGGTTCGGGGCAGGAAGGTGGCCCGCCCACCATGTTGCTTCAAATAGGCCACCGCAGCCTGAGCCGCTGGCTCGTCCTGGGTGAGCACCCATTGCATGCGGCCACCCAGGGCCACCTCGAGGGCCAGTTCTAATCCCGAGGGCACCCGGATCAGGTCGGCCACTACCCCAATCAGGCCCGGGATGCCGGAATCGCGGACTTTTTTGGGGCCCTCTGCCAGATCGGAGCCCGCCCGCAGGAAAGCCTCGAGGCGCCGGGCTTCCGCCGACGCAGCCTGGGCTTCGCTGCGGCGCTGTCCTTCCTCCCTCACCAGGGCATCTAACGCTGCGCGTAGCTCACGTTGGCGCTGCCGGGCTGCGGCCAGCTTTTCTTCCAGGGCTGAAAGGGCCTGCTCGAGGTGCGAAGCCTCAGCCTCGAGGGTAGCTTTTTGCGCCTGAGCCTCCTCAAAAGCGCGTTTTTGTGCCTGGTAGGTGGCCTGGGCTTGCAGATAGCGTTCGTAGGCTTGTTGCTGCGCCTGCGCTTGCCTTTCCTTGAGTTGCAAGGTGCTTTGCAGCTCATGCAAGCGCTGCTCGTAGCGCCCCAGGGCCTCGGCCTCGGGCTCGGGTTGGCCCGGTGGGGTGGGCTCGGGTAGGGCTTTTAGCCGGGCGTGGCGCTCAGCAACCTCGGCCAGCTCGGTGCTCAATCGGCGCAGCAACCCTTCCAGGGCACCTCGTTCTTGTTCTGTTAGGCGCAGCTCACCCTTGAGTTCCTCTGCCCGGCGCAAAGCCTCGCTGTAGGTGTTCTGGGCCGCCTCGAGCGCCTCCATAGCCAGGGCTTTTTCCTTTTCCAGCGCTTCTAGGCGCATCCGGGCTTGGTTTTGTTCCTGCTCGAGGTGCTGGGCTTTCTCCTGGGCCGCCCGGGCTTCCTGGGCAGCTTCGCGGATGCGGGCCTGCAGAAGGCTTTTCCGCAGGGCTAGGCTGCGCCCAGCCAAAGCGGTAGCCCGTTGGGCTAGCTCGGCCTGTTGGGCTTTTTCCTCGGCTACGCTTTGGCGTTCGCGCAACTCCTGGGTTCGTTGCTCTAGCTCGAGGGTAGCCTGTTCCAAGCGCTGGTGGGCCACCTGGCTGGCCTGGGCCACAGCCCGCAGACCGGCGGCCTCCTCCAGGTAGGCCAGCAGCACCTCTGGCCCGGCTTGTAAAATCTGTCCCACCTCTCCTTGGCCCACAATGGCGTACCCGCTGCGGGAAAGGCCGGTACCTAGAAGGGCCTGTTCGATCTGGCGTAGGCTGCTGCGCGCCCCATCCAAACGCACCTCACTGAAGCCATCGCGATCAAGGCGGCGACTGATCTGGATACGGCGCCCACGCCCACCTAGCTCGAGGCTCACCTCGGCAAACCCCAGCGGGGCCTTGCCCTCCGAGCCATGGAACAGCAGGGAAAGGGCTTCCTCGCCGCGCAGCTCGCGCGCCCGGGCCCCCACCACCCAGCGCAAGGCCTCCACCAGGTTGCTCTTGCCCGAGCCGTTAGGGCCTACAATGCCCCAGATGCCTGGCCCGAACTCGAGGCTGGTGCGCTCGCCGAAGGATTTAAAGCCTTGCAGAATCAAACGTTCGATTTTCATGCGTTTAGGTGGGCTAAGGACTTGGCCGGCGGAAGGGGTCTAAGAGCGAAAGGTGCCCTAGGCTTTCGACCTCCTGCCCCTCCAGCAGGAACTTCACTTGCTGAATTTCTTTGAATTCCAGCAGGGTGTTGGCGATACCGTAAATCAGGGCCATTTCCCCTGCCGTGCCGTAACCCAAACGCCTGTAGGCTGCGGGTAAATCGACCAAGGCGGTACCCTCTCGCAGGAAGACCGTAGGGGCAGGTGTTCCTGCCGGAACCAAAGGGGCAGCCCCCGGCACCTGAGGCCCCCGCACTAGCTCCTGCAGTACCCGGCCCAGCACATACTCCCCCTCGGTTAGCTGGACATTGCGTTCCTCCACCACCAGACCATCGCCGGTGCTGTTGGCGAAGTAGAGCTTGATGGTGCGCTGGCCCCGGATTTCCAAGTCGGAGGGTAGATTGAGCGGCTTAGTACCTTCCTCATGCTGCTGTACCAGCCACAGCGCAACCCCGGCCAGCAGTAAAACCAAGAAGCCCAGCAGGTTGATCCAACTCAAAAAACCCCTCATGGCCGTACACCTCCCAGATGGCTCAGCACGGCTTGGGCCAGCACCGTGGCCACCTGCTCCCGCCCCTGTGGGGTGCGAAGCTGTTCGAAGCCCAACTCTACCAGCACAGCAGCCCCCCCTGCCAGGGATAGCACGTACATGGCCTCCTGGCTAGGGGTAGCCACCAGGCCCGCACCGGCCAAGCCTGTAGCCAAGGCCTGGGCCAGTCGGGCTGCCGAGCCGGCTGGGGCCACAAAGTGCTCCAGCAGCGCCCGCCGGTTGGCTGGGGTACGGGCTAAAAGCTCACGCCCTTTCTCCAAGAGGCGCAGGGTTTGAATTTCCGGATGGCTGTAGATGCGAATCTGGCTACCGGCGGCAGCGTGCAGGCTAAGGAAGACCTGGGCCGAGCTGGCGTACTGGGCCCGGGCCAGCAGGGGCACCTCGCGGTCGGCGTCGCGGGTCAGCATGACCTCGAGGCCTTGGGCCTGCAATAACCGCTGCACCCGTTGGGCCAGGCTCAACACCAGGTCTTTTTCCCGCAGGTTTCCCACTACCACACCACTGTCGCTACCCCCATGCCCTGCATCAAGCACCACCCTGGGCCTGCGGGCAAAACTCCCCCGCTCCACAATGACCTGCTGTGGCAAAAATAGCAGGCGCGGGGGGTCGTTCCCTTGGGGAAGATAGACCTCCGTACCCCAGGCCTCCTGGCTAAAGCTGATAGCCCCACTTGGCGGTAGGTCGGGGGTCTGGCTCACGCCAATCAGAGCCAAGCGGGGTGGGTTGTTAGCCAGCAGCCGCGCTTGGACGTCGCGGTCAAAGCGCAAAACGAAACGCTCTACGCCTCCGGCCACCACCCGTTCCACACCCAGCAGTCGGGCCGGGCGCAGGGCCAGGACGGGGGCCCCGTAATCGCTGCGGTAGTAGAGGTCCAGGCTGCGGGCCAGCTCTCGCACTGGCACCCAAAGCTCCCCCTGGAAACGGTAGGCATACAACGACTGTACGGCTTGGGCGCCTTGGTCGCTAATGTTGAATGCGGCTACCCGGCTGCCCAGGCTGAGGTAAAGCCGCCCCGAGGCTTCTACGTAGCCCAGCCCCAGCCCATCGGCGATGAACCGGGCCGAGCCATAGGCCACTGCGCCTTCAGCGGGGTAGATGGCTTGGCCCTCCTGCGAACCCACCCACAGGCGGCTTTCGTACTGGCCTAGCCCTAGGCCAAAGAGTAGAAGCAGGGCAAGGAATGTTCGGCGCATGCAAAGTCCAATCCCTACTGTTTTACTTATACTGGATTAGAAGCGCAAGCTGATTTACCAGTTTTCTAGCTCGCGCTGGATAGCCCGCCGTTTGTCGTCGGCTCGCTTTTGGTGGTAACGCTTGCCTCGAGCCAAGGCCAGCAACAGTTTGGCCTTGCCCCGCTCGTTAAAGTAAAGCTTGAGGGGTACCAAGGTCAGCCCTTTCTGCTCCACCCGGCCTCTGAGCTTGCTCAACTCGTGGCGGTGCAGTAAAAGTTTGCGAGGTCGGCGGGGGTCGTGGTTGGTGTACCCCCCTTTTTCGTAAGGGGCAATGTAGAGGTTTTCTAAGAAAAGCTCGCCATCCTGGAAGCGGGCGAAGGTACCGGTAAAATCCACCTGGCCCGCCCGTACCGACTTAACCTCGGTTCCCCGCAGCACCAGACCGGCCTCGAGGGTCTCGAGGATTTCGTAGTCGTGGCGGGCTTTGCGATTTTCTAATCCTGCCATGGGTTTCCCATTTTATGGGCGGGGGTGCCGGAGCGTATAAGTGATTATTTTCACGATTTATCTAGCACGTGAAAAAAATCTTCTACTCGCCCAGCCCATTCGCCATACGCAAAAAGTACTCATGCAACCGCTTATCCTGGGTAAGCTCGGGGTGAAAAGTACTGGCCAGCTGGTTACCCGACCGCACCAGCACCGTCTCGTCCTGATGCCGTGCCAGCACTTCTACCTCTTTCCCCACCCGCAAGATCACCGGGGCCCGGATAAAAAACGCGTGAAAAGGCGTATCCAAGCCTTCGATCTGCAAGTCCTCTTCAAAGCTATCCACCTGACGGCCATAGGCGTTGCGCTGTACCGCGATATCCAGCGTACCTAGGCGAGGCTGGTCAGGGAACTCGGGGATATCCTTGGCCAACCAGATAGCCCCTGCGCAGGTGCCCCACACCGCCAACGATCCCTCCTCTACCCGCTGGCGCACGGCGGCCTCGAGGCCGTATTCTCGGGCTAGCATACCAATGGTGGTGGACTCCCCCCCCGGCACAATCAGCCCCGACAACCCCTCGAGGTCGCGCGGCAAACGCACCTCGAGAGCCTCCACCCCCAAGGCCTCGAGCATGGCCTTGTGCTCACGAAAATCGCCTTGAATTGCCATCACGCCTATTTTCACGCTCTCAATCCTATAACAAACGACAACGCCACAACGTGGAGTGTAGAATCTGGCACATGCTTCAAATCACCCTGCTGCGCCACGGGCGCTCGAGAGCCGACGATGAGAGAGTCCATGAAGGCCGCTACGATGCACCGCTTACTCCTTTGGGATACCAACAGGCCCAAAGACGCCTGGAGGGCTTCAAAGCCTCGGGCCTGGGGTTTGACTACATTATCTCCAGCCCACTCATCCGCGCCAGAGCCGTGGCGGAGGTCATGAGCCAAGGCCTAGGCGCACCGCTTGAACTGGAGGCCAGCTGGATAGAGCTAGACAACGGCCAGTTAGCTGGGCTCAGCTTTGAGGAGGCGGAAAAACGCTTCCCCCGACCCGCCTTCCGCGGACCATATGAGCCCTTCGGCGGCACAGGCGAAAGCCAGTGGGAGGCCTACAGCCGGGCTGCCATAGCCGTGCAAAAGCTGGTGAATCGAGGCCCTGGTCGGTATCTGGTAGTCGCCCACGGCGGCATCCTCAACGCAGCCCTACGAACCATGCTAGGTATTCCACCCCTTATCAACGGGCATGGAACCCACTTTGCCTTCGCTGATCTGGGCTATGCCGTCCTGGAATATAACCCTGCACAGCACCAGTGGTGGCTGCTTCACTTCGACATGGGCTTTAACACGCACCCGTAGGGTTCAGGCCGGCACCGTTATGCTGATTAGGGTAGGGCCGTGCTGGCTCTCCTCGCTCTCGGCCTTCAAAAGCACCCGCTCGTGTTCTTCTCCCAGGGCTTTGAGCAACCTCTGCCGGCTCACCATCTGGCCCCACAGCATGTAGTGGAAACCTTGCTTGCCCAAGACCACCACATAGCGCACCCCTTGGTGGTTGCGCACGAAGGTGTTGTGCTTGCGGGCGAAGCGGTACATGCGCTCGAGGGCTTGTAGCTCACGCTGCTGGCGGCGCTCACCCAAGGCTCGAGCCAACCAGATGGGGAGGAAAACCAGGCAAGCCGTAACCAGAAAAAGCAGCAGACCCATGGCTTCTACTGGCATGGTGTTACAAGATTATCATTTTTTGTTACGAACAATGTAACGCCCCCTACCCCCTTCACTACGCCTGCAGGCGAAATCGGGCAGCCAGGTTGTGTTGGGCCCGACGTATCAGGAGGAATACCTGTCTGAGCATCTGCTGTTCTCGCGGGGAAAGGGCTGCTTGGGCCACACGGTTGCTAAGAGTCTGGTTGCGCAGCAGGGCAGTGAGCTGGTGGCGGAGCCGGAGCTGGCTCAAAAACAAAAAAGCCTCGCTCAAATCCTCGGCTTCTCCCGGGGGAAGAAGCCGGGCCTGGGTGGCAGCCCGCAGGCGCTCGAGGGTAGGGCGGGCCAGGCTGCCGGCCTCGAGGGCATAAACCCGGGCCAGCCCCACAATGGCCGCTATACCCCCCTTCTTGAGGTTGACCCGACCGTCCTCCCAGTGAATACGGCCCAGCAGGCCCAACGGGGGTGTCCAGACCAAAGCCGAGCGGGCCAAGGCGGTCAGGAAAGGGCGGTCTTTCCCTGCTCGGCGCAGATAGTTCTGTAAGGGCTCGAGGGAAAGCCTGCTTGTAAAAGGCCCTCTACCACCTGCTGGGCCAGGGCTTTGAAATAGCCCTGTGCGGCAGAATCCTGGTAGACCAGGGCATTGTCCTGATCGGTGAGCAGGGCTTGCTCGGCGCGTCCTTCCGACCCCAGGGCCAGCCAGGCGTAGGGCCCGGGTGGGGAACCCAGATGGGCCTCGGCCCGGCGTAGCAGACTGCGGGTGAGGGCATCGTTCAGAAGGCTGACCTGGCGGGTGATGGCTTGGACAGCAAACCCAGCAGCCAGCATCTGCCGCACAACCTCCTCCTGCCGTTCCCGGTACGCCTCCAACAGGCTCAGGTCGCCTTCCTGCTCGAGCCGGCGCAATAGGGCCATCGGGGTTTGTAGCCAGCGGCGCAGGAAGACCCGGTCGGTGAGAAGGCCCACCACCCGGTTTTCTCGGGTAAGGGGCAGATGGTGAATGCCCAGCTGTTCCATAAAGGCCAAGGCCTCGTACAGCGGGGTGGTGGCGGGTAGGCTCCTGGCCGGCGCGCTGGCCACGGTCAGGGCTGGGGTATGCGGGGAGAGTTCCTCGGCCAGCACCCGGTTGCGCAGGTCGCGGTCGGTGAGGATGGCCAGGCTGTCCCTGGCCTCCAATAAAACCGCGCTGACTCCGCGCTCGCGCATCTGGCGGGCCGCCTGGGCCACGCTGGCGGTGGCCTCGAGCCAGACGACCGGTTCAGCCACCTCGCCTGCTGGCTGAGCTAGGTCGGGCAGCGAGACCACCGCTGGACGCAATAGGCGCAGCCGCTCCACCAAGCGGGCGCTAAAAAACAGGGCAAAGGCCGGACGTTGCAAAAGGCGGCGAAAGGCCTCGGGGGGCAGGCAGAGACACTCGACCTGCCCCTCGGCCCGCACAGTAAGGCTGGGCGGCTGTTGACCCAGTAAAGAAGGGTAGCCGAAGGCCTCGCCAGGCTCGAGCCAGGCCACCTCCTGCCCGTCCTGCTCGAGGCGCACCATTCCCCGGTAGACCACATACAGTCCCCCAGCTTCGGGCTGGGCTGGGGAAAGAATCACTGCCCCCGGCTCAAAACGGTAAAGACGCAACTCTTCCTCTAGCCCCGCCCAGTCGGCCTCCTCCAGCGCATCGAAGGGAGGGTGCTGCCTCAGGAAGGAGCGGTAGAGAGAAAATTGCGAATCCAGCCCGCCACCTCCTTAGACGAAGGCTCCAGCGCAAAACTGGCCTTGGCCTCGGCGTAACGCTGAACCCCTACCTGCTCGCGCCGCATTTCCAGCAGGGCTTCAGCAAAGGCTTTGGAAAACTCAGGGTGGGGCTGCAAGCCCAGTACATTGGGGCCCACTTGGATGAGGGCATGCGGGCTGAAGGCGCTGCCTCCCAGCACCACCGCTCCAGGGGGCAACTGGGTGATCTGATCCTGGCAGGAAAGGATGAGCCGGACCTCAGCCAGAGGAGGGGCCATCCAGGGCATGGTTCGGTCGATCGAAAAGCAGTGAACCCCCACCCCCCAGCCCCCAGGCCAGCGCTCCACCCGCCCTCCCAGGGCCTGACCGATCATTTGATGGCCAAAGCAGATGCCCACCAGCCTGCTCTTTGAGGTGACTACCGACCGCACAAAGTCTTCCAGGGGAGGAATCCAGGGTAAGGGGTCGTAGACCGAGGCTCGGGAGCCGGTGATCAGGTAGCCTGCAAAGTCCGCCACCCGGGCGGGATAGTGGCCGGCCCGCACGTCGAAGGGGGTGAGGGGCAGGCCCAGCAGTCGCTCGAACATGGCCGGGTAATCGCCCGCCAGCCCCTCCAGGCCCAAAGGAGGCTCGTCACAAACCAAAACCGCCAGCCTCATAGCATACGCAGATGATACGACTTGGGACGAGTAAGCTGCTCGTAACCCAGAATGGAAAGGGAGCAGCCCCGTCCTGAGGCTTTGACCCCAGTCCAGGCTAGGGCTGGGTCCAGATAGTCGCAGCGGTTGAGGAAGACTGTACCGGTCTCGAGAGCCTCCCCCAGCCGGGCCGCGGCCCCCTCGTCGCGACTCCAGATGGAGGCGGTAAGACCGTAGGGAGAGTCGTTCATCAGGACCAGGGCTTCCTCGTCGTTTTTCACCGGCATCAGGCCCACCACCGGCCCGAAGCTTTCCTCCATCATCACCCGCATCTGGTGGTTGACGTTCACCAGCACCTGGGGGGCCAGGTAGGGGGTGCCGGGGCATTCGGCAGGAAAGCGCTTGGGGTCGATAAGGGCCTGGGCACCCTGGGCCACCGCCTCGGCGATCTGGCCCCGCACAAACTCGGCCGCCTCGGTGCGCACCATGGGGCCTAGGGTGGTCTGGGGGTCGAGGGGGTTCCCCAGGTGTAGCTTGAGGGTCTCGGCCACAAAAGCCTCCACGAAGGGTTCGTAGATGCTCTCGTGTACGTAGATGCGCTCCACCCCACAGCAGGACTGGCCGGAGTTGAACATGGCCCCGTCCACCAGGTTGACCACGCTATATTCCAGGTCGGCATCGGGCCGCACGTAGGCAGGGTCCTTACCGCCAAGCTCGAGGGCTACCCCCTTGAAATGCCCGGCAGCCGCACGTTCCACCGCCTGCCCTCCAGCCACCGAGCCGGTAAAGGCCACGAAGGCCACCCGTGGGTCGGCGATGGCCTGGGCGGTGAGCTGGTGATCCATATGCAGGTACTGGAATACCCCCTCGGGCAGGCCGGCCTCCTGAAAAGCCCAGGCATAGCGCTCGGCGACCAGGGGGGTCTGGGCCGAATGCTTGAGCAAAACCGCATTACCCGCCAAAATAGCCGGCACGATGGTGTTGACCGAGGTCAGGTAAGGGTAGTTCCAAGGCGCCAGCACCAGCACCACGCCCAGCGGCTCCCGCCGAATAAAGCGGGTGAAGCCGGGTATCGTCTCGGTGGGAATGTCCTGGAGGGCTATGGGGGCAATTCGGGTCATGTAACGGGCCCGTTCAGCAAAGCCGCCTTGAATCTCCTTGGGGCTGTAGCGGATGGGACGGCCCATCTGCCAGGTGAGTTCCTCGGCTACCGCATCCACCGCTCCCAGCAGGGTCTCCACCATCCGGTTCACTATGGCCATTCGTTGTTCCAGGGGGGTTCGGGCCCAGGCCTTCTGGGCTTTCGTGGCCCGGCTCAGGGCCTGCTCGAGCTCCGCCGGTCCGGCCAGCACCCGCTCAGCGTATACCCGCCCGTCCACCGGGCTGATGGTCTGTTGAAGCTTCATGGCTACTCCGGCGTCACGTAAGCCGCGGTGATGCCGCCATCGACAAGCAGCGCAGCCCCCGTCATGAAGGAGGAAGCCGGGCTGGCCAGGAACAACGCTGCCTGGGCAATCTCCCCAGCCTGACCAAAGCGGCCCATAGGGATGTGTACCAGCCGGCGCTGGCGCTTTTCTGGGGTGTCCAGGTATTTCATCAATAGCTCCGTCTGCAAAGGCCCAGGGCACAGGGCGTTGACCCTTATGTTCTCCCGAGCATGAATGACGGCCAGCTCCCGGGTCATGGAGAGAACCGCCCCCTTGCTGGCGGTGTAGGCCAGTTGGGGGGTGGCAGCCCCCAGAAAGGCTACAAAGGAGGCGGTATTGATGATACTGCCCCCCCCGGCCCGCCGCAGGGCCGGAATGCCGTACTTGCAGCCCAGGAAGACCCCCTTCACGTTGACTGCAAAGGTCAGGTCCCACACCGCCTCGCTGGTGTGGATGGCGTCGTCGTCGGCGGCGTGAGAGATACCTGCGTTGTTGAAGAGGATGTCCAGCCGACCAAAAACCCGCTCGGCTTCGGCCACCATGCGCTCGGCATCCTCGGCGCGAGAGACATCGGCCTGTACGAAGTGGGCCTGGCCACCAGCCTGCTGGATGGCCGCCACGGTCTTCTGGCCTTTCTCGGAGATATCCACCGCCACCACCCGGGCCCCCTCGCGGGCAAATAGCAGGGCTGCCTCGAGGCCGATCCCGCTGGCCGCACCAGTAATCAGGGCTACCTTATCGGCAAGTTGCATGCCATTCCTCCCTCATATCCGCTCGAAATAACGCTTGCGTTCCCAGTCGGTTACGGCCCGGTTGAAGGCCTGCCACTCGCTGTAGAAAAAGTGGGTGTAGTGCTCGTGGGCGGCCTGGCCCAGGGCCTCTTTGGCAAAGGTACTCCGGGCGAACTCCTCCGCAGCCTCGCCCAGGGTGTAGGGGACGCGGGGCAGGTGGCGGGCCTGGTAGATGTCGCCCTGGAAGATGGGGGGCGGGGTGAGGTTCTGCTCCAGGCCAGCCAGCCCGGAGGCCAGGGCGGCGGCCAGGGCCAGGTAGGGGTTGAGGTCGGCCCCCCCGATGCGGCACTCGATGCGCAGCGAGGCCCCCCGCCCCACCACCCGGAAGCCGGCGGTGCGGTTGTCGTAGCTCCAGGCCAGCCGGGTTGGCGCCCAGGAACCGTCCTCGTAGCGCTTGTAGGCGTTGACGGTGGGAGCGTAGAACGGCATCAGGTCGGGGAGGTAGGCAATCCAGCCAGCCAGGAACTGCCCGAAGACCCTCGAGGCCTGCACCGGGCCGTAGCTTTCCTCGCCTACAAAGGCGTTCTGCCCGTCCTTCCAGAGCGAGAGGTGGATGTGACAGGAGGAGCCGGCCTGCCCGTGGTGGGGCTTGGCCATGAAGGTTACAGCCAGGCCCATAGCGTCGGCGATCTCTTTGAGGCACTGCTTGAAAAGAACGTGCCGGTCTGCCATCTCTAAGGCTTCGGCGTAGCGCAGATTGACCTCGTGCTGCCCCAGGCCCCACTCCCCTTTGGAGTTTTCTACCGGGATACCCGAGGCCTTCAGGTGCCGCCGTACCGCTGCGGTGAAGGGTTCCTCGCGGGTGCCCTGCAAGAGGTGGTAGTCCTCCAGGTAGTGGCCGACCGGTTTCAACCCGGCATAGCCCTGCTCAAAGGCCTCGCGGTAGGACTGCCGGTAGAGGTAGTACTCCAGCTCCGAGGCCGCCATCACGGTGTAACCCAGGGCACGGGCCCGCTCGAGCTGCCTCTGCAGGAGGGTGCGGGGGGCCACCTCCACCGGGCGGTGGGTGCGCTCGTCCTCGAGGTCGCACAGCACCACCGCGCTCTTCTCCAGCCAGGTGGCAGGGCGCAGGGTCGCCAGGTCGGGCACCAGGTGAAAGTCGCCGTAGCCCAGCTCCCAGTTGGCAAAGCGGTAGCCCTGCACCGGTTCCATTTCCATATCGGTGGTGAGCAGATAATCGCAGCCGTGGGTGCCCTGCTGGGCCACCTGCTCCACGAAGTACTCCGCCTCGAAGCGCTTGCCCATCAGCCGCCCGTAGTGGTCTGGAAAGCCCACCAGGACGGTTTCAATCTCGCCTTGGCTTACCTGCTGGGCCAGCCAGTTCAGCTTTGTTGCCGCATCTTCACGCATCGCTTTCAATCCTCGCTTTTTTGCTTGGCCTGGACCGGCTGTGGGATGCAGCCCCACCCCACCCTGCTGGGGTGGGACAGCACCCCACAAAACCCCACCTAGCGAATCTCCCGCTGGGCCTCGGCGATCAGCGCGGCCTCTTCCTCGGGGGCTTTAGCCACCAGACGGAAGCGGCTGTAGAACCAGTAGTAGGCCATCATCAGCACCACGAAGACCGCCGTGCCCACCACGCCCGGACGGTAGCTCTCCACCGCAAAGGTAGCAGCCAGACAGACCAGGGCTAAGATGGCCCCCACCCAGGCCCCCGGTACCCCCAGCGGACTGCGGTAGGGCCGGGGCAGGTCGGGACGGCTATGGGCCAGGCGGATGTAGGCAAACATCACCATGGCATACGAGATCACCGCACCAAAGACCGCCATGTTCAGCAGCGCAGCCCCTACGCTTTCGGAAAAAACGCTGATCAGCACGCAGAGCAAAAAGCCCACCACCGCCCCCAGGGTCAGGGCGTAGTGCGGGGTGTGGTACTGACTCACCACCGAAAGGCCGGTGGGCAGATAACCGGCCCGCGAAAGGGCGAAGATCAGCCGGCCATAGGCGTAGATGATGGCGTGGAAGCTGGCCACCAGACCGGTGATGGCGATCAGGGTCAGGATGGTGCTGGTCGCGGCATCGCCGAACACGGCCTTGAAACCCAGCTCCAGGGGTGCCCCCGAGGCCCCTACCTCCTTAGCCCCGGCCACCCCGGTGTTCAGGATCAGGGTCAGCACCGAGAGCACCAGCAGGGTGGCGATGCCCAGAATCAGGGCTCGAGGCATGTCGCGCACCACGTCGTGCGCCTCCTCAGCGGCCAGGGGCAGCTGCTCAATGGCCAGGTAAAACCAGATGGCGAAGGGCAGGGCGGCAAATACGCCATACCAGCCCATCGGCAGGAAGCTCGAGCCGCCCGGTTGGGGTTCGATGTTGAAAACCTTGTCCCAGCTAAAGGCCCCCGAGAAGGCTGCGGCCAGGTAGAACACCACCAGCACGCCCAGGGCCAGCAGGGTCACGATCAAGGAAACCCGCAGGGTAAGGGCCGTACCCCGGATGTTGATGCCCACGAAAACGGTGTAGAACACCGCCCACCAGACCCAGGAGGGCACCCCTGGAATCAGGGCGTTCATGTACCCGGCGATGCCCACCACGATCACCGCGGGGGTGATCACGTACTCGATCAGGTCGGTGACCCCGTTTAGGAAAGCCCAGTTGGGACCAAAAGCGCTGCGGGTAAACGAGTAGAACCCCCCCGCGTGGGGCAGGGCGGTGGAAAGCTCGGCGATGGAGAGCACCATGGTCACATACAGCACCGCCACGACGAGGGTCGCCAGCAAAAGCCCGCCAAAGCCCCCTGCGGCTAGGCCGAAGTTCCAGCCGAAGAAGTCGCCCGAGATAACCGCGCCAACCCCCAAACCCCACAAGAGCACCCAGCCGGCGCTCTTGCGCAGCTGCCGCTTTTCCAAATAGGTATCATCTACCTCGATGTAGCGTGCGCCTCGCACCTCTTTAGGTTTGTTGTCCACACCACTCCTCCCTTTCAAGAACCTCAGCGCCTACGAAATACGCCTCCTGATCAGATGGGCCAGCGTTCTCACCCCCTCCTCGAGGCCCTCGAGGTTCTGCGCCCCAAAACATAGCCGGAAGTGCATCTGGGCATCGGCTTGAGCAAGAAAGGCCTCCCCTGGGGTGATGACCAGACCATGGGCCAGGGCCTGGTGATGCAGCTCGAGGGCCGAGAAAAGCCGGGGCAGGCTGACCCAGCAGGAAAAGCCGCCTTCCGGCTTGCTCCACTTCACCCCGTCGGGCATGTACCGATGCAAGGCGTGCAGCAGCCCATCACGCCGTTTCTGGTAGATGGGCAGCACCTGGCGCAGATGCTGCTTGAGGCCGCCTTGCCGGATGAACTGGGCGGTGGCCCGCTGCAACAAGGGTGGGGGGCCGGTGATATCCGAGACGTTGTGCAAAGCGGTGAAGCGCTCAAGCAGAGCAGGCGGGGCCACCAGATAGCCAATCCGCAGGCCCGGCATCAGCACCTTGGAAAGACTGGCCAGGTGCACCACCGGGGCCTTTGCCCCCAATTGCTGGGCCAGCGCGTAAAGCGGGGTAGGCGGGACGTTTTCGTAGCTCAGAAGGCCCAGGGTGTCGTCCTCGACCAGCGTGAAGCCATGGGTCTGGGCCAGCGCGAGCAGCGCCCTGAGCCGCTCCTCCTGGAAGCGCAAGCCGGTGGGGTTGTGGTAGCTGGGAATGGTGTAATAAAAGCGTGGTTTACAACGCTTTAGAAGGGCCTCCAGCACCTCTACCTGGGGGCCTGCCCCATCCAGGGGCACCGGCAGGGGTTTCAGGCGGAACTGCTTGAGGATACCCAGTAAACCCAGGTAGGTAGGCTCCTCCAAAAGCACCTCCTCACCCGGTTCGGCCAGGGCCCGGCAGACCAAAGCCAACCCTTGTAGTCCCCCCACCGTGACCAGCACCTCCTGGGGGTCAGCTTCAATACCCCGCTGGCTCAGCAGCTCAGAGAGGGCTACCCGCAGCTCGGGCTCCCCCATCACCGAACCGTAGCCAAAAACCTCGCGGGCCAACGGTTTTAGTATCTCCAGACAATCCCAGAAAGCCTCGTAGGGGAAAAGCGTGGAGTCGGCGGTAGCCAGAGCCATGTTGTGTAGAGCCCGGGCATGTTGCAGCTGGTGCAGGTCGGAGAGCACCAGGTCGGGCTCGAGGCGCTC
>NZ_AUHY01000041.1 GCF_000423425.1 Meiothermus rufus DSM 22234 | reverse complement strand
GGCGTCTGGGTCGTTTGGGTTTCGGAAGAAGGCCTTTAAGCCCTTGGCCCTTGAGCCTCCTCCGCCAGCGGTAATAGGTGGCCCGGCTGATCCCCACCAGGGCCTGGATCTCGGGCCAGCTCACCCCGTGCTTCCTGAACGCCTCCACCTGCTTGAGCTTGCGTAGCCGTTCCTGGACCAGGGGGTCGCTGGCTCCGGCCGCTCCCAGCTCCTGGGCCTTCCTCGCTCCTTGCCATATCGCTTTGCCAACCGTGGTAAGCTGCACTTGGGGGACCTCCTTCAGGAGTCGGTCCCCCTCTTTTTATCCCACCTGGGGCTTCTAGAGTCTCACATGTGTTTGTCCAGGTTCATGTCCGCCTCCAACGGGTGTGGGGGAGTCCATGTATCCCACGGAGTGGAAGTCCGGGGGATTATAGCTCCCCCACGCCCCCTCTTTTCTCTAATGGGCCACCCCCTCCCCTCTGCGGTAGGCTATACCCCAGATGAGACGCGCCGATTTACTGGACAGGCTGGCCTCCGAAACCTTCGACCTCTTGGTGATTGGCGGCGGCGCCAGCGGGGCAGGGGTGGCCCTCGAGGCCGCCAGCCGGGGCCTCAAAACGGCCCTGGTCGAACGCTACGATTTCGCCGAGGGCACCTCTAGCCGTAGCACCAAGCTGATCCACGGAGGGGTGCGCTACTTGGAGCTAGCCATCAAGACCCTGGATCGGGTGCAGCTCAACCTGGTGCGAGATGCCTTGCACGAACGCGCCGTCCTGCTGAGGATTGCCCCTCACCTCTCCCGACCGCTGTGGCTGCTCACCCCGCTATACCGGCTGTGGGAGGTACCCTACTACTACGCCGGCTTGAAAATCTACGACCTTTTGGCGGGCTCTGCCCGCCTGGCCCCGGCCCAGTTCATCGGGGCTAGGGGAACCCTGAAGCGCTTTCCCCACCTCAACCCCCGAGGGCTCAAGGGTGCAGTGGCCTACCAGGACGGGCAGTTCGACGATGCCCGCTTCAACGTGGAGCTAGCCCTGACCGCCTTGCAGCAAGGGGGGGTGGTGCTGAACCAGGCCGAGGTAACCGGCCTGCTCAAGCAAAACAACCGGCTTTGCGGGGCGGTGGTGCACGACCGCCTCTCGGGAAAAACCCTCGAGGTTGCCGCCCGGGTGGTGGTCAACGCCACCGGCCCCTTTGCCGATGGCATCCGGCAGATGGACGATCCCCACGCTCCACCCCTACTGCGGGCTAGTTCGGGGATTCACATCGTACTGGACAGCGATTACACCCCCCCCGAGACCGGCCTGCTCATCCCCAAGACCGAGGACGGGCGGGTGGTCTTTGTGCTGCCCTGGCTAGGGGGCACCCTGGTCGGCACCACCGACGACCCCGCCCCCATTGTGGATCACCCCAGGGTGCGTGAGGAGGAAATCGCCTACGTGTTGCGTCAGGTACAGCCCTACCTGGGGGCAGTTCCCCGGGAGAAGGTGCGCTCGAGCTGGTCGGGGTTGCGCCCCCTGGTTGCCCGACCCCAGGCCGACACCGCCCGGCTGACCCGCGACCACCTGATCCAGGAAAGCCCCTCTGGCCTGCTCACCCTGGCCGGGGGCAAGTGGACCACCTACCGCAAGATGGCCCTGGATCTGGTGAACTATGCCATCCGGCGCTTCGGGCTGGTGGCTGGCCCTTCCCGAAGCGAGCACCTGCCTTTGCTGGGGGGGCAGGGCTTCACCCCGGAGGGGGCCCAAAAACTCCTGGCGCTCGGCCTGGAAGCCGAGGTTGCCCACCACCTCCACCGGGCCTACGGGGCTCGAGCCGGCCAGGTGGCCCAGCTCGCCGCCGAGGGCTATGCCGCCCGGCTGGCCGCGGGCTGGCCTTACCTCGAGGCCGAGGTGGTGTATGCGGTGCGGCAGGAGATGGCCCACACCCCCCTGGACGTGCTGGCCCGCCGCACCCGGCTGGCCTTCCTCGACCATCAAGCTGCCCTGGCGGCCATACCCCGGGTGGCTGCGCTGATGGGGCAGGAGCTCGGCTGGAGCCCAGAACAGGTGGCCCAGGCCGCCGAAAAAGCCCGGCAGCAGCTCCTCGAGGCCCTCTAGCCCTCAGACTAGGCCGCGCTCGAGCAGCACTTTTTGTATTCGCCGCTGCACCGCCTCGGCCACGGGCTTCTCGGCATCCACCAGCACAAAGCGCTCTGGCTCCTGCCGGGCTAGCGCTAAGAACCCCTGCAGCACCCGCTGGTGAAAGGCCAGCGCCTCGGCCTCGAGGCGGTCGGGCTCATCGGATGAGCGGCGGTGGCGCGCGCGCCACAGGCCCAGCCGGGGCGGCACCGTGAGCAAAAAGGTCAGGTCGGGCCTCAGGTCGCCCACCACCCCCGCGGAAACCGCCCGCAGCCAGTCCAGCCTCAACCCCCGGCCATACCCCTGGTAGGCCAGGCTGGAATCCAGCCAGCGGTCGGAGATGACCACCGCTCCCCGCGCTAACGCAGGCCGGATGACCTTGGCCGCGTGCTCGGCCCGATCCGCCGTGTAGAGCAGGAACTCGGTCTCGGGCTGCATCGGCTGGGTAAGCAACAACTGGCGTAGCTCCAGCCCCAGCGCGGTGCCCCCCGGCTCACGGGTCAGCACCACCTCCCGGCCCCGCCCCTCATACCATTCCGCCAGCAGCCGGGCCTGGGTCGACTTGCCAGCCCCCTCGGGGCCCTCCAGGGTAAGGAAGAGGCCCTTCATAGACCGGTGGGGTGCTCGAGGAAAACCCAAGACAAACCAAAGACCTCCTCCAGTCGGGCCGCCAGGGCCTTAACCCCGAAGGTCTCGCTGTCGTAGTGGCCGGCATAAAGCACGTGGATGCCCAGTTCGAAGGGCTCGTGGTAGTGGGCGTGGGCAGGCTCGCCGGTGATGTAGAGGTCACAGCCCAAGGCCTTGGCCCGGGCGATCTCCCCGGCCCCACCCCCCGAGACCACCCCCACCCGGCGTACCAGCGGCGGCCCACCGGCGTGTAGCAAAGGCTGCATCCCGGTCATCTGTCCGATCTGCTCCTCCAGCTCGGCGATGCTCCGGGGAGTCTCGAGCTGGCCCACCCAGCCGATGGGGCCGTACTTGGGGTGGGGAAAGGGCTCCAGGGCCACCAGCCCCAGCTCGCGAGCCATCACCGCGTTGTTGCCCACCTCGGGGTGGGCATCCAGGGGTAAATGGGCGGTGTAGAGGCTGATGCCAGCGGAAAAGAGCCGTTCCAGCCTTTTCTTGTGCGGGCCCACCACCGCCAATGGCTGCCCCCAGAAGAGGCCGTGGTGGGTGATGAGGAAGTCCACCTGGGCCGCCGCAGCCTGCTCGAAGATGGCCAACGCCGCATCCACCGCCACCCCCACCCGGCGCACCTCAGCTTTGCCCTCCACCTGCAAGCCGTTGAGGGAAGGGTCGGTAAACTCGCGGATGTTCAAGTACGCATCCAGCCAGCGAACCAGCTCGTCGCGCTGCATAGGCTTCAGTCTAACCCGGCTAGAGCCTGCCGTACCTCGGCTACCTCATCCCAGGGCAGGGCCTCCTGGCCCCGCTCGAGGGTGCGCTCGTGCCCCTTACCGGCCAGTAGCACGGTATCGCCGGGCTGGGCCAGGGACAATGCGTAGCGGATGGCCTGGCGCCGGTCGGGCACCAGCGCATAGCGACGGGGGTCGCCGTGGGCCTGGGCCAGGGCTGCTAGGATGGCCTTTAGGCTCTCGCTGCGGTGGTCTTCCTCGGTGAAGACCACAAAATCGGCCAGTTGGGAAGCCACTCGCCCGATGCCCGAGCGGCGGCCAGGGTCCTGGTGGCCCGCCGCCCCGATGACCAGCAACAAGCGCTTTTGGGTGGTGGGGCGCAGGGCCTCCAGGGCTGCTTGCAAGCTGGCCCCGGTGTGGGCGAAATCCACCACCACCCGGAAAGGCTCCCGCTGAACCAGCTGCATCCGGCCCGGCACCCCAGGAAAGGAGGCCAACCCGGCCTGGAGCTGCTCTATCGAGAGGCCCACACGGGCCGCAGCAGCCATGGCCGCCAGGGCGTTTTCCCCGTTGAAGCGGCCCAGCATGGGCAGCTCCACGGCAAAGCGGCCCAGGGGCGAGGCCACCTCGAGGGAAAGCCCTCCGGCCTCCTCCACCAGGCGCACGATCTGCCAGTGGCCTCCCGCCCCATAGCTCCAGGTGTGGGGCTGCCCGGCTAGGGTTCGGGTCCAGGGGTTCTCGTTGTTGACGATGGCGAAACTCGAGCGCGCCAACAGCTTGCGCTTCTCGGCAAAGTAGTTTTCCATACTGCCGTGCAGGTCCAGGTGGTCGGGGTAGAGGTTGGTGAAGACCCCCACGGCGAAAGATAGCCCCCGCACCCGCTCCAAGGCCAGGGCGTGGCTGCTAACCTCTAGCACTGCCTGCCGACAGCCCGCCCCCACAAAGCGGTGGAGCATGGCCTGCACCTCTGGGGCCTCGGGGGTGGTGAAGTGGCCCGGCAGAAAAAGCTCCGCCTCGCCAATGCGAACCCCCACGGTGGAAAGCCGCCCTGCCGGCGGGGCCGCCGACTGCAACAGATGGTGGAGCAACACCGCCACAGTAGTCTTGCCTTTGGAGCCGGTTACCCCTAAGAGGCTGAGCTGTTGCCCCGGATACCCAAAGAAGGCTGCGGCCAGGTCGGCCAGGGCGGCCCGGGCGTTGGCCACTTTTAGGTAGGGCACCTCGAGGCGCATCGTGCGCTGCCCCACCACCGCCACCGCCCCCCGGGCCAGGGCCTGAGGGATGTAGTCGTGCCCATCCAGGGGCTTTCGGCTGGGCAGGGGTACCCCCGGCAGGGCCACAAACACATAGCCGGGAGCCACCTGGCGCGAGTCGTGGGTGATGCCCCGCACGGCTAGGGGTGGGGCGCTCTGGCCAAAGAGGGCGAAGAGCCGATCCAGCGTGGTCATGGGGTTTTAGTCCTCCACTCGGCGCTCCAAGGCCCGGGCATGGGCCTCCAGCCCCTCCTCGCGGGCCAGGCGGGCCCCTAGCCGCGAGAGCTGGCTGGCTGCCTTGGGGGTTAGGCCCACCACCGGGATTACCTTAAGAAAATCGCGCAGCGCCAGGCCCCCGCCAAAACGGGCGGTTCCCCCGGTGGGCATCACGTGGCTGGGGCCGGCAATGTAGTCCCCCAAAGCCTCGCAGGAATGCTCCCCTAGGAACACCCCCCCGGCGTTGCGCACCTGGCCCAAGGCCGCTAGGGGGTCGTGGATGGAGAGGCAGAGGTGCTCCGGAGCGTAGAGGTTGGCTAGCTCCAGGGCCTGCTCGAGGCTTTCCACCCAGACCAGGCCGCTGCGCCCCAAGGCCTGGCGGGCAATGGCCGCTCTGGGCAGGTCGGCTAGCTGGCGCTCGAGTTCCTCCCCCACCCGCTCCAACAGCTCGCGGTGGGCCGAGAGCAACCAAGCCTCGGAGTCGGGGCCATGTTCAGCCTGGGCCAGCATATCCGCCGCCAGCAGCTTGGGGTCGGCAGAAGCATCGGCGATGATCAGGGTCTCGGTCGGCCCCGGTAGGCCCTCCATGCCCACCAGACCGAACGCCTCACGCTTGGCCAGCACCACATAGCGGTTGCCCGGGCCCACGATTTTGTCCACCCGGGGGATGCGCTCGGTGCCATAGGCCAGGGCGGCCACGGCCTGGGCTCCCCCCATGGCAAACAGCCGGTCAGCCCCAGCCACCCAGGCCGCGGCCAGAATACCCGGATGCACCCGGGGTGGCGAGGCCACCACAATCTCCCCCACCCCAGCCACCTTAGCGGGCACCACCGTCATCAACACGGTAGAAAGCAAAGGTGCCGAGCCCCCGGGCACATACACCCCCACCCGCTCCAGGGGGCGCACCAGTTGGCCCAGCATCCCTTCGGGCCCGGCCTCCAAAAAACCCCCAACGGGCTCGCGCCGGTAGAAGGCCTCGATGCGCTCCTTGGCGGTCTCGAGGGCATCTCGCAGCCCGGCCTCTAGGCTTTCGTAGGCCTCGCGCCAGACCCGCTTGGGAATCTCCTCTACCGGCTGACCATCGATCGCCTGGCTAAGGCGGTCTAGGGCGGCGTCGCCCTCCTGCTCCACCTGGCGCAGTATCTGCCGTACGGTCTCAAGCGCATCGCCGTACTCTACGGTCATACGGCGGCCTTTAAAATAGGCCTGAACCTCTTCTGGCGTCTTGATCATAGGGATTCCTGGCTAAATATACCGCCTGCGGCGACGCCGGCGCCGGTTGGCGGCACTTTTTTCTTTGGCTGGTTCCCCCACAACCACCCGGCGCTGCGCGGCCAACTCCTCCACCGCCACCAGCTCGGCTTCGAAGATGTGTTCCCCCACCTTTTGCGTCAGGCGCACCGGATAGCCTTCCTGATCGAAGTAGAGCAGGCTCAACCCAGGACGTAGGCGACAGACCCGTAGGGTCTTTTCCCCTTGCCCTAACTCGAGGCGCTGATCCGGCAGGCGCTCGACATAGGCCCGCCCCCCCACCAAGGCCAGGCGGGCCACCTCCCCCACCCCTAGCTCCAGCCGCCCCACCGCAAAAATCAGCGACAGGGGGTCGTACATGTCCTCTAGGTAAGGGATGGCCAGGTCTTCCTTGCCCTGGCTTACCGTAACCACCCCATCCTCGCGGGAAAACACCACCTCCATCAGCCGCGCCCCATTGCCCTCCACCCGCTCGCGATAGCGGCGGGGCAGGCCCTTTAGATCCAGTTCGCTTTCCCAGCGCTGGCGGGTTTTGGGCGGGGGCAGCTCGACCTGGGCCTCCAGGGTAAGGTGTAGGCCCCCCGGGTAGGGCTCGAGGCTCAGGCGCTGCTCACCGGCGGGATGCCCCCCATAGCGTAGGCTGTAGCGAAGCAGCTGGGCCACCGCCAGATCCATGCCTTTATCCTACCAAGCCTTCCTTCACCCCAGGGCCTCGGCCAGCAGCCGGTGGAAGTGGTGCACCCCCTGTTCCCGCGTCACGCTAAAGCGGCCCCGCTGGTACAGGCGCGAGCGAACCCCCTTCTGTACTGCCTCCACCACCACCTCGTCCTCCCGTTCCACCCGGTCTAAGGCCGCTCCAGCCCCGGCATCCAGCTTGCCGGCGTCCCACACGTAAGGCAAGAAGGAGACCTTGGTCAGCTCAGGCCCCAACGGGCGCACCACGTTGACCGAAAGCCCCCAGGGGTAGAAGTTGAGCATAAGGTTGGGGAAAACCCAGTAGTAGTAGGCGGCGATGCGTTGCCCATAGTCGGGCGAGTCCTTAGGCAGGTCAAAGCAGGGCTCACCCGGCGCAGCCACCCCTAGTTGCAGATTGCACCAGCGGTACACCTCGGTGGTGTAGCTGCCGTAATCGATGGCGGTGTTTAGCGAGGCGTGGATGAAGGGAATGTGGAAGCCCTCCAGGTAGTTGTCGCAGTACAACGCCCAGTGGGCCCGCACTAGGTAGTCCCGCGCACGGGAGGGCTCGAAGTAAAACTGCTCGAAGGGCAGCCAACCCAAGCGCGCCTCAATGGGGCGCAGCACTTCCTCCAGGGGGGCCATCGGGTTCAGGCTGGCGAACAGGAATTTGCCCTTGCCCCAGGTAGCGAAGGGCACCTTGGGCAGATCGTCTTGTGGGCTAGGAAACCCCACCACCCCTTCGAACTCCGGCATGGCCTGGAAGCAGCCATCCAAGCCAAAACGCCGCCCGTGGTAGCGGCAACGCAGGTAGCGGGCATTGTCGCCGGTTTCAGCAACCAGCATACCCCGATGGGTGCAGACATTGGAAAGAAGGTGTAGTTGGTCGTTGTGGTCGCGGGTTAGCACCAGCGGTTCGTCCAAACAACCCTCCAGCAAAATAAAGGGCTTGATGCTGCCGGGGGCTTTTAGGTCGTCGGTATCGCCCACCCATTGCCAGCTCCGAGCGAACACCTTTTCCTTGGCCGCTTCGTAAAGGGCGCGGTCCTGGTAGAACGCGGCGGGCAGGGTGGAAGCCTGGGCGATGTCGGGGTGTACCTCGAGGTTCATACGCACTCCTTTCAACCAAAAGCAAAAGCTGTACAGCCTAACCCCGACTGTACAGCAGCGGTGGGGGCTTACTTACCCGCGGCGACGATGGCTCGAGCAAAGCACAGCAGCTTGGTTTGTAGATCCAACCAGGCCTGCATTGCAGGCTATTATAGCCAAACTGGATCCTGTGGGGTTGGTAAGGCTAGCTTGGGCTAGCCTGCATCTCTCCGAGCAGTTTCCGTAGCATGCCCCATTATCCGGCAAACCCACCCAAGGGCTCTCACCTGGCCTAAAAAACCGCTGCACCGCCCTGGACAGCTCAAACCCACGCTTATCCCGGTTGACACAGCGCAGCCGGGCCCGGGCCACCTTGCTCCAGACCCGCCCATACGGTAGGGTGGGCAACAACACGCAGCACAGGGAGCCAACGGGCAAAAGAACCTGGGTTTTACCCACATCCCGGAGCAAAAGGGAACCTTCCCCAAACCAATACCGAACCAATATACTCTGGCTACCTGCCATGCTCGGCTACGTCGTCCATCGTCTAGTCGCGGCCATCCCCACCCTGTTGGGGGTAGCCATCCTCACCTTTTTGCTCATGCGGGCGGTGCCCGGCGATGTGGTCACCAGCCTGGTGGGCCTCGAGGCCAACGTCTCGCCCGAGCGTATGGCCGAGCTACGCCGCCTGTTTGGCCTCGACCTGCCGCTGCATGTGCAGTTCGGGCAGTGGCTGGGGGCGGTGCTACAGGGTGATTTCGGCTCCAGCCTGCGCACCGGGCGCGAGGTCTCCCAGGACCTAGCCCTGCGTTTTCCCGTCACCTTGCAGCTCACCCTGATGAGCCTGCTGACCGCCCTGCTGGTGGCCGTACCCCTGGGGGTGCTGGCGGCTATCCGGCGGGGTGGGTTGGTGGACTACTTCGCCTCGCTCTTTGCCATCCTGGGCCTGTCGGTACCGGGGTTTTTCCTAGCACTCTTGCTCATTTTGCTCTTTGCCCTGGCCCTGGGCTGGCTGCCGCCAGCCGGTTTCGTGCCCTTTACCGAAAACCCTGGCGAAAACCTGCGGCACATGATTCTGCCGGCCCTCTCGCTGGGGCTGATTCTGGCCGGGGCGGTGACCCGCATCCTGCGCAGCTCCATGCTCGAGGTGCTCTCGCGCGACTACATCCGCACCGCCCGGGCCAAGGGCCTCTCCGAACGGGTGGTCATCTTCCGCCACGCCCTGCGCAACGCCCTGATTCCGGTGGTCACGGTTATTGGCATCCAGTTTGGTTCGCTGCTGGGGGGCGCGGTCATCATCGAGCAGGTCTTCAGCCTGCCGGGGGTGGGGCGCTTTGCCCTCGAGGGCATCAACCTGCGCGACTACCCGGTGGTGCAGGGCACGGTTTTGTTCGTGGCCACCGCCGCGGTGCTGGTCAATCTGCTGGTCGACCTGCTCTACTCCCTGATCGACCCCAGGATTCGCTATGAGTAACCCTTGGTCATGCCCCCTCCCTGCAGGAATCCCCATGCGCTGCACAACAAGCCCCTCGGATGCACCCTCGGCCCACCCCTTCGGAGGCTCTGCATGACCCCGCCCTCGAGCACCTCCTCTGCACCAGCCCTGATCTGGAAATCCCTGGTTCGCAACCGCTCGGCCCTCATCGGCGGAACCATCACCCTGGTGGTGCTGCTAGGTGCTCTCCTGGCCCCCCTCATCGCCCCCTGGGACCCCCTCAAGTTCGACCCCCCCAATCGCCTCAGCGGCCCCTCGCCCGAGCACTGGCTGGGCACCGACCAGTATGGGCGCGACCTCTTCTCGAGGGTGCTCTTTGGGGCGCGTTTCTCCCTCTCGGTGGCCGCAATTTCGGTGCTGGTTGGGCTGCTAGTCGGCGGGACGCTGGGCCTCCTGGCCGGATACTTTCGCGGCTGGGTAGACCTAGTGCTCTCCCGCCTGGCCGATATCCTGATCGCCTACCCGGCCATCCTGCTGGCCATCGCTTTCCTGGCCTTTCTCGGCGGCGGTTTCGTCAACCTGGTTCTGGCCATCTCGGTGGTGTTTGTGGGGCCTTTTCTCCGGGTAGCTCGAGCTGCTGTCCTGACCGTACGAGAAGAACTGTATGTTGAAGCCGGGCGGGCCATGGGTGCTTCGGATGCGCGGATGATTTTTCGCACCATCCTGCCCAATGCTTCTGCTCCGCTGATTGTCGAAGTGACCCTGCGCTTCGCCTATGCTGTGCTGGCCGAGGCTGCCTTATCCTTTCTGGGGCTGGGTATCCAACCCCCTTTTCCTGCCCTGGGCTCTATGGTCTCGGAGGGACGGGCTTTTCTCTCGCTCTCCCCCTGGGGCTCGATCGTGCCAGGGTGCGCTATTGTGCTGATGGTGCTGGGCTTCAACCTGCTGGGCGACGGGCTGCGCGACGCCCTCGACCCCCGGCTGCGCCGACACTGAACCGGCCTTCCAACGGTACAGCGGTTGTTATAGACTGGTATAGTCAAAGGTTTACAAGGAGGCGCGATGAAAAAACTGGGTGTTTTGTTGGCTCTAACGTTGGGGGCTTTGGCCATGGGGCAAAAGCCCGGTGGTATCTTGCGGGCCGGCATGCAGACCGACCCAGTGGGCTTAGACCCCCACACCACCAATGCCACCGCCAGCCGCAACGTGCTGGAAAACATCTACGACACCCTGGTCATGCTCGACAGCCGGGGCCGGATTGTGCCTGGTCTGGCCCAGTCCTGGTCGGTCTCGCCAGATGGCCTGACCTGGACCTTCCGCCTGCGCCCTGGCGTAACCTTCCACAACGGCGACCCCCTCAAGGCCTCCGATGTGGCCTTCTCCATCAACCGCATCAAAGACCCTGCCACCAAAAGCCCCAGGGCCAACGACTTCGCCCTGGTGCGCTCGGTTACAGCCCCCAACGACAGCACCGTGGTGATAACCCTCTCCCAGCCCTTCACACCCCTGCTGGCCAAGCTGGCCTTCAGCACCAACGTGATCGTCTCGGAAAAGGTGGCGCGGGAAAACGGCAACGACCTCAACAAAGCCATCATCGGCACCGGGCCTTTCCGTTTCGTGGAGTACATCCCCCAGACCCGCTTGGTGGTGCGCAAGTGGGATAGATACTGGCAAAAGGACAACCAGGGCCGCCCCCTGCCCTACCTCGACGGCATCACCTACACCTTCTACCCCGACCCCGCCGCCCGCACCACCGCTCTGCGGGCTGGAGCGGTGGACTGGATCGAGTACGTACCGGCTGCCGACGTACGGCCCCTAAAGGCCGATCGCAACCTGACCGTGGCGGGGGGACCCTCGGCCAACTTCCGGGCGCTGTACTTCAACACCACCCGCGAGCCCTACAACAACCTCAAGGTACGCCAGGCCATTGCCTATGCGATTGACAAAAAAGCCATCGTAGACCTGGCCCTCTTCGGCACGGGTGGCATCGTGGCCAGGGGCACCACCATCCCCTCCGGAGCCTATGCCTACACCCACAGTCCCTACAACACCCGCGATGTGGCCAAAGCCCGCCAACTCCTGGCCGAGGCCGGTTTCCCCAACGGCTTCACCATGAACCTCTACGTCACCTCGACCTACGACTTCCTGCGTACCCCTGCCGATGTGATCCGCGACAACCTGGCGGAAGTGGGCATCCGGGTTAACATCCAGGCCGAAGACTGGAACGTCTACCTGCCCAAGGCCCTGCGCAGCGAGTTTGATGTAACCCTGCTGGGCACCTCGGGCCAGGCCGACCCCGACGACTATCTCTTCAATACCTTCCACCCCTCCTCGGCCCTGAACCTTTCCAAGTACCGCAACGACCGTGTGACCCAGCTATTAGAGCAGGGCCGCCGCGTGGCCAGCCAAGCCGAGCGCCAGCGCATCTACACCCAGGTGCAGGAACTGGTCTTGCAGGATAGCCCCATGGTCTTCCTCTTCCACTCGGCCCAGTACGAGGCCATGCACCGCCGGGTGCAGGGCTTCTTGCATTTCCCCAACACCAGCTATCTGGCCTTCCGCTACACCTGGTTACAGTAAGACCTTTCCCAAAACCACCCGGTGTGGCGTCCACCGGGTGGGTCTGTTTTTAGGTAGGGGCCGGGGTTAGACCTCGATCTGGGCAAAGCGGGCGTATTCCTCGATGAATTCCCGCCGGGGCTGTACGTCTGAACCCATCAGATCATCGAAGATTTGGGCCGCATAGGAGGCGTCCTTCATCTCCACCTTTTTCAACACCCGCCGGGCCGGATCCATAGTGGTCTCCCAAAGCTGCTCGGCGTTCATCTCACCCAAGCCCTTGAAGCGCTGAATCTCGTAGGGCTTGTCGCCTATCTCGGCCAGGGCTTTTTTCAAGGCCTCATCGTCAAAAAGGTACTGCACCTGCTTGCTTTTGCCCACCCGCAGGCCATAGAGGGGAGGCTGGGCCACATACAGGTAGCCCTGCTCGATGATGGGACGCATGTAGCGGTAGAAAAAGGTCAGCAGCAGGGTACGGATGTGCGAGCCGTCCACATCGGCATCGGTCATGATGATGATCTTGTGGTAGCGCAGATCCTCGAGGTTAAAGTGGGCCTCCTCACCATCCTTTCCGCCGATGCCGGCGCCAATGGCCGCCACCATAGCCCGCACCTCGGCATTCTTGAGGGCCTTGTTCAAGCCAGCTTTCTCCACGTTGAGGATTTTGCCGCGCAAAGGCAGGATGGCTTGGAAACGCCGGTCACGCCCGCTTTTGGCGCTGCCCCCCGCGCTATCCCCTTCTACGATGAACAGCTCGGCTTCGGCAGGGTCTTCAGACTGGCAGTCCGCCAGCTTGCCGGGCAGGTCGTCGGACTCCAAAGGGTTAGCCCGGCGCACCAGCTCACGGGCCTTACGGGCCGCCTCGCGGGCCTGGGCGGCCCGCTGGGCTTTTTCGTAGATGGCCTTGGCCAGGCGGGGGTTTTCCTCGAGCCACTCGCTAAGCTTCTCGTAGACTACCTTACTGACCGCGGTACCGGCCTCGGGGTTCAGAAGCTTGCCCTTGGTCTGGCCCTCAAACTGGGGCTGGGGAATCTTGACCGAGATCACCGCCGAAAGCCCCTCCAGCAAATCGTCGCCAGTGGGCTCGAGGTCCTTAGCTAGCCCAGCCTTGCGGGCATAGGTGTTGATGGCCCGGGTATAGGCGGTTTTGAAGCCGGAAACGTGGGTACCGCCGTCCGCCGTAGGTATCATGTTGGCGAAGCTGGCCAGGTTAGCGCTGTAGCCCTTGGTGTGTACCAACCCCACATCCACCCCCACGGCCTCAACCTGGCCTTGCAGCAGAATTGGCTTGTCGTATAAAAGTTCCTCGCCATCGGCACGGAATTTGGCAAAGGAGGCCACCCCGCCTTCATCGAAAAAGACCTCTTCCTTTTGGTGAATTTCATCGCGGAAAATGAGCTTCAAACCAGCCACCAAAAAGGAAACCTCGCGCAGGCGCACCCGTAGGCGGCTGGCTTCAAACTTTAGCTCGTTGCCAAAGATTTGTGGGTCGGGTAAGAAGGTCACCCGGGTTCCCCGCTTGCCCTGGGGCGCAGGCCCAAGCTCCTGCAAAGGCTGAGTCACCTCACCCCGGCTGAACTCGATACGGTAGTGCTTTCCGTTGCGGAAGACCTCTACTCGGGTGAACTGAGAAAGGGCGTTGACCACACTAGCCCCTACCCCATGCAGGCCGCCCGAAACCTTGTAGGCCCCTTCTTCGAACTTGCCCCCTGCGTGCAGTACGGTATAGATAACCTCCACTGCCGGTTTTTGCTCTTCCGGCATGATGTCTACCGGAATGCCCCGCCCGTTGTCCTCGATGGTTAGGGAACCATCCCGGTTGAGGGTGGTGATGATCTGGGTGGCAAACCCGGCTAGGGCCTCATCCACCGCATTGTCCAGAATCTCCTTGAAAAGGTGGTGGTAGCCATCAGCTTGTGTACCCCCAATGTACATGGCTGGGCGGTGGCGAACCCCCTCCAAGCCCTTGAGAACCTTAATTGCAGATGCGTCGTAGTTGGCAGTGACCTCAGCGCTCACCTAGACAGTATACCATATTTCCGCTGCTTGCAGAAAAACTTCTGGGTAGCCCGTAACCGGCTTTCTAGGTTTGCATGGTTTTTTACAGGCGCTGCCTGACTATGTGTTGAGAGCCTATCGCTGGAGTTTGTTCCGTTTATGACAGAAAAACTAACGCCGTACCGACCCCACCGCGCTGATGGCCTGCTCGCTCGAGGCTGTACTCAGGCGCAACCGCTTGCCCAGCTCTCGCCACCAGATGTAGGCAGGACTATCCAGGCGCCGGATCTGCTCGAGGTCGGCCTCCCGCCGCCACACCTTAACCCGCAGCAAAAACAGGTTCAAGAACAGGTCACGGTACTCGGGGGTGGCCCGGTTCATATGAAAGTGGAAGCGCACCCCACGGTGCTGGGAAAAAGAAACGATAAGGGGCACCCCCTCGGGACCTTCCACCGGGATTTCCACCGTGCTATCCGTGAGGGTTGAGGCGGTGAACTCGTACTCCTCTTCGATCATGCCTAACTCGCGCAGAATCAGCGCGAAAGCCCGCACCTCGAGGCCGTTGATCTCGCGGTAGATGCGGTCGAGGAGTTCGTAGGTGGGGCTGTAGTGAAACTGCTCGCCCACCTGCTCAGCCCACCACATGGCGTACTGCCCCTTGGGCGCGGCCAAGGCCGCCTGGATGTAAAGCCGGTCGCGCCGCGCCACCGGCTCGATTTCCTCCGGATAGATGGCCAGCAGGTCGTCGGTGCTGTAGTAGATGGGGCGAATCCGCCCCCACTTCTGGGCCAGCTCGTACACCGCCACGTAATGGGCCGCGGCTTTCCCATCGGCAATGGGATAGAAGAAAAGGTCGTACTCCCCATCCTCGGCCCGTACCCGCAGGGGTATCTCCAGAACCCCCTCCTTGGTTAGGCGCAATACATCCGCCTCCAATACCTGAATCCCCGAGCGGCGAAAGGTGGTCTCTACCGCGGTAGCGAAAAGCAGACGGTTGGCTGCTCTGACCTCAGGGGCATGGCTATCGATCAGGGCTTCGATATACACCTTAGGCCAGTGCGCTGGGGCATTGGTATAGAGTTCCTGCATAACCCTTCGGGAAAAGGCTCCCTGCTAACCAGGTTAGCGCCATTCCCGCCGGCTACCTGTGATATTTATCCCGGATCCAGTCCTAGTAGGGATACACTCGAGGCGATGGAGATTCCCTTTCCGGTTTACCTCATCGGGCTACGCGGTCTTTTAAACCTGCTGGCGTTGCTCTTTATAGCCCTCTCCCTGCTGCTGAACCTGCCGCTTTTGTTACGTGAACCTGTTGGCTGGCAACACCGCTTCTTCAAATTCACCGCCGGTCTGACAGCCGTGGCTTTGGCAATGGAGTTGCTGGTACGCCCCTTGTTTATGGGCGGGGTCACCTGGCTGCATGCGGTGTATGGGCTGCTGGCCGCGGGCATTCTGTGGTTTGTGAGTGGCCTCGAGCCCGGCGGCTGGTTCCGCCAAAGCCTGCTCAACCCCCCTGAGCGGGTGGGGCCCTACTTTTTCTGGGCCAGCCTGATGAGCCTTTTGCTTTGGTGGCGCTTCATCGAGACGGGCCTAGGCTAGATAACCGGTGGTGAATGTCCTGGGCAATGCGCCAGGCTGCTCCTGGCTCACCCATGGCCGCCCGGCCTGCAGCCCGGGCCTGCTGGCGCGCTTCGTCGTTCAACACAGCCCGCAAAGCCGCTACGATGGCCCCTGGCTCGGGAGTCACCAGGTGAAGGGCCTCCCCCAGTAGCCGCTTTTGCTTCTGGGCAAAGGCCAGGGTGTACTGCGGCCCTGGCGTTGGGAACCCCACCAGGGGCACCCCGTAGCCCGCGGCCTGCTCGGCGGCCGTGCCGCTGGTGGAAAGGGCTGCTTTGGCCCCTTGTAGCAGGGTTTTGAAGGCCCCTTGCACCAGGTAAACCCGGTGGCCTTCCCGGTGGCGGAGGCTAGGGGGCTCTTGTCCAGGCTCGAGGGCCCAATCCTCCAGCTGCAAGGAGGCCAGAGGCAGCCCAGCCCAGGCCACCACCGGGGTAAGTCCGCTCTTCCCCAAGCGGCGTACCGCCTCTAGCATCTTGGGCAGGCTATGGTAAAAGTCGGCCCGCGAACCTGGCAAAAGCAGCAGATAGGGCGGCTTTACCCCCACCGGCCCCTCAGCAGGAGCATCCAGCATGGGGTTGCCTAGGTAGCACACGTTGGTCAGGCCTGCTTGTCGCAGCCAGTCCGCCGCTTCGGGCTCGCGAGGGTAGACCTGCACCGCCCGGCGCATCAGCAGCCGCTCGGTCACGCTGTAGGGCCGCCCATGCCCATCCCAGGCCCGCACCGAGCTCTGGCACTGCAGCAAAAACAGCGGCTCTCCCCCAAAGATCACCCCCACCCCTAGGGCGTACACATCCCCCACCACTATCGTAGCCACCGCTTCCTTGGCTGCCTGCCGCACAGCTTGGTAGTGCTCCAGGCTCATGGAAAGCCAGCCTGCCCGAAGATCCGCCCAGAGGTGGGCCGGGTTACGGGCCGCAAAACCTCCTGAGGGCATCTCCTTTCGCGGCCCCAACACGGGAAAACCAGCTTTTTCATAGGCTTCCCCCCGGCCCACTAACGGCACCGCCACCGGAGCGTAGCCCAAAGGCCGCAGGGCCTGGGCTAAAACCGCCCCGATGGTGTCCTCACCGTGGCCGTTGGAAACGAACAGGAGCCTCATGCTTGGGTAAAGCGCACCAACTGCTCCAAAAGCTCGTAAGCTGCCCCTCCGTCCAACACCTCCGCTGCCCGCCGCACCCCCGCCGCGATGTCGGCCACCTGGCCGGCCAAATAGAAGGCGGCCCCCGCATTGAGCAGCACCGCATCCCGCCGGGGGCCTCGCTCCTGGCCGCGCAGGATGGCCCGGGCCACTGCGGCGTTCTCCTTAGGGGTACCGCCCCTGAGGGCCTCGTAAGGGGCCGGGGCCAGACCCACCGCCTCGGGGTGCAAGGTGTAGCTGCGAATCTGCCCTTCCCAAAGCTCAGCCACCTGATTGGGCCCCAGCACCAGCTCATCGATGGCCTCGCCGTCTAAGCGGCCATGGGCCACCAAGGCCCGCTGGCTTCCCAGCTCACGCAACACCTGGGCAAAGACCGGAACCAAAGCTGGGCTACTCACCCCAATCAGGTTGAGGGTGGCAAAGGCTGGATTGGTCAGCGGCCCCAACAGGTTGAAAACCGTGCGCACCCCCAGCTCCGAGCGTACCGGGGCCACATAACGCATGGCTGGGTGGTGGCTACGGGCAAAGAGGAAGCCGATGCCCAAGGTTTCTACGCACTCTGCTACCCGCTCTACCGGCAGGTCGATGCGCACCCCCAAGGCCTCGAGCAGGTCGAAGGAGCCTGAGCGGGAGGAGGCCGCCCGGTTACCGTGCTTGGCCACCGCCACCCCCCCTGCGGCCACCACGAAGCAGGTAGTGGTGGAGATGTTGAAGGCGTCCGCGGCCACCCCCCCGGTCCCCACGATGTCCATCAGGGGCTGGCGCCCTACCTCGAGGCGTACCGCCGCCTCCCGCATCCCGGCGGCAAAACCGGCGATCTCCTCCGGGGTCTCGCCCCGGGTACGCAAAGCCATCAGCACGCCTGCGGTCTGCACAGGGGTCAGATCACCGGCCATAATGCGCCGCATTAGGGCCAGAGCCTCAACCTGGGATAAAGGTTCCGCTAGAAGAGCCTTTTTAAGTTCGTCCACAGCGCCTCCTATGCTACGGAATTTGGGGCCTATCCAGGGGCATCCGCCAGGCCCGCTGCACACCGCGCCACAAGGCCCCGATGCTGGCCCAGCGCCGGCGCAGGGTATATTCCAACGTCCAGAACAGGGTATACCCCCCTACGGCCAGCAGGGGCCAGGGAGCATGCTTGCGCAACAAACGGGTATTGGCCAGGGCAAAGTGCTCATCAGAGGCCAGTTTGTGCGGCCCCCAGGAGGTACCCCCCTTGTGCTGCACCCGGGCCTCAGGGGCCACCTCGAGGCGAAACCCCGCCCGCTTCAAGCGCAACCCCAGGTCCGCATCCTCCCCATACATGAAAAAACCTTCGTCCAACAGACCCACCTGCGCCAACGCAGCCCGCGGCAACAGCAGGCTGGCCCCACTGATGTAGTCCAAGCGCGACTGCTGCCGGGGGTGGGTCAGCAAGCGAATCAATCCCCAGGCCCGTACTACCTCCCCTCCACCCCAGGCCTGTATCCGCTCGGGCCGCTCCATCTCGTAAAGCACTGCCCCTACCGCCCCCACCCCTGGGGTCTGCTCGGCCCGGGCCACCAAGGCCGAGAGGGCTTCGGGGGCTGGTAGGGTATCGGGGTTGAGCAGCCAGACATAGTCCGCTCCCTCGGCTAGGGCCTGCCGGATGCCCACGTTGTTCCCCCCGGCAAAGCCCAGGTTCCGTTCCAACCGGCGCACCTCTTGCTGAGGAAAGGCCCGCTTGATCTGCTCGACCGATTCGTTGTCGGAGGCGTTGTCTAGCACCAGCACGCGAAAATTGGGGTAGGTGCAGTGAGAAAGGGCCTCTAGACAGGCTATTGTGTCCCACCAGGCTCGGTAGTTGAGCAGAATCACGTAAACCAACGGCTCAGCCATCCAGCCCCTCCAGTAGCCCCCGGGTATAGGCCGCCTCGAGCAAAAACCGGTAATGGAGATTCGCTCTCCTGCTCCTTTCCCAGGAGCGCTCCGCCAACAAACGCTCCGCTTTGGACCAAGGATAGGCCCAACGCTTGTAGGCTAGGGCCAGAGGATGCACCCCGGTCCAAAGGGCCACCGGCAGGCTGGGGTGCAGCCGGTAAAACCGCCAGGCCATCCGGCCCATGCTGCGGTACTTGGCCAGCGTGGCCTCGAGGTTCACCCGGTCGAGGTGGGCAGCCTGGGCCCCCCGCACCAGACGGGGCCGCACCCCCTGTCGCCATAGCCGCCAGCCTAGCTCGTGTTCCTCCCAGCCATAGCCGGAAAACTCGGCAAACGGAGGATTGGGCAGCAGGGTTCGCGCCACGGAGAGGCTGGCAAACCAAAAGCCACCAGGCCCCAGCACCGCGGCATCCTTCCGCCTTCGCACCCCCCCCTCGGCCCGGGCCTGCCAGAAGCGGGCAAAACCCTCCTGGGCCACCATGGAGGGAATGTGGGTACAGCTCACCCCTGCGCTTTGTGGATAGCGCTGCAAAAAGCCTAGATGGGCAGCTAAAAACCCCGGCAGGGGTAGGATGTCGTCGTCATTGAACAGCACGTAGCGGCCTTGGGCCTGGGCAAACCCTGCGTTGCGGGCCGCCGCCAACCCTCGGTTGGGCTGGCGCAGCACCCGCAGCCGGGCATCGGCTATCCGGGCCAGCCGGTCAGGGGTGTCATCGGTAGAGCCATCGTCTACCACGATGAGCTCGAAACGCACGCCCTCTTCCACCAAAAAGGCCCGCACCACCTGGCAGACCAACGCGGCCCGGTTGTGGGTGGGAATGACCACGCTAATCTCTACCATTGCCCCTCGGGCCATCCTGGAGAGCCTCCCAAGCCCCCCAGGCAAAGGCCAGCTCGTAATCGCCCCGGGGCCCCAGCAGCCCCTTGAAGCTGGGCAGCAAGGCCATCTTGAACATCAGCAAGACCGGGTGTACCCCCAAGGCCCAGGCTACCCGCCCATCGCGGTGCTTCTGCCAGACCCGCACGTGGGCTGCTCCAGCCTGACGGGCTTTCTGCAGGGCTTTTTCCCGGTGGGCATAGGCCAGGTGCACAGCCTGGGCCTTCGGTACAAACACCAGACGGGCCCCTGAGCGCCAGAGCCGGTAGCCCAGGTCGGAGTCCTCGCCGCCGTAGCCACTAAACGCTGCATCGTACCTCCCCACCTCCTCAAACAGGGCCTTGGGCATAGAGGTGTTGTTGCCGGTCACGTGCCACCAGAAGACCCTAGGCCCCCGCAGCTCGGCAGCCCCATGGCCACGGAGCTCGGGGGGCAGCTTTAGCCGCCCTATAGCCACTGTGCGGGGCTGGGTGTGGGCTTTCTGGTGGGCCTCGAGCCAGCCTAACTCAGGAATGACGTCGTCGTCGGAAAAAAGCAGAATCTCGCCCCGGGCCGCCTGGGCCCCCTGGTTGCGGGCATGCGCCGCCCCCTGGCCCTGGCCGTAGCCTTGGCCGGTCTGCAACACTTGGAGGGGGTAGGGTGGGCTGTAATCCTGCAAAAAGGCCAGGGTATCGTCGGTGCAACCGTCGGCCACGACAACGACTTCAAACGCGCTCTGCTGGGCTTCCAGGGCCCGCAGCTTTTTTTCCAGTAGCTCGCGGCGGTTGTGGGTGGGAACAATCACCGAGACCATCGCTCCCATTATGGGGCCTAGCACATCGCCAGGAAATTGGCCAACATCTGTTTGCCGCCCTCGGTCAGCACCGACTCGGGGTGAAACTGCACCCCGTGGGTGGGGTAGTGCCGGTGGTACAGCCCCATCACCGTGCGGCCCCCGGCCTCCTCGAGCCAGGCGTTGACCTCGAGCACCTCGGGTAGGTCCTCTACCACCAGCGAGTGGTAGCGGGTAGCAGTCAGGGGGCTGGGCAGACCCCTAAACACCCCACTGCCGTCGTGGGCAATGGCGCTGGTCTTGCCGTGCACAATCACCCGGTGTTGCACCACCCGGGCCCCAAAAGCCTCCCCAATGCTCTGGTGGCCTAAGCAAACCCCCAGGATGGGATACTTTGGCGCATACCGCTGAATGAGGGGCACCGACAGACCGGCCTCCCGCGGGGTGCAAGGGCCTGGGCTGACCACGATGCCATCCGGGTCGAAAGCCTCCACATCCTCCAGCCGAAACCTATCGTTGCGCCAGACCGTGAGGTCGGCCCCCAGCTCCCCTAGATACTGCACCAGGTTGTAGGTAAAAGAGTCGTAGTTATCCACCATCAAGATGCGCTTCATAGCCCTGCCTCCCGCTTCTCCAAGGCCAGCATCTCGTCCAGGAGCGTGCGGTAGATTCGCTCGGCCATATTGTGGTGCTCCGCCCTATAGCGCACCCGTTGAAGGGTCTCTTGGCGTTTCCTGGCCTCGTTCAGCATCCCTCCATACCGAGCGGCCTCCTGCACCAGCCGGGCCCGCTGGAGCAGTAACCCCACAATCCGGGCATCTATGGCCTCCACTTGTTGACGAATCACCTCCGGCCTCACAACCCCTCCTCGGCCAGGTGGACTGCTTTGAGCATGGCCTGGGCCTTGTTCAAGCACTCTTGGTACTCTGCCTCGGGGTCAGAGTCGTAGACCACCCCCGCCCCAGCCTGGATGTGAATCTCCCCTTTGGTTACCACCAGGGTACGCAGGGTAAGAGCCATGTCCATGTGCCCGTCGTAGGCCACATAGCCGAAGGCCCCACCGTAAGGCCCCCGGCGGCTGGGCTCGAGCTCTTCGATGATCTCCATAGCCCGAATCTTGGGCGCCCCCGAGACCGTACCCATGGGCAATACCGCGGCCAGGGCATCCAAGGGGGTGTTGCCAGGGGCCAGTTCTCCCTCCACTGTAGAGACGATGTGCATTACGTGCGAGTAGTTTTCCACCACCATGAGCTGGGTAGGACGCACGCTGCCGTAGGCACAGACCCGGCCCAGGTCGTTGCGCGAAAGATCGACCAACATCACGTGTTCGGCCCGTTCCTTAGGGTCGGCTAAAAGTTCGGCAGCCAGGGCCTGGTTTTCGGCTAGGTCGCGCCCGCGCCGGCGGGTGCCGGCAATGGGTCGGGTGGTCACCCGGCGCCCGTCCGAGCGCAAAAGGCTTTCGGGGCTACTGGAAACCAGGGTCACCTCCCCTAGCTCCAGAAAGCCCATGTAGGGGCTGGGGTTCACCGAACGCAAGGCCCGGTAAACGGCAAAAGGATGGACGCTCAGCGGGGCCGATAGGCGCAAGGAGGGTACCACCTGAAAAATATCCCCCGCGCGGATATACGCCAAAGCCCGCTTCACCATCCCCTCGTATTCACTCTGGGAGACATTCTGCGCAAAGGTCATGCGCCGCCCCGCCCGCTCTCCTGGAACCCCCGGCAGCGGCCCGTTGAGCTTCCGTTCGGCCCAGGCAATGCGCTCCAAGGCCTCGGCCCTGTCCCCCTCCTCTGCCGGAGCCACAATGTGCATCTGCTGCCGGAACTGGTCGAAGACCACCACCACTTCGGGCTCCACGAACAAGAGTTGGGGCAGCCCCAGCAAGTCAGGCTTGAGACTGGGGAGCTGCTCGTAGGCACGAACCAGATCGTAGGCCACATACCCTACCGCCCCACCCCAAAAAGGGGGTAGCTCTGGATCGGGCCAGGTCACCGAGCGAACCGCCTGGTACAAAGTGCGCAGGGGGTCATCGGAGGGCAGCGGCACGCCGTTCAGGGTAAGCACACCATCCTTGTAGCGCCAGGTGCGTCGGGCTCCCACCCCCACAAAGCTCCAGCGCGCCCAAGCCTTGCCTCCCTCCACCGATTCGAGCAGGAAGCTGGGGCTGGCCTTTTCGGAGAGCTTCAAATAAGCCGAGACTGGGGTCTCGAGGTCGGCCAGAAGGGTTTTTTTCACCGGAACAATGGGTGGGGTTCGATCGAGTGTAGGCATGCTTCTTCCTCAAAAAATGAAAATCCCCTGGATGGCCCCAGGGGTACAAGCCGCCGCTACCCTGGGGCTAACCAGGCCACCACCAACCTTGGGCTTGTGCGGCACGTACCATTTCCTCTAGTTTGCGCCAGACCGGCCCAGAATGCAAGCAGGACAACCCACTTTGCAGTCAAAAGCCCTAAGCTAAGACCGATGCACTGGCTTACCTTCGACCTCGATGGTACCCTAGCCGACTGGCCCTTCCGCCGGCTTTTACGCCCCTATATGCAGCCCCTCCTGGAACAGCCCCACATCCGCCAGGCTCTGCGCGAGGAGTACCTACACCGTCTGGCCCAGGGCGACCCCATCCGGGTCTACGATTGGGGCGACATCCACCGCGTGGTGCAGGAAAAACTGGGCCTAGAGCCTGTCTTCCCCCCCATTCCCAAACTGCTGCTGGAAGCGGCCTTAGACCCAGGCTGGGTCTACCCCGAGGTGCCCGCTGCCCTGGCCGCCTTCCAGGCCCGAGGCTACCGCATTGCCATCGCTACCAATGGCTTGGCCAAGTACCAACAGGTTCTGGTGGACAGATTGGCCATTCCTTACGACCGGATGCTGGCTCCTGATCTCGCCCAGGCCATCAAGCCCCAACCCGCCTTCTGGCAGCCGGTGCTGAACAGCCAAGTGAAAAAGGTGGTGCACGTAGGCGATCTACTCAGCCAGGACATCTGGGGGGCCAACCAGGCCGGCCTAACGGCTGTCTGGATTTGGCGCAGCATGCCGGAAGACTGGCGCCGAACCCCGGTGCACCAGCGAACCCAGCGCAAAGACCTGGATAGGGTCATCGAAGAGCGGCTGCAAAGCGAGCTGGCTGAGCACGGCTTGGTCGGTCAAAGCTCACCCAACCAGCCGCCCCAGCCCGACCACATCGTGGCCGACCTGGAAGAACTCTTGGTTATCCTCAAGTAACAGCTTGCCGGCCCCACTAGGCAAGGCTTCAGGGCCAGCCCAAACCCCACGTTGTGTGCAGGCTACGAAACCACCCTTCCGCATAGCCCCCGGCGATTTGAACGCGGCCATACCCTAAGGCCCATTTCCCTTCTGCATAAAGGCTTGGCCTCCAGGAAGTTTCCAGCACCAGGGCTATCTGCCCACCCCAGCCACCAAGGTGGTACCCGCGAGGGTCGCCGTCTATCCCCCAGGCCTGGTCGCGCACCACTGTCTCAGGGTGTAGCACGAGCACGCCCAGCCCCAGCCGGGGCACTACCCGCACCGGTGCAGCCTCGAGGGCATAGGCCACATTGAAAAGCAAACCATCGGTAATGTTGAACTGCTGAACTATCTCCCCTCCCCGCTCGGCCTCGGTGAAATAGAGTTTTTGGTGGATGAGCTCGAGTTCATAGCGCCAACCGGTCTGCCCGCCGTACCAAAGCCGTAGGGTGTAGTAGGGGAAGTACTCCAAGTCCCGCCCCGCAAAGCGCGCCCCCTCTACCACCGTCTCGGGAAAGCCAGCCTGTACCACCCGTAAATCCGCCGGGGCATTGGTTGTCAACCCCAAGGCCAGTTGCAACCCCAGGTTCTGCGCAGCAGCTGCACCAAAGCAAAAGGGCCAGGATCCAAGCCAACGCATGCCTCACCCTACGCCCACTTCAAAAAACCAGTTGTGAGGCTGTCAACAAAAAGAAAAGCGGCTTTCAACCGCTCATACCTTTAAGGTATCACGATATACATTATGCGTCAAGCCTATGCAAAAATCCTTATTCAGTACGGCTTTTAGGGCCTGGCATACCATAGCAGCTCATGCTGAATGGGCCCCTCATAGCCTGCCAGGTGAAAGGTCTCACAGGCCAGTCTATGGCTAAAGCGATCCATGAAGTTGAGCACAGAAAGGGCTTGACTACGGTGCTGGGCCATCGCCCGCAATTTTTGCAGCAAAACCTCCATAGGCAGGTTTCGTATATGGTTGGGCGGCAGCCAGCCCTCGGCATACTCCGGCAAAGGCTGGGGCGAAGCATAGTAAAACAGCTTGATGTTCTGCCCCGATCGCTCCACCGCCCGCACCACAAACCGGTGCGTAGCCACGTGGTCGGGGTGACGGTTGGAACCATTAGGACCGAAAGTGATAATGGCTCTTGGGCGTAGCACCTCAAAACGCCATAGCAATAGATCCACTATCTCGGGGTGATCGGCCACGCCCTCGGGGGTGGCAAAGCCGTGCCCCCGAGCTTCCCCCTCCACCGCCGCATTGGGTAGACCATTGGGAAAATCGTATAGCTCAAAGTGGGCCACTTTCAGGATATCCACGGCTCGCTGTAGTTCCTGGGCCCGCAACGCCCCTAGCGCCTCGGGTGCACACAAACCCAAGGTGCGCCCGGCCTCCCCTCTAGTCAGGGTAATCAGCCCGGTCTCCAAACCCCATTCGGCGTATTGAATCAGGGTTCCCCCTGCACCAAATACCTCGTCATCCGGATGAGGCACCACCACCAGTAAGTCCATACCCCCATACTATCCGGGGCAAGGGCGAAGTCCAGGAAAAAAACCAAACTATGAACCTGGACAAACACATGTGAGACTCTAAGCTGGGATAAAAAGAGGGGAACCAACCAAGAAAGGAGGTTCCCCAGGTGCAGTTTACCACCGTTGGCCGAGAGATATGGCAAGGCGCTAGACAAGCACAGAGGCTGGCCGAGGCCAAAGCAGGCGACCCAGAGGTCAAGGAACGTCTGCGCAAGCTCCGACTGGTCAAAGCCCTGCGTGAAAGTAAAAAGAGCTGGAAGGAGATCCAGGCCCTGGTGGGGATCAGCCGGGCCACCTACCACCGCTGGAAAAAAGCCCTAAAAGAAAAGGGCCTGGCCGGACTCAAACCCCGCTCCCGCCGCCCTAAGCACCTGC
>NZ_AUHY01000040.1 GCF_000423425.1 Meiothermus rufus DSM 22234 | reverse complement strand
TATCCCGCATAAACTGCAAGGCCTCTGCGTGGAGTTTGCGCCGATTGCCTTTCTGGGGACGATCCGCCAGTCCCTCGAACTTCCGGCTTACCCAGGCATTCAGCGCTGCGCCAACCGTCCGCACGTGGCATCCGACATACCCGGCAATCCGACTCATCTCCCAACGCTGGTTCGACAACCGAATCATCTGACTGCGCAGCCTCACCTTCTTGTTCATGTGGGGGCTTTGCTCGATAGCCCGCAGTTGTTCATCCTCTTCTTGGCTCAACTCAATGTACCGAAAGTTTCCCACTGTAAAAGTCTATCGTGAGTGTACTTAGTCAGAAGCGCGTGCACCTGCGGCCTGTCGACCTTAGCGATGCCGCTGTAATCCAGAGGTGGTATGCCGAGCCGCAGGTGGTGGAGTACGCCATCCTCCAACCCTTCCTGGGGTATTCCCTCAGCGAGGTGCAGGATCTGCTCAAGAAGTGGCTGGGTCGCGATGACCGCAAGCTATACGTGGTGAAAGCCCTGGAGCAGAATCGCGATGCAGGTTTGCTCTTTCTAGAACACATTGACTGGAAAAACCGGGCCGCAAAAATTGCCCTGCTCATAGGCGAGCCCGATTTGCGGGGACTTGGCTTAGGCCAGGCCGCGCTCCGCTGTCTGATTCAGCTAGGTTGCCATGACTGGGGGCTCCATCGCTTGGGGGCTAACTGCCTGGCTACTAACCATGCCATGATCCGTTGCCTTGAAGGGGTAGGTTTTGTTCAGGAGGGACTTATGCGAGAGGCGGTACTCCGCCACGGGCGATACCAGGATCTGCGAATATACAGCTACCTTCAACAAATAAGCCCCACAGAAACTGGTGACTTATAGAGTGCATCTGGCAGTGTTGGGCATCGCGGCGCCAATGTTCCAAACAAGGGCCTAGCGTCACCAAAGCCGCAATGGACTCTTTAGACCCTGATCACCAAACTTCCATACGGAGCCAGCGCTTCATCTGCAGTCACCAGCCCTAACCCCTCGACGGTGGCCTGGGCCAGCAGAATGCGGTCGAAGGGGTCGCGATGATGCCATGGCAGGCCTTGCACGGCCCTAGCGTGCAGCGGCGTGATGGGCAGATGGGTGAACCCCTGTTGCTCCACCACCTCCAGAAAACCCTCCGGCATCCGCAACTTGCCCAGCGAAACCTTCACCGCCAGCTCCCAGGTGGTCGCGGCGCTCACAAGAACCTCGTCGGCCCGCTCAATCAACCGGCGGGCCTTGCGAGAGAGGCGCGGGTCGTCGGAAAGCCACCACAGCACGATGTGGCTATCGAGCAACAGGTTCAACCGGGCCTTCCTCCATCAGCCGGGCCACCTCGGCTTCGGGTTGGTCGAAATCCGGGGCAATCCAGATCTGCCCCTTCCAGACCCCCAGCACCCGCCTGGGCTTGGGAGGGGCCTCGGGAGGTACCAGCCTGGCCACCACCCGGCCATACCGCCCGATAAGGACGATCTCCCCCCGCTCGACGCGTTCCACCAACCGGGAGAGCTGGGCCTTGGCCTCAGCGATGTTGACCAGCTTCTTGCTCCCAACGGAAGCCTTAGACATTGCCAACCCCATTCAATGGTATATGACCATGGTTGGTCAACAAATAACGACCAAAGGCATCACTCCGCCCTGGCCCCATCAATAACGAGGGGCTCCCCTTGCACCCAAGGCTGTTCCACCGTTCACGCCATACTTCCTCACCAGGCTGCGGAGGCTGGCCCCGGTCTTCTGGTGTATTCAGCCATCCGCCCAGTGTTTGGCCCGTTCCACCGCTTTTTTCCAGCCGTTGTAAAGCCGCTGCCGCGCTTCTTCAGGCATGGCCGGCGCAAAACGCTTCTGCACTGCCCAGCGCTGGGCAATCTGCTCCCGGGTGAGCAGGCCCACCCCCACCGCGGCCAGGTAAGCCGCCCCCAAAGCGGTGGTCTCGGTCACCTGGGGCCGCACCACCGGGGTACCCAGGATGTCGGCCTGGAACTGCATCAAAAGGTCGTTGGTGCTGGCCCCGCCATCCACCCTTAGCTCGGAAAGCCGCAGCCCCGAGTCGGCCTCCATGGCCTCGAGCACATCCCGGCTCTGGTAGGCAATGGCCTCCAGGGCTGCCCGGGCAATATGGGCTGCGGTGCTTCCACGGGTCAGGCCGATCAGCGTTCCACGGGCATAGGCATCCCAGTAGGGCGCGCCCAGCCCCACAAAAGCGGGAACCAGATACACGCCATCGGTGCTCGTAACCCTGGCCGCCAGGCTTTCCACCTCGCTCGAGTGTCGAATTATACCCAGGCCGTCGCGCAGCCACTGCACCACCGCCCCAGCCACAAACACCGAGCCTTCCAGGGCATACTCAGCCTTTTCCCCTTCTAGCTGCCAGGCCACCGTGGTCAGGAGACCCCGCTGGGAGGCCACCTGCTCGCCCCCGGTGTTCATCAACAGGAAGCACCCGGTACCGTAGGTGTTTTTGGCCATGCCGGGGGTGAAGCAGGCCTGGCCAAACAAGGCCGCCTGCTGGTCGCCCGCCACCCCGCTGATGGGGATGGCCGCCCCCAAAAGCTCGGGAACACTCTCGCCCAACAGCCCCGCCGAGGGCCGCACCTCCGGCAGCAGGGCTTTGGGAATGCCCAGGATGCCCAGCAGATGCTCGTCCCAGCGCAGGGTATGCAGGTTGAACAGCAGCGTGCGCGAAGCGTTGGAGACATCGGTGGCGTGGACTTTGCCGCCGGTCAGGTTGTAGATGAGCCAGCTATCGATGGTGCCAAAGCACAGCTCCCCCTTGCCGGCCCGCTCCCGCAGCCCCGGCACGTTTTCCAGCAGCCACTTTACTTTGGTCCCGGAAAAATAGGCGTCTAGCACCAAACCGGTCTTCTGGCGGAAGACCTCCTCGTAGCCCGCCCGGCGCAACTCGTCGCAGATGGTGGCGGTGCGGCGGTCCTGCCAGACAATGGCCCGGTGCACCGGTCGGCCGGTCGCCCGCTCCCACAGCACGGTGGTCTCGCGCTGGTTGGTGATGCCCAGGGCCACAATCTCGCTGGGCGGTATGGCCGCGCGCTGGATGGCCTCGCGGGCCACCTGGAGCTGCGTCTGCCAGATTTCCATGGGGTCGTGCTCCACCCAGCCCGGCTGGGGGAAGTGCTGCATGAACTCCTGCTGGGCCATGGCCTGGGGCCGGCCTTCCAGGTCAAACACGATTGCCCGGCTGCTGGTGGTTCCCTGGTCGAGGGCAAGGATGTAGGGCATACGACCTCCTGTGTCCCGATTCTAACCCCTCGGTCAGATTTTAGATTTATAATCTAAAAATATGCAACGCAACAAGGAGTTCGCCAACCGGCTGCACGCCCTGAGCCCTAAGTTCGCCTATATCCCCCTGGAAGACCGCTTCCTGATGAACCCCGGCCCTCTCAAGTACCGCTTCAACGTGATTGGGGTGGGGGTCAACGGGCAGGAGCACATCAAGGTTACCCTGCTCGAGGGCCGCTGCACCATCCATGGGGTCTACGACCCCAACCCCAGCAGCGTGGAGGCCGCCCGGCGCATCAAGGCCCAGTTCACCCAGGAGCCTCTGGTGGTGTACGAGAGCCTCGAGGCGGCCTGCCACGACCCGGCCGTGGACGGGCTGATTATCTGCACCCCCAACCACACCCACCTCGAGGTGCTCAAGGTGGCGGTAGCCTCGGGCAAGCACATCCTTTTGGAAAAGCCCATGGCCACCAACATCCCCGACGCCTACGAGATATGGCAGATCGCGCAAAACTACCCCAAGGTACTGCAAATCGGGCTACAGTACCGCTACAAGCCCATCTATGTGGAGGCCATCCACGAGGCCAAGGTGCGGCGTAGCCTGGGGGAGATCAAGACCCTCACCATCCTCGAGCACCGCGAGCCTTTTCTGGACAAGGTCAGGCAGTGGAACAAGTTCTCCAAATACTCCGGCGGAACGCTGGTAGAAAAGTGCTGCCACTACTTCGACCTGTTCAACCTGTTCGCTGAGTCGCGCCCGGTGAGCGTGTACGCCTCGGGCAGCCAGGCAGTCAACTTCAAAGACTTCGAGTACCAGGGCGAGCGCGCAGACATCCTGGACAACGCCTTCGTCATCGTGGAGTACGCCAACGGGGTGCGGGCCAACTTCAATCTGTGCATGTTTGCCCCCATGGTCTACGAGGAGCTGGTCATCTGCGGCGACGAAGGCCGCCTCAAGGCCAGCGAGGGGGTGAACGGCCAGGCTTACTCCAAGTGGGAGAACTACCTCGAGGTCATCTGCCTCCCCGACCGCACCTCCCGCACCATGACCCCCAGCTACCCGGCCCTCATCGAGGAGACCGGCCACAGCGGGGCCACCTACTACGAGCACCTGCGCTTTATCGAGGCCATGGACGGCCAGCCCTCCGGTGCGGCCACCCCCGAGGAAGGCTTCTGGAGCGTGGTGGTGGGCGTAGCTGCCGAGATCTCGGTCAAGCGGGGGGAGAAGGTAATGGTGAAGGAGCTACTCGAGGCAAATGGGCTGGGCCACCTGGCCTGATACCGCTCCGGAAGAGCATGTATATATTCTCCGAAGAGTTCAACAAAAGGTGGCCTCACAACGCCCCCCGTCGCCAAGCCTGGTATAAAAGCGCTAGGGCCTGCCGGTTCACCGGGCCTTGCAAGGGGGGCAAGGTATCCAAAGAAAAGAAGGCCAGGGCCTGGGTCTCGCTGCGCTGGGGTCGCAAAGGCTCACCTTGGTAGCGTCCCAGGAAGAGGGCCGAAACGTAGTAGACCTCGTGGCCGTTGGGGTAACGGTAGTAGTACTCCGGGCCGGAAAGCAAGGTGAACAGGCGCAGCTCGCCTACCTCGAGGCCCGTCTCTTCCCAAAGCTCGCGGCGGGCAGTTTGCTCGAGGCTCTCGCCCAACTCGCAGGCTCCCCCAGGGGTGGCCCAGTCCTGGGAGTCGGTGCGCTGTTGCAGCAGTACCCGATTCTCCTGATCCAAAAGCAAAACCCCTGCCCCCACCATCAATAGCGGCCCTGGCCCCCAGCAGGCCCGCAGCGCCTCAAAGTAGCCCATGCCCTCCGCCTTCCAAAAAAACCCCCACCTCAGCCCGGCAGGGCGGGGTGCCTTGGGCACAGTGCAGGGCTGCCACCGCCGTAGCGAACTCGAGGGCCTCCACACTACCCTTGCCCTCGGCAATCGCCAGTGTAAAGGCGCCGTGAAACACATCCCCCGCTCCGGTGGTATCACGCACGTGTACCTTGTGGGCCGCTAACTGCCCTCCCCCATACGCGACTCCCTCAGCGCCCAGAGTTACGGCGGCAAAAACCTCCAGCGCTTGCAACTGGGCCAGGAGGGCCTCCACCCCCCCTTTCTTCTGGGCCAGTTCCTCCGAGGCTACCACATGGGTGGCCACCTGGGTCAGCATCCAATCCTCATCACGGTCACGGTCAAGGTCGAGCACAACTGGAATTCCGCGCGCTCTTGCAGCCTGACCCAGGCCATAGCCGGCGGAGGCCCAGCGCCCATCCAGAAGCACCGCTCCCACCCCCTTTAGCAACCGCTCCTCGCTCAGCACAAGTTCCTCGGGCAGCGCAGGCCGGTAGGGGAAGATATAGCGTTCGCCCTCCGGCGTAACCAGCACCGCGGAAACGGGTGTAGCCGAGCCAAGCTGGAAGTGGGTTTTGACCCCTTCGGCCTCGAGCATCCCCTGCAAACGCTCGCCCATGGCATCCTCCCCCCGGCGGCTCACCAGGTGGGCCTCGGCCCCTAAGCGGGCGGCGGCCACTGCCGCTACCGCCGCCGGTCCCCCAATGGTCTCGCGGTAGGCCCGTACCCCGGTGCGACTCTGGCTGGGAGGAAACTCCTCTATGTAAAAACGCTGGTCCAGGTTGGCCCAGCCCACCGTAAGAACCTTCACCATACCAGCCGATTCTCCTCTGGCAAAGCGGGCAGCACCTTTAGGCCCAACCAGGCGCACATCTCCAAAAGGGCCTCCTGGTAGGCCCCCATCCCTAAAACCAAGTGGTGGGGCAGGCGGTGGTTCAGCCAGCTTGCCACAAACTGGCGGGGGGTTAGGGGCCAGCCCGCCCAGGTGGTCTGGGTAAACCAGCTCGAGTCCCCCTCATAGCCCTTCTCCCCAGTCAAAACCCCCCCATACACCACCACCCGCCGCCCCGGCAGCAAGCGCAGCCCGCACACCGGCCCGGGCCGCAGGGCCATATCCCGCACCGCGGGCAGCCGACGGTTGAAATGCGGTATCAGCCGGGTGGGGCCCGCCGCCCAAGCCTGGGGAGCCTCCCCCCCGTGCCAGAGCATGACCCCCTTGGAGGAAAGGTGGGCGATGTCCAACAGAAGCGCCGGCTGACCGGAGATGGCCTGCAGGGCCAACATGCTACCAAGCCCCATCAGATCGCCCTCGGGGGCCAAGGTATACCCCTGATCGCTCAAGCGGGCCATGGCTGCATAGGGCATCACCCCGGTTCGCTCGGGAATTTCCGGCCACTCCCGCAGGGCCACTCCGGCGTAGGGCCGGGCCAGTTTCTCTAGGGCCAGCTCGAGGCGAACGCTCTGTTGCAGCGCTTCAGGGGGGTACTCGGAAAGCTCCTTCAATCCCGCCGCCCGCTGGGCCACCTCCTCCTCCGAGACCGCCGCCAGCGCCACCCAAAGCTCGTCTAGTCCGGCCTTCTCTACCACCAGGCCGGTCTCAGGTAGGGCTTCAAAGGCAAAAAAGCCGGGGGCAGCCCCCCCCAACCACAGCACCCGTCCCTCCTGCAGGGCCTTGGCCCCGCGTAAAGCTTCCAAGGTGGTCTTCAAGCGGGTCTGGAACCAGGTGTTCTCCACCGTACCGTAGAACCACTTGGTGGGCCGGGAAGCCAAAGAAACCCCCAGGTTGAGGCCACAGAGGGCGTTTTGTGGCAGCGGCCCACTCTCCCACACCTCGGGCAGGGCCCACAGCCCCAGGGGAAGCGGCAGCTCGAGCAAAGGCCGCAATACCTCGCCCGTGGCAAAGGTCACCTGTTGCAGCAAGAGGAAATCCAGGCCAGCCCCCTGGGCCGCCCGGGCTGCGGCCTCGGCCTGGAGAGCATCGGCCACCGGTTCAGCTAGATAGACCAGCTCGAAGCCTAGGCGAGGGCCTAGGGCTTCTAGGGCCTGCCGGGCGGTGTGCTCGAAGCCCAAATGGGCACCCCGGAAAAGGGGGCGCACAATGGGCACCAGACCAATCCTTAGCACGCGCATAAAGATATTCTCACCGATTTTTCCTATGAAGCTCCTTCAACCCTTTACCCCACCCTGAGTCAGGCCGCCCACCACCCGCTCCTGGAAGATGGCGATCACCAGGGCCACCGGAACCAAAGCAATCACTAGCGCTGCCGAGATGAGCGGCCAGGGAAAGGTGTACTCCCCCTGCAAAAACTGAATCCCCACTGGCAGGGTACGCATGGCTTGGGAAGGCATCAGGGTCAGGGCCAGCAAAAACTCGTCCCAGCTATTGACAAAAGCCAGGATGCTAGCGGTGAACACTCCCGGAGCCGAAAGGGGCACCACCACCCGCCATAAAGCCCCCAGCCGGGTACAGCCATCCACCATGGCCGCCGACTCCAAATCCCTGGGAATACCCTGGAAGAAGCTCACCAGCACCAACGTGGCCACGGGAATGGAAAGGGCCGCGTGGGGCAGGATCAGGGCAATGTAGTTGTTGCGCAAACCCAAAGCCAGGACCATCTCGAACAAGGGCAAAAGCAAGGTGACGGTAGGGAACATGGAAACCCCTACCAGAAGGGAGAAAATCAGGGTCTTGTAAGGGATGCGCAGACGGGCCAGGGCATAAGCTGCTAAAGCCGAGACGAACACGCACAAAAGCGTAGCTCCTACCGCCACAATCAGGCTGTTGATGAAGTAGCGTCCGATGGGAGCACCGGTAAAGGCTTGGATGTAGTTCTGCAAGGTGGGGTTCTCCGGCCACCAGGTGATGGGTATCTGAGTCAGCTCTCCTTCGGTTTTGAAGGAGGTCAGCAGAATCCAAACTGCTGGGAAAAACCCATTGACCATTACGATGGCCGCTGCAAGCCAAAGCCAGATGCGTGGAGTACTGAGCCGCATACGCCCCCTTCAATCCTCAGCTCCACGCACGTAGCGCAAGTAAACCAAGGTCACCGCGAAGCTAATCAGAAACATCAGCACCGCTAGGGCTGAGCCATAACCGAAGTTCAAGTTTTCGATGCTGGTGGTGCGCACATACATGGCCAGGGTCTCGAAGGCGCTACCCCCGTTCTGCATGGCATAGGGGATATCGAAGGTCTGAAAGGCGGTGATGGTACGAAAAATGGCTGCAACCAGGATAGCCGGGGTCAGCAAGGGCAAGGTGATGCGCCAGAAACTCTGCCAGCGGTTGGCCCCGTCCACTGCTGCCGACTCATAAAGCTCCTTAGGGATAACCTGCAAACCAGCCAGCAGAATCAGGGCCACAAAAGAGCTGCTCTTCCAGATAATGCTGATACAGATGGCCCAGAAAAGTAGGTCAGGGGTAGTAATCCACAACAAGCGTTCCCCCCCCAGGCGTACTAGAATATCGTTGACCACCCCGTACTGGCTGTCGAAGAACCAGCGGAAGATCAGACCGGCGAAGACCAGCGGCAAGGCCCAGGGCAGAAGCAACCCCAGTCGCACTGGCCACTTGACCCGAAAGGGAAGGTTGGCCAGCAAAGCCAGCAAAAGCCCCACCAGCAAAGCCCCCGGCACCGTAACCAACACGATGAGTAAGGTATTCCACAAAGCTGTCCAAAAGCGCTCATCGGATAGGGCCTGAGCAAAGTTAGATAGGCCCACGTAGACCGGACTAAGACCGGTTTCATCGGTCAGGCGACGGCGGAAAAGGCTAGTGTAGATCAGGCGGGCCACTGGGTACAAAGCCACCAAGGCCAACAACATAGCTGCGGGGAGCAAGAGCCAGAAGGCCAGGGCCCGCTCGCTCAGGTCACCGAAGCTGCGGCGATACTTAGGCTGCGTCATGCACACCTCCAGTGGCCTATTTTTGCTGTTTCGGCCATCCGCATGGGGCTCCGCTCGGTAGAGGAGCGGGAGCCAAGCGGCTCCCACCCCTCACTGAGCGGCCTAACGAGCCTATGGCTAGCGCCCTCCGTAAATGGCCTGCAAGCGGCTTACGATCTCCCGCGCCCCTTGCTCTGGGGTCTTCTGGCGGGCCAACACCTGGTTGGTGGTCACCCGGATGACCTCGGAAATCTCCGCATAGCGAGGGTGTTGGGGACGGGCCCGGGCAGCCTGAACCACCGGTAGGGCCTGGGCGAACCAGGGGTTTACCCGCAAAATATCCGGATCGCGGTAAAGCGCGGGGAAGACCGGCAGGTTGGAGGCCTCGATGGCCAAGATTTTGGAGACCTCGGGGCTGCTCAGGAAGCGCACCAGCTTGTGGGCCTGGGCCTTGTTGCGGCTGAAGTCGGAGACTACCCATTGCCAGCCTCCTAGGCAGCTGGCTTGGCGCCCTCCGGGGAAGGCCGGCAGGGGCACCACCCCGATCTTGCCTTTGACTTGGCTATCGGCATCGTTTTGGAATCTATTCCAAGCATAAGCGAACAGGGTACCGAAGACCCAGCGGCCCGCCTGCATCTCGCTGCGGATGGTGTCCTGGGGCTTTTCCGCCATGTTGGGCGGCGAGACCCGCTGATCCATCAGGCCCACCCAGAACTGCAGGGCCCGCTGGGCCTGCTCCACGGTAAGGGCAAACTGGCCCTGGGCGTTGGTCACATCGCCCCCCGCCGCCCAGATGGGCAGGAGGAAGGTGCACACCGTTCCCTCAACCGGTGCACCGATAAAGCCGATGCCGTTGAGGTTGGGGTTGTTCTCCCGTTGCAGGATGGTCTGGGCCTGCTGAATGGCCTCATCCCAGGTGGTGGGGGGCTTGAAACCGTACTTTTCCAGCAGATCGGCCCGGTAGTACAAGAACATAGCATCGGCAAACCCAGGCAGGGCCACCAGTTGGCCGTTAATGACATTGGCCTGGGAGTAGGCGGGCAGATACTGCTGTAAAAGGCTCTGGCGTGAGGCCGCCGGAAGGTACTTGTCCAGGGTGTCGGCCCAACGGCTAGCCAGGTACTGAGCGGGACGGATAACGTCGATTAGGATGACGTCGATACTGGGATCGCGCGAGGCCAACACGGTGGTGAGGTACTGTTGCTGCTGATCGGAAGTCGCGCCCCCGACCTCCACATCCACCCGGACCCCAGGGTTACGCGACTGGTAAAGGTCGAAGATTTTGCGCATCACATCCGGGCGCTGCTGCCCGCCCACAAACACCCGCAGCCGGGTCTGCTGGGCCAGGCCCACCGACATCACCAACAAAGCTACCATCAGCCAAACCATCTTCCTCATGGGTTTCCTCCTTCTATGTGCAAACCAAGTTCGCCAAGTTCGACCCGCAGGCTCTCCTCCACCTCCACCCCCTCCCGCAGGGCTTTCTCCCGCAAAGCGGCCCGGCGTGCCCCGGGAACCCGGCCCCCCGCTTCCTGCAGCGCCTGGATGAGCTGCGCCACCCGGGCGGGGTAGTGGTGGCCAAAAGACGACGGATCAAAGGCCATTAACAAAAGCCCCGGCTTGGCGGCCTGCTCGGGCGGCATCCAGGGCAGGGGTAGCTCGAGGGAAAGCACATCCCCCGCCAAAGCACCCGCCAGAATCTCCACCAGTACCGCCAAGGCCAGCCCTTTTCCCCCACCCATGGGCAACAGCGAGCCTTCCAGGGCAGCCTGGGCCTGGGTGGTTGGCTGGCCTCTTTTGTCGAGGGCCCAGCCTGTAGGAATGGGCTCTCCCTTTTTTGCTGCTGCGATAATCTTACCCCGGGCCACTACCGAAAGGGAGGCATCCACCACCACCGGCTGAGGATGGGCTGGGGCGCCCAAAGCGATGGGATTGGTGCCCAAGACCGGCCCCGGCGCAAGGGCTGGCGGGGTGTTGGCAAAGGCCAAGGCCACCAGCCCTTGCTGGGCTAGCCGGCTCACATAGGCCGAGAGCACCCCAACATGCCCCGCATTGCGCACCGCCAGCACCCCACTGCCCTGGGAACGGGCCATGGGAACCAAGGCCTCTACCGCCCGCAGGCCAGCCACTGGCCCAGGGGCCCCATCGGCATGGAGAATGGCCACGCTGGGCCGGGTTTGCTCGAGGTGCATCCGCGGTTGGGGGTTCAGCCCCCCGGCCCGGAGCTGCTGGGTGTACTGGGCAACGCGGGTTAGGCCGTGGCCCCGGTTGCCCTCGAGCTCGGCCTCGAGGATCACCTCGGCCATGGCCCGGGCCCCCTCGGGCACCAGTCCCAGCTCTTGGAAGTGGGCGCAGAGCTGCCGCTCTAACTCGGGATAGGCGATTCTCATGCAACCCCCAACAGATGCAAAACCCCCTCGGCCACCCGCAGGCTCACCGCCTCCTGGGCCTCGGCACTCAGACCAGCAATATGGGGAGTTATCCACAGGTTATCCACACCCCGCAAAGGGTGCTCGGCAGGCAGGGGCTCGGGGTCCACCACATCCAGCACCGCCCCCGCCAGGTGCCCCGAGCGAAGCGCAGCGACCAGGTCGGCGGCCTCCACCAGTTCGCCCCGGGCGGTGTTAATCAGGTAGCTACCCCGGGGCATGAGGGCCAGGGTCTCGGCCCGGATCAAGCCCCGGGTCTCGGGGGTAAGGGGGGCATGGAGCGACAAAAACTGGGCCGAGCGAAGCACCTCGGGGGTGGAGACTAGGCGAATCTCCAGGTCTTCCACGGCCATCTCCCAGGGCAGGCGCATGGGGTCGGAGGCCACCACCTGCATGCCGAAGGCTCGAGCCCGCCGGGCCACCCTAAGCCCTACCTCCCCCAAACCAATCAGCCCCAAGGTCTTACCCGAAAGCTCGAAACCGCCAAAGGCCGTGCGGTTCCAGCCCCCCTGGGCCACGTGGGCCGCAGCCCCAACCAGGTTGCGCGCGAGGTGCAACAGGGCGGCCAGCACATACTCGGCTACGGCGTTGGCGTTGATCCCTCTAGGGTAGTAAAGCGCCACCCCTGCGGCTTCCAAGTCGGGCTGAACGATGTTGTCCAGCCCCACCCCCAGCCGCCCCACCACCTTCAGGTGCGGCCCGGCCTTGAGCAGGTCGGCATCCACCCGGGTCTGGTTGCGCACCACCAGGGCAGTAGCCTGGGCCAGCCGGGCCTTCAGGGCTGGACGGTCTTGCCAGAGCTGGGGGTCGTAGTAAACCTCCATCCCCGCCTGCCGGAGGCGCTGCAACCCACTGGGACTGATAAACTCGCAAACCACGATCATGTCAGGCACTGGGGTACAGCTTGGTCAGCACAAACTCGTTGTGCCGCAGCAGCTCGGCAGCCGTCAGACGCCCATTGACGGTACGCACAAAGACCTCCATAATCCGGTCGGCAGCCTGCTCGAGGCCTATCTCGCCCACCAGCAAATCCGGCAACTTGACGTCGATGTGCTCGCTCATGGTGCCGCAGGTAATGGGGTTAGGGGAGATTTTGATGACCGGCATGATGGGGTGCCCCACCACGTTACCCTGCCCGGTGGTGAAAAAGTGCAGCACGCTGCCCGCCGCCGCGCACAGGGTTACCTGCTCAGCCCCGGCAGAGGAGCTGTTCATGAAAACCAGCCCCTGGCCAGGCGGCACCGGCTCGGCGTAATCCAGCACCGCGTTCACTGGGCGGCTACCGGTCTTCTGGATATTCCCCAGGGCCTTTTCCTCGATGGTCGAAAGACCCCCGCGGATATTGCCCTCGGTGGGCTGGGAGCCCAACAGGTCAACTCCCTGAGCCTCGATCATGCGGATGTAATCGTTGTACATCTGCATAAACTGGCGCCTGAGGGCCGGGGTAGCGCAGCGATTGGCGATCAGGTGTTCGCCCCCGGTAAGCTCGGAGGTCTCGCCAAAGATAACCGAGGCCCCCATATCCACCAGCCGGTCCACCACCTGGCCCTGGGCCTTATTACCAGCCAGACCCAGCGTGGGGTCGGACTCGCCGCACTTGATGGAAAGAACCAGCTCCGATACTTCGATGGGCTCTCGCTTGAGCTCGGAAGCCTCCTGCACCATCCGGTAGGCAGCCCGCGAAGCCATATTGATCACGTTGAGGTCGCCGTGGCGCTCGATGGAGAAAGTCTCTACTGGCTTCCCACTCTGGGCGATGGCCGAGGCCACCCGCTCGGCCCATTTAGGCTCGATGCCGATGACCACCGCCCCGTATACGTTGGGGTTGGTTCCGTGGCCCGAAAGGGTGCGGAAGGTGAGCTCCAAGTCCTGACCAAATTGCAGCCGCCCATAGGGGTGGGGCAGGGCCATGGCCCCGTTGATGAGCCGGGCCACCCCCTCGGCGGCGGCGTTGGAGAGGTCGTCCACCGGCAGCACCAGTACATGGTTGCGTACCCCCACCCTCCCGTTGGGGCGGCGGTAGCCGGTCAGGGAAAGAACTTTGGCTACGCTCTTGCGGGCCATCACTTCCCCCCTTTCTTGGCGCTTTTTGGCTTTTGGGGCTGGCCATAGTTCCAGCGTAGGGTGCGCAGATTATGCACGTGCACATACCCGCCTTTGCGCACGGCCTGAGTGGTCTGGCCCACCGGCTCACCATACTCGATGACCACATGCCCCACGGGCAGGTCCCTAAGGGCCAGCTTGTGGCCCAGGGGAACATCCTCCAGCAGTCTGACCTTGAGCGGCCTACCGCCCTCCAGGCTATGGATAAGCAGCTCCTCACCCGCTTTTAGATCGGCTACCGCCACGGCCACATCGTCGGTGATTTTGTGGGCTAAAGCTCTATGCGCCACCGATTCCTCCTTGGGTTTTCAGAAGATTTTATATCTAAAATCTTTTGTGGTCAATGTGCTAATATGAACGAAAGACTATGACCCTAGCACGTACCACCCTGAACCGCGAGGCCTATAAGGCCCTGCGACAGGCTATTCTGGGGCGCAAAATCCCCCCCGGACAAAAGCTGGTGGTTCGGGTGCTGGCCGAGGACCTGGGCCTTTCCCCTACCCCAGTCAAGGAAGCCTTGAGCGCCCTCGAGCGGGAAGGGCTGGTGGTGGCCATACCTCACCGGGGCTACTTCGTGCTGGAACCCAGCTTAGAAGACGTGCGGGAAATCTACAGCCTACGCGAGGTGCTGGAGGGACTGGCCGCCCGACTAGCCGTAGAGAACAACGGCAAAGCCTTGCTACGGAAGCTGCAGCGGCTTTTCCAGAAGCAGGGCGAAGCCGCGGAAAGAGGGGATATGGAAAGCTACGGCGACCTCGACCTAGCCTTCCACCGCTGCTTCTGGGAGGCCTCGGGCAGCCGGCGCCTGTTGGCTACCGCCGAGACCATCGACGGCCAGATTCGCATGCTTATCAACAGCTCAGCGGCCATTCCTGGGCGTCTATCCCAGTCGCGGGCCGAACACCAAGCCATCCTCGAGGCCGTGCAGGCTAAAAACCCCGAGGCTGCCGAAGCGGCCATGCGCACCCACGTGCGCAACGCTGGAGAGGCCCTCACCCACTTCCTGCAGAAAAACCGGCGACGCTAAAGGGCCAAAGCCTGCCGCACATTCCCGCCGGCCTGCGCCAACAGGGCCTGGGCTGCCTCAGCATCCAGGCCCTTGCACAGCATGACGATGGCGGTCTTAACCTGGTACTGGCAGGCCGCCACGGCGGCCTGGGCCTGAGGCTCCGTGGCTCCGGTAGCAGCCACCACCAACCGCACCGCCCGGCTTCGCAGTTTGGCATTGGTCGCCTGCACATCCACCATCAGGTTGCCGTACACCTTACCCAAGCGCACCATCAGAGCGGTAGAAAAAGCGTTTAGGGCAATTTTCTGGGCAGTACCGGCCTTGAGCCGGGTGGAGCCGGAGATCACCTCGGGGCCGGTCTCCAGCACAATGCCCACCTGGCTTTGTTGCACCAAGGGGGTGTGGGGGTTGTTGGCCATGCCGATGGTAAGAGCCCCCACCTGGCGGGCTGCGGCCAGGGCCCCCAAGGGGTAGGGGGTGGTACCCGAGGCAGCAATGGCGATGACCACATCCCTCGAGGCCACCCCTAGCGCCTGCAGGTCGCGCTCGCCTGCGGCAAAATCGTCCTCAGCCCCCTCCACCGCCCGCCAAAAGGCCTCCCGCCCCCCAGCCATGCAGGCCAAGGCCCGCTCGGGTGGCCAGGAGAAGGTAGGGGGTAACTCAGCCGCATCGAGCTGGCCCAACCGCCCACTGGTGCCCGCACCCACATAGATGAGCCGTCCCCCTTCCTGCAGTCGCGCGGTGGCCTGCTCCACGGCCTGGGCGATCTGGGGCAACGCTTTTTGCACCGCCTGGAGAGCCTGGAGCTGGTCGTCCACCAGGGTCTGCACGACCTCTAGGGTAGGGCGGGTATCGAGGTCGTGGTAGGCTTCGCTAATCTGCTCGGTAGTCAGGGAAGTTCTGCTCATAATGCTCCATCACAAGCCGCAGCCACACAACTAGCCATTATTTTCCTCCAGACAAAAGCATCTCCAGTGCCATACGGGCCGCCGCCTCGGCGCTCGAGGCATACTGAACCGTAAGCTCAATCCGTTCTCTGGCCCCCTGCTCGATGAGCGGGCTCACCTGCAAAGCACCCCCACACAGCACCACCGGCAGCGGCCCCAGGCGATGACGCAAGGTCAGGGCCAGATCGGCCAGCTCACGCCCCGCCTGGAGGAGAATCTGGGCTGCGGCCTCGTCGCCCTCCTGGGCAGCCCGGCCCACTGCCGGGGCCAACGCGGCCACCGCTTGCCGCCCGCCCCCATACACATACGCACGGATGCACGGCCAGTCGCGCCCCCCCAGCGCCTGGTAAAGGTGCTGGGCTAGTGGGAGGGGAGTGGTGTCCAGGCCGGTATCGTGCCAGCTTAGCACCTGGCACAGCGCGGTCTTGCCTATCCAGAAGCCACCCCCCTCATCCCCAATTAGATAGCCATGCCCCCCAGCCCGGTAAACGCGGCCATCCTGGGCCACATGGTAGGCTACCGAACCTGTGCCGGCATAGAGGACAATCCCCCCTCCTGGGACAAAGTGGGCCCGGTAGGCCAGGTCCATATCGTTGAACACCCACACCCGCCCTGGCAAAAGCCCCAACCCCCGCCCGATGTACTCACCCATCTGCTGGGCTTCTCTGGTGTCTGCGTCCAGGCCCGTGATACCCGCCACCACCACCTCCGGGGTGTAGGCTCGGGTCTCCGATAGGAGTAAGTCCAGCGCGGCCCACACCTGCACGCGCATATCCTCGTTGAACAAATGCCCGATGATGGGCGCCGCACGCCCCTGGGCCACCACCCGACCTTCCCCATCCAGCACCATCCACTTGGTGCTGCTAGCCCCGCCGTCTATGCCCAATACCCGCACCACTAGACCTCGAGCCTCCCGGCAAAAACCCGCCCCACCGGACGTCCGCCTTCCCACAAGGTTAGGTCGGCAGGGGCTCCTGGGCGGATCAGGCCGTGCTGAGGCCAGCCCGCAGCCAGGGCCGCCCCCCGGGTATGAGCCCATAAGACCTCGGCTGGGGCAAGGTTTTGCCCTGGGTTCAAGGGGTGGTGGGTCGCCGCTTGGAGGTTTAACTCGAACAAGGGCTTCATTACTGGGGCGTCGGAGCCAAAGGCCACCGGCAGGCCCGTATTCCAGAGGTCACGCAGGCGGAAGGCCTCGTGCTCGTAGCCCTTCAGGTGAAAACGCACCAGCTCTGCATCGCCCAAAAGGTGCATGGGTTGCAAAGAAAGGGCCGCAGCCAGGCCCCGAAAGCGCGGCAAGGCCTGATCGCGCACGTGCTGGGCGTGCTCGAGGCGCAATGGGCGGAAAGACTTCTTTGCCGACAGGCGGCCGAAAACCTCCAACACCCGCTCCACCGCCTGGGTGCCGATGGCATGCACCGCTAAGCCAAAGCCAGCCTCCAACGCCGCCCGGCCCTCCTCTTCGATAAGCCCGGGAGGGTCAAGCGGCAGACCCTGCGAGCCGTCGGGGTAGGGCGCAACCATCCAAGCGGTGCGGCTGCCCAACGCCCCATCGGCAAAGAACTTGACCGCGGCCAGCTCGAGCCGATCCCCCCGCCAGCCGGGCTGAACCTGGCGCCAATGGTCGCGGTCCAAGGCCCACCACAGCCGCACCGGAAGCCGCCCCGAGAAGGCCAGCTGCTCTGCTAGGCTGTAGTGGCACCAGCCCATGTGGTGCACCGCGGTATACCCCCGGCGGGCCAGATCGGCCAGGCCCCGCTCGAGCTCGGCCAGCCCCGGCGGGGGCATAGCCGCTGAAACCAAGGTCTGGGCGTTTTCCAGGAGGTAGCCGGTAGGCTCGCCCACCTCATCCCGCAGCAGCCGGCCTCCTGGTGGGTCGGGGGTGTGGGCCCCTAGGCCAGCCTGCTTTAGTGCCCGGTGGTTAACCCAAGCCGAGTGGAGGTCGCGGCTTTGCAAAAATACCGGGTGGTGTGGGGCTGCCGCGTCAAGCAGTTCGCGGCTGGGGTAGGCCTGGAACAGATACCCCGCCCCGCGAATCCAAGTACCCGGAGGCAGGGTGCGGGCCTTTTCCGCCACCCGCTGGGCTACCGCCTGAGGCTCGGTTAGACCTTCCAGGTCGAGGCTCTCTAGTTGGAGCCCCCATAGCTGGGGATGGGCGTGGGCTTCGTGCAGCCCCGGGGTAATCTGCTCGAAGACCAGGCGCCGGGCCCCGGGAAAGCGGGCTTGCAGGTCTTCCCGAGGGCCTACCTCGACGATGTGGTCACCCTCCAGGTAAACCGCCTCGGCCTCTTCTTGCGCCGTGAGGGTGTGCACGCGGCCACACAGGAGCATACCGGCATGCTAACTTGCTCCTTTCCTGGGCTCAAGCCCCAGAAAACTTCACATTTCCTGCGTACCCCGTGGCTATACTCGAGGCTAGATGAAGCGTGCATGGTGGGTGGGTCTGGGCATTCTCAGTGGATTGTGGCTAGGCTGGATCTCCTTCGGGCTTTACCACCACCAGCGCATCTACCCCGGGGTGCAGGCCGCCGGGATAGCACTGGGGGGCCTAACCCTAGAGGAAGCCGCCGCCAAGATTGCCGCCGCCACACAAAACACCCCCCCGCCCCGGCTCATCCTCAAGGCCGGAGGGCAAACCCTCGAGGTCTCCGCCGCCGAGCTGGGCTGGGCCCCCGACCCCCACGCCACTGCCGAAAGGGCTTTTGCCGTGGGGCGCCGCCGTTTGACCGAACGTATCGCGGCCCTGCGGGGCCAGGTCAGCGTACCCCTAGTACCCCGTATAAACCAAGATACGCTGGGGCAACGCCTTCAAGCCATCGCCCGCTCCCTCGAGCGCCCTCCCCGCGAGGCCCGGGTGGTCTACCAAAAAGGGCAGTACCTGGTGCTGCCTGAACAAGCCGGTTGGCAATTGGATGTTCAAAGCGCCATGCAAACCTACCTTCAGCACCCCGAACAGGAGGTGCTGGAGTTCTTTCCCCGAAGCATCCCGCCCCGCCTGACCGCCCCCATGCTAGAAGCGGTAGCCCGAAAAGCCAACGAGCTGCTGCGCCCCATCACCCTGCTATACCCCGAGCCTGGTGGAAAGACCCACCGCCACACCCTAATGGCCGAACAGGTGGCCCGCCTCCTCAGCGTGCAGAAGGAGGTACAGCTCAACACCCAGGCCCTGAACCAGCTCCTAGCCCAGATAGCCCGGCGCTACGACCGGCAACCGGTGGATGCCCGCTACGTTTTGGGAGCCGAAGGAACGCTAGCCGTGCGTCCAGAGGTAGAGGGGTGGAAGCTCAACCAGACAGAAAGCCGCAAGCAGCTAGAGCTTGGCCTTTTGCGCCCCGACCTGAACGAGTTCCGGCTGCAGGTGGTGCCCAAGGCCCCCCAGGTGCGCGCCGCCAACCTACCCAAAGCCGAGGCGCTGGTGCTGCTGGCCGAGGCCACCACCTACTACGCAGGCTCGAGCCCCGAACGGGTGGCCAACGTACACGCCGCCGCCCGGAATCTCGACGGCTACGTGGTACCTCCAGGAGGGGTCTTCGACTTCAACCAGGCCATCGGCCAGATCACCCCAGAAAATGGCTTCAAGGAGGCCCTGGTTATCTCCGGGGGGCGTACCCTCAAGGGGGTGGGGGGTGGGGTTTGCCAAGTCTCAACCACCGCTTTTCGGGCCCTTTATCGGGCAGGGCTACCTATCCTCGAGCGTAACCCGCACGCCTACCGGGTACGCTGGTACGACAACATCGTGGGCTTCGACGCGGCGGTCTACCAGCCCTACCTAAACCTGCGGGCCCAAAACGATACCCCCGGCCCCCTGGTGGTACGCAGCAGCGTTACCCCCACTACCCATACCGTGCGCCTCTACGGGATTCCCGATGGACGCAAAGTAGAGGTCTCCAAACCCGTCATCCTCTCTCGCACCCCGCACCCGCCCCCGCAGTACATCCCCGACCCTAGCCTGCCCCCGGGGGAGGTCAAACAGGTAGACTGGGCGGTGGACGGCTTCCGCACCCGCATCACCCGCCGGATCACCCGCCCCGGCGGGGCTATTCAGGTAGACGAACTCCACTCGAACTTCCGCCCCTGGCAGGCGGTGTACCTGGTAGGGCCCCCGCCAACCGAGACGGCCTCGAGGTAAACCCTACCCCAAGGCCAGCTCTACCCGGTTGCGGCCCAGCTGCTTGGCCTGGTACAAAGCCCGGTCAGCCCGCTCTAGCAGATGGTGGATGCTATCCCCCAGGTGGCCCTCGGCCACCCCAAAGCTGGCCGAGACCGTCCCCACCCCCTCAAAAGGCCAGAAAACTATGTCCTCGCGCAGGCGTTCCATTGCGGCCAGCACGTCGTGCTGGCTATCCCCCCGCAGGATGATCATAAACTCCTCACCACCCCAGCGCCCCAGCATATCGTCCTTACGCAGCGAACCCCGCAGACGGCGGCCCACCTCTCTGAGCACCTCATCGCCCACGGCATGGCCAAAGCGGTCGTTGATCTGCTTGAAGCGATCGATGTCCAGCAAAACCACATAGAGGCCGTGCATCTGTTGGGATTCGGCCTCTAAGCGTTCGCTTAGGGCCAGCCGGTTGGGCAGATTGGTTAGGGGGTCGGTGCGGGCCAGAATATGCATCTGGGCCACTTGTTGGTGGGCATGGGCCAGATGGTCTTTGAGCAGGGCCAGCAAATACAACAACCCGCCCATCGCCACCAAGCGCATCTGGCCCCGCAAAAAGGCCAAAAACTCCTGCTGGTGGTTGCCGGCTAAAACCTCGGGCACCAGGCGCAACAACCCCAGCAGTAGGGTCACCAGCATTAAGGCCAGACTAAACCAAAAGCCCTGCCGAGGGGGGAAGACGATGTAGGCCAGTATCATCACAAAGGCCATGACCCAGTAGCTCCCCTCGATCTCCACCCAGTTAGCCCTTAGATCGCCCCAGAAAAAGCCGTGAGCCATCTTGAGCAGAAACAAGACCCCCACGCTCCAAAGCACCTCGGCCTCGATTCGTGAAAGATCGCCTTTCCGCTGTAGTCGCCAGGCCCACTGGAAGCACAAGAGCGCAAACCAGGGGTACACCCAGCGAACAAACGGTTGTTCGTACTGCACCAGCCAGGTGGCCAGAATCACCGGGATGGCTAGCAACAAACCGCCCATGTAGGCTACACGGCGAATCTCTCCAGCTGGCTCCGGGCGCAGCGCCTGCATGCTTGCCAGTCTATCCGGTAAATCCAGGAAAACAACCAAATTTTGCACCAAGTTAGGTTTTAGCGCTGGTTTCCTGGTGGGCCAACCTCGACCCTCTCGCCAAAGCGCCGCTCGTTGCCCGCCTGCAGGCGCTGGATATTCTCGCGATGGGTCCAAAAGATGAGCAGCGCCAAGGCCAGCACCGTCAGAATTTCCCAGGCTGGCCGCCCCGAAGCAACCGCCACCACCACCGCGGCCAGCCCCCCCACCATGCTTCCAGCCGAGACATAGCGGGTCAGCCACATGGTCAGTACGCCCACCGGGAAGGTCAGCAAGGCCACCCAGGGGTCGAGGAAAAGCAAGGTGCCAAAGCTGGTGGCTACCCCTTTACCCCCAGTGAAGCGCAAAAAGACCGAGTAGTTGTGCCCCAGCACCGCAGCCAGGGCCACCCCCCCCAAGAGGGGCCCCTCGAGGCCCACCCCACGAGCAATCCACACCGCTATACCCCCCTTAAGGACGTCGAAGGCCGCCACCGCCAGCGCTGGCCCTGCCCCCAGGGTACGCAAAACGTTGGTGGCCCCGGTATTGCCCGAGCCCACCTTCTGGATATCCACCCCATACAATCGGGCCACCCAGACCCCCGCAGGAACCGCTCCAAAGCCATAGGCCAACAACAGGATTAACCCGGTTTGCCACTCCACGGGGGCATTGTATACCCAGGGGCCGCTAATCGCTAAAACGCTCCTCTTTCCAGGGGTCACCCCGGCGGTGGTAGCCGTTCGTTTCCCAAAAGCCCAGCTCCTCCCGGTCTAAAAACTGGAAGCCCCGCACCCATTTGGCGCTCTTCCAGGCGTACAGGTGCGGCACCACCAGGCGCAGCGGGCCGCCGTGCTCGCGGGGCAGGGGCTGGCCAAAAAGGGTGTGGGCCAGCAGGTTGTGCTCGAGCAGAAAGTCGTCCAGGCTCAGGTTGGTGGTGTAGCCGCCGTAGCAGTGCACCAGCACCGCTTTGGCCTGGGGCTTGAGCCGAATCTGCTGCATCAGGTCCAGCACGCGAATCCCCCGCCACTCTACGTCCAGCTTGCTCCAGCGGGTCACGCAGTGGAAATCGGCGGTCAGGTCGGACTGGGGCAGGGCCATCAGGTCGGCCCAGCTAAAGGTTTTAGCTTCTTCTACCTGGCCTTTGACCTCGAGGCGCACCTCCTCGAGCCTGAGCGCGGGGGTAGGGCCATAGGTCAGCACCGGAAACTTCTCGGTGAGCACCTGCCCCGGGGGCACGCGGTGGGCGTCGTGGGTCTTGGGCTTGAAAAAGTGGCCAAACATACCCGCAGGATAGCCGCCCCCGGCCCATCCACCGGTAAGCAGGGGCACAAAACCCTAGCGCGAGCGGTACTGGATGACCTCGACCTTCTCCATGGTGATCAGGCCCTCGCGCACCATCTGGTCGAGGGTGGGCAAAAAGGCCTGGATTTTCTCCTCGCTGTCTACTAGCTCGATTAGCACTGGCAGGTCTTCGGAGAGTTGCAGGATTTTGGCGGTGTGGATGCGGGAGTGGGCGCCAAAACCCATAAAGCCCTTGAAAACCGTGGCCCCAGCCAGCCCGGCCCGCTTGGCCTCGAGCACGATGGCCTCGTACAAAGGCCGCCCCTGCCACTTGTCCGACTCACCCAAAAAGATGCGCACCAGCTTGGCCTCGCCCCGCAGCTTCATGTCCACCTCCCGGCCCAGCTATAGGCCACCCAGACCAGCAAGAAACCCAAAAGCACGCTGCCCCCCACATACAGCAAGGCCCGCAACCACTCGCCCTGCTGCACCAGGGTGAGGGTCTCGAAGCTAAAGGTGGAAAAGGTGGTGTACCCCCCCAGCACCCCTACCGCCAGGAAAAGCCGCCACTCGGGGCTCAGGGCCCCCTCGAGGTTGAGCCGCAAGACAATACCCATCACAAAACTGCCGCTCAGGTTGATAAAAAAGGTGCTCCAGGGAAACCCCGGCCCACCCCAGGCCTGCACCCAGGCCCCCAGCCCGTAGCGCAGCGCCGCCCCCAGGGCTCCGCCCAGCATCACCAAAACGTAGCGCTCCACGCCGCACAGTATCTTCCCTAAAGCCCTTCTTAATCCAGCCCTTGTTCACTGGCTCAGGTAAGCCGGAGTAGACTTGAGGGATGAGGTCTGCCCTTCTGGCCCTTGTACTCCTCCTTTCGGCCTGTGCCCCCCAAGCAGGAATTAGCGAAAACCAGCGCCGGGAGTGGGGTCTGCAACCCATCATCGGTGGTTTTGCCCCCGACCGGGGCGAAGGGGGCAAGTACCGGCTGCGCGAGCGGGTGTTCTTCAGCTTCACCCTGAGCCAGCCAGGCTACGTGACCCTGGTCACCATGGACAGCGATGGAACCACGGTGGTGCTCGAGCGCAACGTGCAGTTGCCTGCGGGCCGCCACACCCTCCCCCTGGCCACCGACCGCAACGCCCAGGGCCAGGCCACCTACCTGGTGGTGCCGCCTCTGGGGCCCTCGCGCTTCCGCCTTTTGTACACCGATACCCCCACCACCAACCGCGAGCTATTCAGGGGTAAGCTGAGCAACGAGGCTTTCAACCGGCACACCCAGGCCTACCTGAGCGCCGCTCAGGTGCGGGATGTGGCCGAGACCTGGATGGAGGCGGTACCATGACCCGTTGGCTGGTGCTTGGGTTGGCCGGGCTAGGGCTGGCCGCCTGCACCCCCCCGGGCCCCCAGGCCCAGGTCTGCAACCCGGTGACCGAGCAGGGCAGCGTAAGCGGCAGCCTCACGCCGGTAAGCCGGCTTAGGGTACTCGACCCCGATAAAACCGAGGTGGCCTCAGATACTGTAGTGGTCACCGACAGCAGCTTCAGCGCCGAATCGGGCGATGTGCTGGTCAGCAATTGCAACGAGGGTCTGCTGCGCAAGGTTAGCAGCGTTTCCACCCAGTTCGTGGGGGGCAGTGGCGTCTTTAGCCAGGCGGTGCGCAAGGTTTATATCAAAACCGTTGAGGCTTCCCTCGAGGAGGCCATCGCCTCGGGCAACGTGAGCCTCGAGACCGACCTGACCATCGGCGAGGCCACCCTGGTACAGGCCCTGGACGGCGTCAGCGTGCAAAACTTCACCGGGCGCATCAACCTGACCAACGTCAAATTCGATATCCCTGGGGTACCCGGGGGCAGCGTCACCCTGAATGGCTTCATCGAACAGACCCTCAAGCCCCGCTTCGACCTCAAGTTCAGCAATGGCAGCCTGGAGCTTTTCAAGGCGGGTATGGGCGGCGCCCTCAAGGCCAGCCTCACCGCTACTATCCAGGCCAACGCCAGCTATAGCCCCTTTAGCCTGAACAAGGAGCTGGCCTCCTGGAACATCAAGCGGGCCTTTGTGGTGGGCAGCGTGCCGGTGGTGGTGGTGTTGCAGCCCAGGCTGATTGCTGGGGTGAGCAGCAACGCCAGTGGCAAGGTGACGGTTACGGTGGGCATCGCCCCCACCTTCACCACCAATGTAGAGCTCGACTACAACCGCAGCCGCACCACCAACGCCGGGTGGAACAATACCTTCGCGGCCAGCTTTACCCTCAACCCCACCTTCAACTACTCGGTTCCGGTACAGGGCTCGGGCAACGCCTTTGCCGGGCTGGTGATGGATGTCAAGTTCTACGGGGTGGCCGGGCCCAGCCTCGAGGCCCGCCCCTTCATCAACCTGACCCTGAACGGCAACAGCGGCACTGCCGGCCTCAAAACCGGCATCAACGGCAAGAGCAGGGTTGCCGCCGGGTTCAAGGTGCTGGGCAAGGGGCTCGAGACCAGCTACGATGGCCCCAGCCTGGAAGAGGCCCGCACCTTTAGCTGCCAGGCCCCCAGTACCTGTACCGCCAACTAGGGTTGCGCCTGGCCCCTTCTGGCCGGAAAATACCCTGGTGTTCGAGTTCGCCATCACCGCCCAGTCTGGCCGGGCCCGCACCGGGCTTTTTCAGACGCCCCACGGCACGACAGAAACCCCGCTCTTTATGCCGGTGGGTACCCTGGGCAGCGTCAAGGGCCTCACCCCCCGCGAGCTGGTGGAGATTGGCTCGCAGATTATTTTGGCCAACACCTACCACCTGCTGCTGCGCCCCGGCCCCGAGCGGGTGCAGGCCCTGGGCGGGCTGCACCGGTTCGCGGCCTACCCGGGCCCCTGGCTCACCGACTCGGGCGGCTTCCAGGTGATGAGCCTGGGCGAGCTGCGCAAAATCTCCGAAGAGGGGGTGGTCTTTCGCAACCACCTCAACGGCGACCTGCTCGAGCTCACCCCGGAGAAGAGCATCCAGGTACAAGAAGCCCTGGGGGCCGACATCATCATGGCCTTCGACGAATGCCCCCCCTACCCGGCCAGCCCGTCCTACCTGAAGGACTCCCTAGAGCGCACCCTGCGCTGGCTCGAGCGCTGCCTGAAGGCCAAGACCCGGCCCGACCAGGCCCTTTTCGCCATCGCCCAGGGCGGCACCGACCTGGCCCTGCGCCGCCAGAGCACCCTGGCCACCCGAAGCTTCGACACCCCCGGCTTCGCCATCGGGGGGCTGGCGGTGGGCGAGCCCAAGGAGGGGATGTACCCGGCGGTGGCCCTCTCCACCGAACTCTTCCCGGAGGCCAAGCCCCGCTACCTGATGGGGGTGGGCCACCCCGAGGACCTGGTGGCCTCGGTGGGGCTGGGGGTGGATATGTTCGACTGCGTCTACCCCACCCGCACGGGCCGCTTTGGCTACGCCCTGGTGCCCCAGGGGCGGCTCAACCTTAAGCTCTCGCGCTACCTCGAGGACCCCCAGCCCATCGACCCCGAGTGCGACTGCTACGCCTGCCAGCACTATAGCCGGGCCTATCTTTGCCACCTGGTGCGGGCCGAGGAACTGCTGGCCCCCCGCCTGATCTCGCTGCACAACCTGCGCTACCTGCACCGCCTGATGGCCACGGCCCGCCAGGCCATCCGCTCTGGCGACTACGGGGCTTTTGCCCTGGAGTTTGCCCGACAGCGCTTTGGCCCAGAGGTTCCGGCCTGGTTTACCCGGGCCTTGCAGGAGGGCGGGCACTGGCCCTAGCCTTCCCGGTAGAAGCGGCTTTGCAGGTAGTAGTCGTGTAGCAGAATCTTTACAAACGCTGCTATGGGCACGCTGAGCAAAGCCCCCAGCAGCACCACCGAGATGCCGGTCACCGGGTTAGGAGTTACGCAGTTGCAGTTGACTGGACATTCTTCTGTGTGCTAGGAGGAGAGTGCTTAGCCAAGCTTCTCCAAAGGGGGTGATGCCCATGAACCCACCGAAGTGCGATGACCTGGACTA